>VGZH01000031.1 GCA_016872645.1 Planctomycetota bacterium | reverse complement strand
CACCCATCGCGTACAGATGCCGGCCGGTGATGGTCTTGCTCAACAAGAGCCATGTTGCAGCCGCCAGTACGACGAAGATCGCCAGCGGAATCCACCAGTCCTTGCCGAGCATCCCGAACAGTTTGTCGTAGACGTAAATTTGCGTGTTCGGTTTGCCGGAGACGGCTCGCGTCACGTCCTGCATCAGCACGCGAGCCAAACTTCTCAAACCGACCAGCGAGGCCAACGTCGCCACGAACGGCGGCAAGCGAATCACCGTAACCAGCCAAGCATGCAAGCTGCCGATCAGAAATGCGGAGACCATCGTCCCGGCAAACGCGACGGCCAACACCCAGATCGGCAGGTCGTTCGTCAACGGAGTCCCGCGCGCATCAACCGGAGCGAGCCAGTAAATCAGCGACGCACAGATCGTCCCACTGAAGGCAATCACCGATCCTGCCGAAAGGTCGATCCCGCCAGAGATGATGACGACTGATGCTCCCAGCGCGAGGATGCCGAGTAGCGCTGTCTGCCTCAGAATCTCGGTCGCGTTGTACCACGGCTTGTGGTAGTAGGCGTGCTTGTCATCCAACCACATCGTCAGCAGCACGACAGCGACGATCGCGATCAGCAACGAAAGCTCGGTCCGATACTGCCGCAATACGCGACTCAGCCCACCACGACTAGAAGAATCGTCTGTCATCTCACTGCCCCAGCACCTGGCCAAACCCAATGTCGTGGCCGTCGAGGTCTTGAATGCCAAATTCACGCACGTTGTACGGCTGAGTACACAGTTCGTAGTCGATCTTGGCTCCGAGTTGCTTCAATTCTTCAAAGAGCGAAGCGGCGTCCTCGACCCAGAAATAGGCATTCCACAAGTTTGGCACCAAGTGCCAGAACGGCTTGATGTCCGACGGGGTCTTCGCTTGGGCCAGCATCAGCCGCTGGCCATCCCGCTGACAGATTGCGAAGTACGGTGGATCGCCCCACGTCTTGGCTTCAAAACCAACCGCGTTCCGAAAGTAATCGACGGACGCAACGACGTCCTTCACGATCAACACGGCGGCCGTCCCGGTGAGCTTCGACATGTCTACGACCCCGTCAGGTTGTACTTCGTCAGCCATTCTTTGAAGGCATCGAGCTTCAGGAACTCCGTCTTTTTCCCGAACTGCTCCGGCTTCAGCGGCGAACCTTCATTCGGGACGATCACCTTCAAGCCAGTATCGAACAGGTCGCCGTCATTCGAGCCGTGATTCGGAAACATTTCCTTGATGGTCGTTTCCTCGTTCTTGAGCAACGCCCTCAGAATTCGTACCCCTTGATAGCCCATCTGGTACGGGTTCTGGACGACCATTGCGTCGAGCATCCCTTCGCCCATGCCAACGATGGCCGGCGGATCGGCGTCGAAGCCAACGAGCTTCAGTTTCTCGCGAGCGTTCAACTGCTTGACGATGTCGATGATCGCCGGCGTGTTGTACGACCAGATGCCGGCGAGCAAGGCCATGTCGGCATTGCGATCGAGCGCATCCTTGACGTTAGACCGCGCGACCGCTTCGTCGCCACCGTCGCCGAGGTTCTCGGCCTGAGTGAACTTTTCCCCTGCCCCTTCGCCGAATCCGCCGATTCGCTCTTGAGCATTCGCCGCGTTCTTCAGACCGACGAACGTCGCGTACTTGCCTCCGTTTGGCAGCAACCCTTTCGCCGCCGCGCCGAGTTCCCGGCCGCCGACGATGTTGTCCGTGCCGAGGTACGCAAAGCGGCTATCGCGAGCGGTTATGCGGTTCACATCCGAGTCGATCGTCACGATCTTGATGCCCGCCTTTTGCAGCTTCCGCATTTCGTCCGGGATCGCTTCGTTTTGAGCATCCGTGACCGAGATCGCGACGGCGGCCACGTCCGTCGCGCTGGCGTACTGCCGGAGTTTTTCAATCTGCCCCTCGGCCTTGAAGTCATTGCGATCGACGACGACCTGGAAGCCGTCCACCACACATTTGAGATCCTTCTCGGCGTCTTTCGCCCCTGCGGCTGCCGCATCCCAGAAGGGGGCGTTGCCGTTCGTGAGCACAATGATCCGCTTCAGATCGACGCTCGGAACCGCCCCACCAAGTTGCGGCTTTGTTGCACCGCTACCCGATGGAGCTGACGAGTCACCTCCGCAACCGATCAATGTACCCAACAGAATCAGACTGACAGACAACTGTGTGGCAGCGAAACGACTGTGGCGCATGATCAAACTCCTGAGACGTCGAGTGGCAAAGGGTCGCACCATATCGGGCGGAGATTGTGAATTCAAAGTCTGACGTGAGACGATCAACGTCGCTACCTCATGGCACTCGGCGGCTGCATTCACGCAAACGCGGCTGTCAGCATTCGGCGATAGTCGGCCTCGGAATGCGCAAAGAGTTGCTCGAAACGGGCTTCATCGACGACGCCGCGCTGGAAGCGGCGTTTCTCAAAGATCGGCATCGTCAGGCCGGTAATCGCTTCGACGCCCCGGCGGACGATTTCACCCTTCAGAGCGTACAGTCGCGAGTGATCCCAGTCGGTCAGTTCGATGAACGGGATTCCTTCAGCGACTTCGATCACATTCGGCAAAGCGTACGGGCTGAAGCCCATGAAGCCGCACGCGCGAGCCGGGGCCGCCGTGCGGATGTGGCCTCGGCTCTGACCGCCGGAGTACGTCAGCGAATGCTTGATCGCTTCGACGCCCCAGCCTTCCTGATACAGCATCGTGTTGTTGAGCACGCTGCGGATCGTCAGTTCGGCGTTGTCCTCGATCGGGTAGTCCTTGAGGTTCTCGTCACCGCCGTCGCCGTCGGCGAGGTATTTCCAATCAGGATATCGCTGGCGGATTCCGCGACATAACGCGAGCGCCATCGTCGCCGACTGCACGTCGAGCGGTTTGTAATCTTCGATGACGCGGACCGTTTCTGCGACATCGAGTTGGTCGCTTGACGCGTCGATGACTTCGAGGAACAGGCCGAGATCGAGTTCGTCGAGAAAACGAGCCGCCTGCGAGGCATCTGTCGATTGGAGGCCCTCGTCGGATCTGCGGCGAGAGGCGTCTGTTTGGACGGGGGCGTCCAAGCTACGGACTTGTAACGTGAACGCTTTCAGTCGAGCCGGTGATTCACCTCGTCGCAGCAGCAGGTGATGCAGCACGAGGAACAACGCTCCGCTGTCGATGCCGCCGGAGAAGAGCACGCCGAGCGGTTCGCGGCGGTCAATTCGGTCGAGCCACTTGTCGCATTCGGCGGCGAGCGCGCCAATGTAAGCCGCGCCGATTTCATCGAGATCGGGCGATAGGCGATTGCGCTGCGGAGCGAAGAAACGCGTCAGTGTCGGACTCGGATCGGGACAGCCGAGCAACGCAATCTCTATCAGATGGTGCGCCGGGACCATGCGGGTGTACGACGGGTGAAACTGATCGCCGAAGCCTTCCGCTCGCAGCCACGCGGCGATCTCGTCGATTCGTTCGGCGATGATCAGGCAAGGACCTTCGGCTCGTTTCGCCAGAAAGTAGCGCAGCGGACGACCGATCGAGCGGGCCAGTCGCACGAGATTGCCGCGCTTCGCCCAGAGCGCGAATTGTCCGTCGATGTCTCGCACGCGAGCGGCATCGCCGGATCCCACTCGTTGGGTCGCTTCTTCGACAGACATGTTCAGCAGGACGTTTCCAGCAGGGTCAAGCAGATCGACGACTCGTTCGACGTAAGCGTGGTGCATGGCATTCTCGCGACGAGGGAAGTGTTTTCGTCAGGGCCGTGGCAAAGTCCGTAGGCTACGACCATTCGGCGGCATTCTGTTGGCCTGTTTTTCGGATTACAACTCGCGGCTCAATTCAAGGAGTCGTCTCATGTCAGATTTGCCTCGATCTCGCTTGCCGATCTTGTGGTGGGTGATTGTGCTGCTTATTGGAAGCTTGGGAGTGGTTTGGAGCCTCCGTCGCGGTGGCGATGACCTGCCGGTTGCTGTGGCCAGCAATCCGGCGCGGGCAGTAGAGCTCAACAATGAGGGACTTGCACTGCTGGAGAACGCGGTCAAGTTCGACGAGTTCATGGCGGCAGCGGACCTGTTTCAAGAGTCCGGCAAGCTCGCCGCCGATGACAGCGTTTCGATTCCCAATCGTGCGATCGCTTGCGTGCTGGCGCTCTCGGCCGTGGATGCGGAACGGCTGCGCAATCCGGAAATGTTTGCGACGGGATTGGCCAAGGCCGAGCAAGCAGTCGCCACCTTGCTGTCGAATAGCCCGAATGATTCGCTCGGCCATTGGCTCGTCGCGAAGCTGTCGGAGCAACGGATCGAAACATGGATGGACTCCGGCCAGACGGATGCTGTTCGTGCGGAACGAGCCAAGTTGGTCGATGAGTTGGAAACGGTGATTCGACTGTCCAACGAAGACACGGCGATGTTTGCCGAGCTGTATCTGGCAACTCGGAACTTCGACGAACGGGACGCGGCCGAGAAGGAATTGCTGAAGCGAGGCGCGGCCGCCTTGCAGCGAGTGGCCGATGCGCAGCCGGACAATTTGTGGGCGCTGATCGAACTGGTCATCGTGCAAGCGACGGCGATTCAAGAAACCGTTGCTGAAGGAAAGCCCGCCGAGGCATCAGCCACATCCTCGCTGGCAACAACTTTGAAGCGGTTGCACGAGTGCAGCCCTCCCTTTGTCGATCTGATTCAAAAACTGCTGAACTTCAACTTGCCGGACGCGTTGGCGAAAGCTGAAGCCGCGGTTGAGAAGCAAGACTGGCCGACCGTGCTGCGCCTCGTGCGGCCAATTGCGAATGTGCTGCGTCCGGAAATCGCCACCAAGCTGGACGTGAAGCGTGCCACCAAGCACCCACTGGACGTGATCGTCACGGACTACCCGGCCGAGTGGCGTGCGAAGTACGCAGCCCATTTGTCGAAATCCGCGACCGTGCGAGAGTCTAAAACTGCCGTCTCGTTCGCCGAGTCAGCCACGGCAGATCAGCTGCCGGCGCTGGCCGGAATTCGTGACGCGAAGATCGTCGACTTCGATCTCGACGGCCGTTGGGATGTGATCGTGTTGCTCAGCGGGCAAGTCATCGTGTTTGGTCAGCCTGAGAACTCGAAGGGAGAGTCGCGCTGGACGACGCTGTGCGAAGCGGTTGTCCCCAGCAGCATGTCGAAACTGCTCGCCTGCGATCTTGACCGCGACACCGAGGAAACTCCGGGCGAGCATCGCTTCATTGGCCAACCTGCGAAGTTAGCCGCAACGTTGCCGACGGGTGCCGCCATTCAGGCGGTCGACGCGGACATTGACCTGCTGGTCTTCGGCGATGACGGCGTGCTGTTCCTGCGAAACGAATACGACAAAGAATCGAAGACCCGCTCCTTGAAGGCTCTTGCCCAAGACTCGGCGTTCGAGTCTCTTCCCAAGGTGCTGGCCATCGCGCCAGCCGACATCGACCACGATGGCGATTTGGATTTGATCGTGTCGAGCGGCTCCGGCCTGAGCATCTGGCAAAACAACGACAGCCGCGAGCACACTAAATTCACCGACATTTCGTCCCGCTCCTCGCTTCCGCCCAAAGACCTCAACGCGACGGTATTACTGCCGGTTGATTGGAACTTTGACGTGCAAACCGACGTGGTGGTGACGGGACTGACTGTTGCAAGGCCAGGCTTCTTAGAAAACATTTCGCATGGTCGCCTGCGATGGCGGGAGTTTCCGCCCAGCTACAGTCAGTTGGAGCGTTGTTGCTCGTTGCATGTGATGGGCTTGCAGACGAGCCCACTCCATTGGCAATTGCTTGCTGCCGGTGATGATCCCAGGGGACAAAACAGCTCGACAGCGTCAGACATTCCCGTCACCAGGATTCAGCTCCGGCACCCAAATGACAAATCGCGGGTTCAGCCGGGTGACGGGATCCTGCTGGCAGACTTTGACAACGATGGAAAACGAGAACCGCTCAAGTGGTTGGCGGAAACGAGAGGCGTCTGGATCAATGACAAAGAATATCCCTCTTCCAACATGGTGGTCACCTGCCGAATCGCCGACTTCGATGCTGACGGCGATGAAGACGTGTTGGTCATCACCGATCAACGACCGGTCTGGCTCCGCAACGACGGTGGTAACCAGAATGGTTGGATTGATCTGTCGCTGCGAGCGGACCCGGATCGCAAGCCGCAGCGCAACAGCGAACGAGTCAACTCACACGGACTCGGCAGCCTGTTGGAACTGCGTGCCGCCGGATTGCCGGAGTTGCCCGGATTCAAGTCTCACGTCCGAGTCGTCGATGGTCAGTCCGTGCACTTCGGACTCGGGCAGTTGAAGCAGGCGGACGTCGCTCGTGTCGTCTGGACGAACGGCATTCCGCAGAACGTGCTGCGACCGCCGTCGGGACTGCCGATCGCCGCGCAGCAAATTCTGAAAGGCTCCTGCCCGTACATTTACACGTGGGACGGCGAGCAATGGGCGTTCTTCACTGACTGCCTTTGGGCCGCCCCGATCGGCCTGCAACTGGCCGAGGGGATCATGGCTCCGTGCCGCGAATGGGAATACCTCAAGATCGACGGCGACCGGCTGCGCGAATCGAACGGCGAGTACCGCGTGATGCTCACGGAGGAACTTTGGGAGGCCGCGTATTTCGATCACGTTCAGCTGTTGGCGGTCGACCATCCGGCAGACGTCGAGTTCTTCAGCAATGAAAAGGTTGGTCCGCCGAGCATCTCGGAGTTCAAGTTGCATCCCGTGCGGAAGCGCCACTCGCCAGTGACCGCTCGTGATTCGCGCGGGCGTGATGTGCTTTCCAAATTGGTGCGTCGCGACGATGAATACCTGCGTCCTTTCGACAAGATCATTCAGCAAGGGCTCACCGAAGAGCACTTCATCGAACTCGATCTCGGCGATTTGAGTGGCGCGAAAAACGTGACACTGTTTCTGACGGGCTGGATCTTTCCGACCGACACGTCAATCAACGTGTCGTTGTCGCAGAACCCGGATCGCGAAGCTCCCAGACCGCCGTCGATCTGGCTTCCGAACGAATCAGGCGAGTGGCGCGAAGCAATCCCGTACATCGGCTTCCCCGGCGGGAAAACGAAAACGATCGCGGTGGACCTCTCAAAAGTGTTGACGCCTCCCGCAACTCCGAATTCGGAACTCAAAACTTCGCGGCTGCGCATCGTCACCAGTATGGAACTCTACTGGGATGAGATGTTCTTCACGGTCGATGAGTCAGCACTCGAACACACGCTGACGCCGTTGCCGCTGTTGAGTGCCGACTTGCAGTTTCGTGGATACTCGGCGCGGCTGCCGCATCCCGAATTTGGGCCGGAACGCTATGACGCCTCGCAAATCACGACCGAGACGCAGTGGCCGCCAATGGGAGGCAAGTTCACTCGCTTCGGCGACATCACCGAGTTGCTCAAAGATTCCGACGATCGGCTGGCGATTCTCGGCGCCGGAGACGCCGTGACGATTCGCTTCCGAGCGGATCAAGCTCCGAAACTCCCGCCCGGTTGGAAACGCGACTTCATCATTCACAATGTCGGCTGGGACAAAGACGCCGACCTCAACACGATCTACGGCCAGTTTGTCGAGCCACTGCCTTTCCGAGCCATGCGCGGCTATCCCGATCCCACCAGAGCCGAATTTCCCGATTCGCCGATCCACCGCGCCGATCAACGCCGCTTTCAGACGCGCGAACAAAACCCCCGCACGTTCTGGCTTGGACGGTAAAAGAGAGGTCACAGGAAGGCCAGGAGTTCAGATTGTTGGCGTGTGGTCAGCGGGATCGGCGTTTCCGCGCCGGGCAACGCCGGCACGAATCGGAAAACAATAGCCGCCGATAATTCGGTCAGTCCTGTGCGCTGCAATGACGAGACCCGAATTGCGTTCGGCGGCAGTGATTCACCCCACACGTCCGGGAGGTCGGCTTTGTGAGCCACGACGATCGCATCAGGCCATTCGGCTAACAATCGCCGGTCATCGTCGTGCGGCGGTTGGCTGACATCGATGAGCAACAGCCGAGCGTCCGCGTTCGCGAACGCCTCGCAAGCTTTCGCGATGCCGGCGGCTTCGAGCGAGTTCGCCGCGCCGCGTTGGCCGGCTGTGTCGCTCAGACGGATCGCCCACCCATCGAGCACCGTGTCGGCTGTGACCACGTCGCGCGTCGTCCCCGGTTCGTCGAACACGATCGAGCGTTCAAACCCGACCAGCGCGTTGATGAGGCTCGATTTGCCGACGTTCGGCCTTCCTGCCAGCACGACCTCCCACGGACGCGTCAAGTGCAAACCAAAGTCCGCCCACGCCAACATCTCGTGCGTCCGCGAGGTCGCAAGCTCACGCTGTCCGCCGGCGACCAGTTCGGTCAACTCGGCGATCGCTCGTTCCATTCGACCCGCCTGGACTGCGATCCAGCCGGCGGCTCGCAGAGTCGTCGCTCGTGCGAGCGTGTCGGCGTGTTCACGCTCCCACACGCCGCGTTCCGTTTCGAATTGTGATCGCCAATCGACGATCTCACAGCCGAGGCATTTCAAATCACTCACAATCCGCCGCACCGCCGCATCACCACCGTGACAGTGGATCTCGCAAGTCTTGGAGTCAGTAACGCAGACAACCACGTCCTCGGCAACCGGTGATCCACTGCCCACTTCAACACGTCCCCAACGACCGAAACTGATTCGTTGTGGCAGTGTCTCTTCCAGCAAATAGCCACTCGCCGCTTGAAAGATGCCGGCGATCCCTTCGGACAAGGTCGCAAGATTTCCGCGCACGCGAATCGTGGCCACGGCCCCTCGGCCGGATGGTGTCCACGCAGCAGCGGTCGGCAAAGAGGAGGTCATGTACGGATGCTGGATAGTTCGAGCCGGGAATTCAAACCCGCGCCGTGACTGGCAAGATGGTCCCTGAAAACGCGATGATATGCGGGCGTCGCGAGATTCCCATTGTCAGAACGGAAAGGTGACTCATGCAAACGCGATTGATCGTGTGTGGGTTGTTGATGTGGTGCGGCTTTGTGTCGCTCGGTCATGCCGAGAATTGGCCAGGCTGGCGCGGGCCACGCGGCGACGGTTCCAGCGACGAAATCCAAGTTCCGGTGACTTGGAGCGAGACCTCGCACATCGCCTGGAAGGCCAAGATCCCTCATGGCGGACACTCGTCGCCGATCGTGTTCGGTAATCGCGTGTTCCTGGTCGGAGCCAACACTGGCGAGCAGCCAAGCCGCGTGCTGATGTGTCTCGACTTCGCGACGGGCAAGGTGCTGTGGGAGAAAGTGGTCGTCGAGACACCGCTGGAAAAAAAGCATCGACTCAACAGCTGGGCCAGCGGCACGCCAGTCACGGATGGCGAGAAAGTTTACGTCTCGTTTCTCGATCAAAAAGAGATGCTTGTCGCGGCGTATGACTTCGACGGCAAGCAGCTCTGGCAGGTGCGGCCGGGCGTATTTAAATCGGTCCATGGGTTCTGTTCGTCGCCAGTCGTGTTCAAGGACTTGCTGATCGTCAACGGCGATCATGACGGCGACTCGTACCTGACGGGGATCAAGCGAACCAGTGGCGATACCGTCTGGAAGACGCCGCGCGAGTACAAGACGCGCAGCTACTGCACGCCGATCATCCGCGACATCGACGGTCGCACGCAGATGATGCTTTCTGGCAGCAAATGCGTCGCCAGTTACGATCCGCACACCGGCAAGCAGCTCTGGATGCTGGACGGCCCGACCGAGCAATTCGTCGCGTCGCTGGTCTACAACAAGGGGCTGATTTTCATGACCGGCGGCTTCCCCGATCATCACGTCATGGCCATCGACCCGCGCGGCAGCGGCAAAATCACCAACGAGTCGCACGTCAAATGGCACTACACCAAGAAGGACAGCTACGTCCCCTCGCCGATCGCGTGCGGCGATTATTTTCTGATCGTCTCCGACGACGGCTTCGGGACCTGCTACGACGCCGAGTCGGGCAAGATTCAGTGGCAGGAACGGCTGGGGACCCACTACTCGGCCTCGCTGGTCACGGCAAATGGGCTCGTGTATTTCCTGGACGATCATGGCTTGATGAAAGTCGTCAAGCCGGGGCCAACACTGAAGATCGTCGCGGAAAACCAACTCTCCGAGGGCACGTTCGCTTCGCCGGCGATCAGCCAAGGCCGGTTGCTGATTCGCGGAACAGACTCGCTGTACTGCATTCAATAGACCACGAAGGTTTCCATGATCCGCAAGAAGAATCGTCAAAGCAGTCAGACTGCCGAGTCCGAGCCGTCGCGTTTGTCACCGTACCCACCTCCGGGAGCCTGGGCGTCGTCGTCGGCCAAGGGGCCCGATTGGGAAGTTGGCATCTTCGGCGACTTGACCGACAAACAAGCGGAGTTGTTTCAACAATTGCTGGAAGTCCCTCGCAACAGTCGTGGGACAATCTATTTCGACAGCGGCGGCGGCAGCATCTATTGTGGGCTGGCGTTGGCAACGCTTATCAAGCTGCGCGGATTGCGTGCGGTCGGAGTTGTCGCAGGAGAATGTTCTTCTGCGACGATCTTGCCGTTCGCGGCATGCGAGCGACGGCTTGTCACGCCCCACTCGACGCTGCTGTTTCATCCGATTCGCTGGCAAAGCGAAGAGGAAGTGCGGCTCGAAGAAGCGGCCGAGTGGACTCGGCATTTCAAATTGCTCGAGGCCGACATGGATGGACTGCTGGTCCGCATGCTGGGGGTTGACCCTGAGAAACTGCAGACGTGGACTCGGCCGGGAAGATTCGTCTCCGGTCCAGAGTTTTGCGCTGAAGGACTGGCCGAGATGATCGACCTCTTCGGCGGCGACGTCTGGACGCAAATTCGCAAAAAATCGACCGGTCATTGTGTGACCGGGACGCGAGTCACTGAGTGACTCAACTACGGTTATGCCTCGTCGTTGAGCACATCCACCATTTGGCGCAGGCGGCCAACTTTCTTGCGGTCAAAGTTCAGAGTCAGCCGCGGCAGTCCGATCGCGTCCGGTTCATCGGACTCTAAACGATGTGCGGTCGCTCGCTTGATGCGGCCGGAATCCAGTATGTCGGAGAACTCGTCGTTCAAACGAGTCAATAGGTCGTCGGACACGGAAAGATTCAGCCGCAGGATTAACTGGCCCCGGACGAATCGCATGCTGTGGTACGCGCGGAAGAAGTGCTGAATCTCCTCGATCGCGGCGTCGACGCTGTTGGTCACTTTGAAGAGGGACAAGTCTTCGGGCGAGATCAGCCCTTCAGAGAGCAATTCATCCACCAGATACCGCCGCCACTTCTGCCAGTAGTCGTTCGCCGGATCGTCAACACAAACAATCGGCATCAGTTCGTGCTTGCCGGTTTGAACGAGCGTCAGCGTCTCAAAGCATTCGTCTTGTGTTCCGAAGCCACCGGGAAATAACGCAATCGCACTGACCTCTTTGACGAACAGCAATTTGCGGGTGAAGAAGTATTTCATATTGATGAGCTTGTGATCGTTGAGAATGATTGGGTTCGCCGCTTGCTCGAACGGGAGTATGATGTTGACCCCCATCGCCATGTCGCGGCCGGCTCCAACGTGAGCACCCTCCATTATGCCACCACCCGCGCCGGTCAGGACCATCCAGCCGAGTGCCGCCATGCGGCGGCCGAAGTCAACCGATTGCTGATAGCTGGGATGATTGGACTTCGTCCGAGCCGAACCGAAGACGGTCACTTTGCGATGCTGTCGATATGGTGTGAAAATCTTGAAGGCATGCCGCAACTCTTTCAGCGCGCGGGCGAGGATCTTCACATCCCCCAAGGTCGCGTTGTCGCGCGCCAGCTTGTCAGCATCTTGCTTGATGCTGGCAATTAACGATTCCAGAGTGACGGGCGGACGTGGTTGTCGAACGAACTCGGTCGGATCCCGATCAAAGACATCGTCCGGCAATTCAACGGCCATGCGCGCCGCGAGATCCTGCGGAGCGTCGGCTCGCAATTGCTCCTCCCCCGGCGAGGGCAGGAATTCTTGAAAAGATTGTGCAGGATCAAATTCGTCGGGCGTTCTCGGTCGATCCGTCATATGAGCTCCCGTAGCGTTTCAGTTTCACGAAGAAGCGCCGGACTCGGACGATCGTTACGTGGCCAACGCGTTGAGAGCTTCTTCGCGTGAATCATAGATTGCCCAGAGCGTGTCGAGCGATGTGACTCTTAAGAGTTCGCGAGCCATTACGCTTGGACCGCACAGGACCAACTCGCCGCCACTACTCGTGACCAGTTTGTGACAACGGAGCAGCAACGCCAAAAACACCGAGCCGAAATACGCCACATTGCTCAGATCAAAAACGACCATCGGGACTTTTTGTTCTCTGAGTGGCCCCAGGATGGTTACCGCCGCAGGCTCGATCAAATCCCACCGCATGGTTTCCACGCAGGCCGCCGGGATGACCACGATACAACTTCCTTGCCATTTCAGCTCGAAGCTTTCGGCAGGGTCAATGCTGTCATCTTGAGAGTCAAACATCGCGGGCCTTTCGATCGCCAGCCAATTTGATGATGTTCAAAATATTTAACAAGCGGGGATGTTACGGCTCGCCAAAGGTCTGCTGCAAGCGGCGGTGTTGTTTGCCGGCTAATCCCTACGGCCGTCAAAGGTGACGTGGTCGAAAAACGCTGTAAGCGGTTGCCGAACTCGTGAGGCCGCGCCACGGCGCGATCTCGCAGAACAACGGCTTCACGAAGTGCAGCCGATCGCGGAAATTGAGAACTTTGATCCTCCGCTCAAATGAGCGGGAGTCAAGACTTCTCATGCTTGAGCCGCAGTTGCCCACAGGCGGCATCGATGTCGGCCCCTTTGCGCTTTCGGACCGAGGCGGGGATGCCAGCGTGTTCGAGAATCGCTACGAACTGCTGAGTGCGCGGAGCGGGTGGTTCATGGAACGGCAGGACCGAGACGCCGTTCATCGGAATCAAATTCACATGAGCGCAGCGACCTCGCAGCAGTTGAGCCAATTGCTGTGCGTGTTGCGGTTCGTCATTGACCTGGGCAAGCAGGACGTACTCGAAGGTGACTCGGCGTCCGGTGACTTCAAAGTACTCGTCCGCCGCGTCGAGGATCGCGTCCACGCCAATTCGGTCGTTGACCGGGACAAGCTTATCACGCAGCGTGTTGTTTGGAGCGTGCAGCGAGATCGCGAGGTTGTACTGCTTTCCAGAGTGAGCGAACTCACGAATCTTTGCCGGCAGGCCGACGGTCGAGACGGTGATGTGCCGAGCACCGATGCCGAGTCCGTCCGGCGAACTTGCCGCCGCGAGCACCTGCAAGACGGCCGGCATGTTTGCGAGTGGTTCACCGATTCCCATCACCACAATGTTGGTGATCCGCTCGTCGGGGCCAAGCAGCGTTTGCATCCGCAGTAGTTCTTCGAGGATTTCGCCAGCCGACAGATTCCGCTTCAGGCCGAGCATCCCGCTGGCACAAAACACGCAGCCCATCGCGCAGCCGACTTGTGTGCTGATGCAGACAGTGACTCGATCCGGCTCGCGCATCAGCACGCATTCGATGGTCTCGCCATCGGCCAGCTTCAGCAGCAGTTTCTCCGTACGATCGGACGCGACTTGGTGCGACTCGACCTCGGCCGAAAAGAGTCGGAACTCAGCGGCGAGTTGCTCACGCATCGGTTTGGGCAAGTCAGTCATCTGCTCGAACGAGGTCGCGCGGCGGACGAACAGCCACTTCTGCAATTGCCCCGCGCGAAACTTCGGCCAGCCCCGGGTGACCACCCAATCGGTAAGTTCCGACGGTGTCAGATCGAGAATGCGAGGCAGCAACGCGGCAGATGTCGAAACGTCCGCGAGTTGAGCCGGTAAGGTGCTGTCAGTGGTCATCGAAGTCGACTTTAGGTGTCCGCCCCCGCTCGCCGCAACGATCGCCAGTCAACGCTTCTCAAATCAGCTCAGGAAGTGGAGTTCCCTGATGCAGAATCGGCACGGGGCACCCCTCGTGCATGAAGACTCGGTCGGTTTCAACGCCGAGCTGCCGATAGACCGTGGCCAGGACGTCGTTGTAGTGGATCGGCCGGGCCTGCGGGATTTGCGCGCGGGCGTTGCTGGTGCCGAGCGCTTGGCCGGTCTTCAGACCCCCACCAGTCAACATGACGGAGCAGGCATCGCTCCAGTGATCGCGGCCGACGTTGTTGTTGATCTTCGGGGTACGACTGAACTGTCCGAGTACCACGACGAGCACGTTGTCCCAAAGGCCGCGATCATGCAGGTCGGCGACCAACGCGGTGATGCTCATGTCGAGCATGGGCATCAGGCACTCCAACGCAAAGAAAACGTCGCCCGTCGGACTGCTGTGATGATCCCGCTCGGTAGTGTGCAGAGTGACGACACGAACACCCGCCTCGACCAGTCGCCAAGCCATCAGGAACGGCTTGCTGTTCCAGTCGTACATGTATTGCTTGGCAGTGTGATGCGGATACTTGCACGCTTTGTGGCGATAACGTGCCAGCGTCTCCGGCTTTTGTGAGTGAGATCAAAGGCATCACGAACTGCGGGGGAGGCGATCATCTCCAACGCCTGAGCCTGAAAGCGATCGAGTCCGCCAAATGTCTGCTGGCGATTCAGTGTTCGTTGCATGTCGTCAAACGCCGCGAGCAACGATTTACGGTTCTCGAGCACGAAATAAACGATGGACCTCGGCCGGTGAGTGTCCACTTCCGCACAGTCCTCGTTTCGCAGCAGGTCCGCCAGCATCAGATCGCCCGGCCCGAACCCTCCCACGCGGACAAACTCACGTCGGCTCAAGCTGCTGCGAACAGAAGTATGATTGGAGACGGCGAGCGCGCAAAAACCTCGCAGGCGTACTTTTGCGACAACTTGATTTTCCAGTGGGCATCAATTTCATCGGCACCACGGTCATATCGGATTGGGCCAATCCTAGCCTGACTTCATTCGCCGAATGGAATCTCGAGTGAATCGAGCAATGCCTGCCGGGAAATACTCGAATCTATCAATTCACGGCAGGATCGCTCGCTTCACGTTCAGGCTCTACTGATTTTCGACGACGAGTTGTTTGCCGTCGCATCGTTGAGATACGCTGACATGGCACTTCATGGGGAAGGTTTTCGCGATGGCTTCCGATGTTGATTCAAAACTCGATGACTCGAAACCCTCGACTGGCAGCGGCCAGGTCGAGTCGTCGTACTCGCAGACCGGCGAGCGAATGTGGCTGAATCGCATCTCCACCCGTTGGACGGCAGTCAACAATCCGACGTTGTTCGTGAAACGCTACGGCCGAGCGATCCGCAAATACATCACCACGTTGATTCACGATGCCAACGACGCCGAAGAGGTTGAGCAGGAATTCATGCTGCGGATGGTCCAGAAGGGGTTTCATACGGCCGACTCGAACAAGGGGAAGTTTCGCTACTACCTGATCACGGTCGTGCGGAACGCGGCGATGCAGTGGCTTTGCCGCCGCAACCAAGTGCCAATGCCGATCGAGACGCTGGAGCACATGCCAGTCTCTGAACATTCGCAGCTCGAATGGGCCAGCGACTGGCGGAAGTGCATTTTGAAAGCGGCCTGGAAGTCGCTCGACAAGTATCAAAAGCGGTCGACCAATAATCTGTTCTGCACCGTGCTGCGAGTTTCTGCGCAGTACGAGAGTGCCGATTCGCCAACGTTGGCAAAGATGGTCTCGGAGATGACCGGCCAGACACTCACGCCGGAAGCGTACCGCAAGCAACTCAGCCGCGCGCGAAAACGATTTGCCGAACTGATTGTGCTCGAAGTGTCCCGCACACTGATCGAACCGACGCTCGATGGCATCAAGGACGAACTCAATTGCCTCGATCTGATGAAATACGTCGAGGGATATTTACCGGAGTGAGCGGCCAATGTGGCCATCATCGCTTTGCGTGATGAGTCTCCAAAATTCGACAGGCGAATGGTTCTGAAGCGCTCGATGTCAAAACTTGGAAGGCTGGTCACGTGGAGCGATGACGGCGACCTTGGTCACTCGAAGCAGGCGACGCTGGCCGTGAAACCGTGGATATAGTTCTTGCCGCCGACGGGGCCGAGTTCCCCTTGGGCGAAGAAGCCGGCCACGGGGAGTTGGCCGAGGACTTGCTGGATCGCGCGGGCGTCGTGATGCGGTTCGTCGAAAAGGCGAGTTCCGCGACCGTTGCAACTGAAGAGCAGGGCGGCACGCGTCGGCGAGGGTTGTTCGGCTCGATGCTGATCCAGCAGGTGGATGAGATCTTCGTCGGCGGTGTCGGCGTCTCGAATGTGGAACTGGACTGTCTGTCCCGGTCGAACGAGATTGCCAATCGCGATCGCTCCGATTTGCTGGTCCGCGCCGATCACGTTGGCGATCAAGAAATCCCCGCGACCAAATGACGGCTTGTACTCGCTCATCGCGATCCCGAGATGCAATCCGCGCTGCACCAGTCGTTGATCCCGCTCCGGTAACTCCGGCAAGAATTCGCGCAGGCGATCGATCGCCGGTTTTCCGCCCAACTCGAAGACGATATTGCGTTCGGACTTGGTCACCAGAAATGTTGGTCCGATCGGGCGGCATCCCTGCGACACGACCGACCGCACCTTGGGACCCCCTTGCAGCAGAATGGCGACAGCGCCGTCCGAAAAGCAATCGTCGTTGAGGAAGACGCGGTTCTCTCCTGGACCGCCGCCGCTCGCCATGCCACCGAGCAGCGGCACGCCGGGCAGTTCATCGGCGAAGCGATCGATCACGGAATCGGGGACCGATGAATACGGTTCTCCGAGAGCGAAGAGCGCTCGCGCATCGGCCGCTCGTTCGGGCAGATCGTCGGGAAAGCCGACCGCGATCAAGCCGTCGGGAGTTTCGCCAAACTCGATGTGAAACGGCATCAGCATCGCTCCGGGCATCACGCCAGCCCATAGGCTCAACGCCGGTCCTTCTTCGATTTCCTCGCCGCCGCCGACAATCGTCTCGCCCGAACAGCCGAGCAACACGTCTGCTCCGAGTTCGCGGCGAATCGTCGCCGGCAAGTCCTCGAACCCATCGGCATGAGCGTGCGAGGCAAACAGGAAGCACAGATTCGGCGACTGGCCGGTAAGCTGTTCTCGGACGTCGTGGCAGACCGCTTGAATCGCGGAATCGAGATTGGGTTCGATCGAATGGCTGGCAGCATAGGGCATGACGTGACTTTGCGATTCTCGGAGTAATGGTAATGGTTGCGAAGCAACGCTTCGTGCGGCGTTTCTATTCGCTGAGCGTCTGGCCTACAATTCCCGCAGTAAATTTAGCGCCACGTTGCATTGCTTTCTGACGGCTTCTTCTTGAACAAGGAATCCTCGCCATGAATCTGCTTCGACGTCTGATTTTGGGTATCTTCTGCTTGTGTGGTGTGTCGTCGTTGGTGTTGGCTGCAGATGCACCCAGTGGCAAGCAGCGTATTTATTTCGGTACCTACACCGGAAAGTCGAGCAAAGGGATTTACCGCAGCGAACTGGACCTTGCGACGGGCAAGTTGTTGGAACCGGTGTTGGCAGGCGAAGCAGTGAATCCGTCGTTTCTCGCAATCGCTCCAAACCAGAAGTTTTTGTACGCGGTTGGCGAAGTCAACGACGTGAACGGGAAGAAGGGAGGAGGCGTCAGCGCCTTCGCCATCGACGCAGCGACCGGTGATTTAAAGATGCTCAACCAGCAGTCGTCTGTCGGAGCCGGGCCGTGTCACATCGTTGTTGATCGCACGGGCAAGGTCGCACTGGTCGCCAATTACGGCGGCGGGAGCGCGGCAGCCCTGCCGATTTCGTCAGACGGCAAGCTCGGCGAGGTGTCGAGCTTCGTTCAGCACAAGGGTTCGAGCATTAATCCTGGCAATCAAGCGGCTCCGCACGCGCATTCGGTCAACGTCGATGGGGCCAACCGATTCGCGATGGTCGCGGACCTGGGCATCGACAAAGTCATGGTCTATCGCCTTGATCCCGACAAAGGGACGATCACCGCGAACGATCCGCCATCTGCGAGCGTCGATGCCGGCTCCGGCCCGCGTCACTTCGCGTTTCACCCAAATGGCAAGAATGCCTACGTCATCAACGAGATCAAACTGACCGTCACTGCCTTCCAGTACGACGCTGCGAAGGGTGTGCTCACGTCACAGCAGACGATCTCAACGTTGCCCGAAGGAGTCACCGACCGCAAAGGGATGTCCACCGCCGAAGTTCAAGTTCATCCCAGCGGCAAGTTCCTGTATGGCTCGAATCGGGGGCACCACAGCATCGCGATTTTTTCGATCGACGCGGCCACCGGCAAGCTGACTGCCGTCGGGCATCAAGGGCAGGGGATCAAGACGCCGCGCAACTTCGGCATTGATCCGACTGGAAACTATTTGCTTGCGTGCAATCAGGACAGCGACAGCGTGATCGTCTTTCGTATTGATCAGACGACTGGAAAACTGGAGCCGACTGGTTCGACGGTGTCGGTCGGTACTCCGGTGTGCGTGAAGTTCTTGCCGCTCGCAAAGTGAGGGCGGTGCAGTCCTGTCACAGGTCAAAGAATTCGGCGGATCGATTTTCGAGACGTTTGTTCGTGGCCCGACGACAGAACATTCAAGCGTCAGGCGCCAGCAGGGATGCTTCGATGAAATTCTGTTTGGTCACTGGGGAGCATTTGTGAGAGTGGCTCTCGGCCTTATCCGTCCGAGGCCTGTCCTGTTTGTTCGCGGCCATCGGGAAGAGTCTCCCTTCTTGGCCGGTTGCGGTGCATGCTCGGAAAGCCCTTCCGGCGGCGTCGTGGATCAGCGATTCCCGTATCGAGTGAGCCAGCCGCAGCAAGTGCCATTACGGGCTTGCTGGAAGATGACTTTCCGTTTGTTCAGCAACAGTGATCTGCGGCCATGGCAGGCAGCAGTGCGGTGGTTGACAGACCAGGCGTAGGTTGGCCAAAGTCCTGCGAATTCTCGGGGTCATTTTTCATTTTTTTCTGTGAAGGATCTCTCATGAGTAAGCCCGTCAATGTCGCCATGATCGGTTTGGGTTTCGGTGCCGAGTTCATTCCGATTTATCAGGCTCACCCGGACGCGAACGTCCTTGCCATCTGTCAGCGGAACACCGAGAAGCTCAACAAGGTCGGCAATCAGTTCGGTATTGAAAAGCGGTTTACCGACTTCGCTGAAGTGCTGAAGGACAAGAGCGTCGATTTCGTCCACATCAACAGTCCGATCCCGGATCACGCCTGGATGTCGATGGAAGCGCTGAAGGCTGGCAAGCATGTGATGTGTACTGTGCCGATGGCCACGACCATCGAAGACTGTCAGCAGATCTGTGAACTCGTCAAGAAGACCGGCCTCAAATACATGATGGCTGAGACCGTCGTTTACAGCCGCGAGTTTCTGTTCATTAAAGAGATGTACCAGAAAGGTGAGCTTGGCAAGATTCAGCACCTCGCCGCGTCGCACCCGCAAGACATGGACGGCTGGCCCGACTATTGGCAGAAGATGATCCCGATGCATTACGCGACGCACGTCGTCAGCCCGTGCCTGGGACTCGTCAACGGCCGTGCGGAATACGTCTCGTGCTTTGGTTCGGGAACCGTGCGCGACGATATCGCTCAGAAGAGTGGCAACAAGTTTGCTGTCGAGTCGTGTCACATCAAAGTGAAAGACAGCGACGTCACCGCTCACATCTGGCGGTTCCTGTACGACGTCGCTCGGCAATACCGCGAGAGCTTCGATGTCTACGGCACAAAGCGATCATTTGAATGGACGCTGGTCGAACACGAGCCGCACATCATTCACACGGCGAAGAAGCCGGAGCCTGAAATTCCGACGAAAGTCACGGTGCCGGATTACGCTCACCTGCTGCCGGAGCCGATCCGCAAATTCACGCTGCCGTCTGAAATCCACGACTCGGAGCACCTCTCGTTCATTCAAGGGGGCGGCCACGGCGGCTCGCACCCGCACCTGGTTAACGAGTTCGTCAGCGCCTTGCGCGACAACCGCGACCCGTGGCCGAACGCGACACTCAGTGCGAACTGGACCTGCGTCGGCATCTGTGCTCATCAGTCGGCACTGAAGGGTGGCGAGATCGTCAAGCTGCCGGCGTTCACGCTGGAGTAATCCAGGAATCAATCTGAACGGCTTATGCATGGGGGTGAGCCTTCGTCGTGGTGTTGAGCGGCCTTATCCCAGCAGGAGATTGTCGTGATGTTCGTGAATTGGCGTGACGAACGAACTACACGTCGGCAGTTCTTAACCGCGAGCAGTGCGGCTATCAGTGGCTTGTGGCTGACAGGACAGTCGGCTCAAGCAGAGCCCAGTTCGGACGGCGTCTCGTTCTTTGTGGTCGGTGATACGCACTATCTGGCCAGCAAAGAACAGACCTCCGAACTCGACGAGAAATCTCGCGGTGTGACCTCGCGGCTGGTGGATTGGCTGAACAAGCTGCCGGATTCCGAATTGCCGGAATCGGTTGGTGGCGGTCGAGTCATCTCACCGCGCGGCGTCGTTCATGTCGGGGACGTCATCGATACCGGTGACAAGCATGGACGCACTCAGGTTGCGATGCAGGAAACCGAATGGCGTGCCTTCACCGAAGATTTCGGACTCGACGGCCAGGATGGCCGACTGAAGCTGCCGGTCTATGAAGTTCACGGCAACCATGATGCTCCCTCCGGACAAGGATTGGCGATTGACGGCATCAAGCAACGCAATCCAAAACGACCTGGCTTGGTGAATGTGTCGGAGAACGGTCTGCACTACTCGTGGAATTGGAACGACGTGCATTTCGTCAGTCTTGGAATCGTGGTGGGGCCGGTTAAAGAAGTCGTCCGCAAACGGCGGTATGCACCGCTCGACAGCCTGCCGTTTCTGATCGATGATCTCTCCCAGCACGCCAAAGACGGCCGACCTGTCGTCGTAGTCCATCACATCGACGTGACTCGATACAGCGGACCATGCGATCCAACCGCCGAGCCAACCGGAGGCGAATGGGACTTGTGTGACGTCGCGGCCTACTACGAATTGCTCACTCGTCATAATGTGGCGGCGATTCTGTATGGCCACACTCATGCGCGAAACGTTTTCCGTTGGAATGGCACCAAGGACACGAAGGGAGCCACCGGCATCCCTACGTTCAACAATGACAATTCGAGCCACTTCCAATCTGCAACTCAGGCATTTCTGTACTTCGAAATTACGCCGCGTGAGCTAGTGGCCCGCGAGTTCGCAACGCAGGATGCATGGACCACGGGCGCTTGGACTCACGCTTGGCGGTTTCCGCTTTCGGCCAGTTAAGAGGTATTCTGATGAAGAGTTTCTCCTTCGCCTGGTTCGTGGCATCGGGAATCATTGCGAGTTTTCTGCCGAACGGCATGCCCGCCGCTGAGCCGCTCATCCGGGTCGTCGTGTGGGATGAGCAGCAGCCGGCGCAGAAGCAGGCTTATGACAACTTCCTCGGCAACGCGATTGCCGATCATCTTGGCAAGCAGCCGGGGTTGCGCGTCATCTCGGCTAACATCGACCAGCCGGAGAAAGGATTGCCGACCCGCCTGCTCGACAACACCGATGTGCTGATCTGGTGGGGACACGCGCGGCACAACGAAATCACGCCGGAGAGCACGAAGGATATCGTCGCGCGAGTCAAACGCGGACAGTTGGTGTTCATCGGATTGCACTCGGCGCATTGGTCAGTGCCGTTCATGGAATTGATGAATGAGCGGACTCGCGAGGACGCTCGGCGGCGATATCCCGATCCGCCCAACGGTCCGCCGGTGATGTTTGAATTCGTCGCTCCGGAAGGGCGTTTCGTCCCGACGGCAGACTCGATACGTACGCCTGCGTACTACGCGATGAAGCGCGGGGCACAGCTCACTGTGCGAGTCGATCTGCCCAACTGCGTCTTTCCGTCGTACCGCAACGACGGCAAGCCGAGCACCGTTAAAGTCCTGAAACCCGATCACCCGATCGCGAAGGGCTTGCCCGCGTCGTTTGAATTACCACAAACCGAGATGTACGCCGATCCGTTTCACGTTCCTGACGCCGACGAAGTGTTGTTCGCCGAATCCTGGGCCGCTGGCGAATCCTTCCGTAGCGGCCTGATCTGGAAACTCGGCGAGGGCTACGTCTTCTATTTCCGTCCCGGCCACGAAACGTATCCGATCTTCAAACAAGAACGGCCGCTGAAGATCGTCGCCAACGCCGTGAACTGGCTGGGGACGCAGTCGGTCAAGAAGCAATAACCTTTGGAGTGCGGTGTGTCAGCACCGCTTGCTCTGGATCGTCGCGAACGAATCCCAAGTGGTGCTGACACCCCGCACTCCAAGAAAGGAATCCAAAACCATGCGTCCAAATTTGGATTGCCGTTGGGTGTCGCTGTTCGTCCGCAGCGTCTTCGTCGTTTCGTTCATCGGCTGCAGCCTGGCGTCTGCGCAGGACGCCAAGCCTCCCGCCGGACTCCGCGTATTTTACACCGGTCACAGCTTTCACATGTTTGTCCCGCCGCAGGTCGAGCAACTCGTCAAAGCGGCAAACATCCAGGGGCACAAGCTGGCTGGAACTCAGGGCATCGGCGGCTCGCGAGTTATTCAGCACTGGGATTTGGCCGACGACAAGAACACAGCCAAACCCGCGCTGATCAACGGCGAGGTCGATGTCTTCACAATGGCCGCTCACCTGGCGATTCCCGATCAAGGGATCACCAACTTCACGGAGCTTGGTCTGAAGCACAATCCGAACCTGAAGTTGCTCGTACAAGAGTCGTGGTACCCGTTCGATGTCCCGAAGGGGGAACCTGGATTCATCAGCAACAACACTCAGCGGGACGATGCCAAGATCGCCGACCTGCAAGCGGCTGTCGATGACTGGCGCAAGAAACTGGAAGCTCAAGTTGATGACCTCAACAAGACTCACGGCAAGCAGGCGGTCTTCATTGTTCCAGTCGGCGATGCTGTCGTGAAACTGCGAGCGCTGGTCGTTGATAAAAAATTTCCAGGAGTGACCAGGCAATCCAAACTCTTCACCGATCCCATCGGCCACTGTCACGCTCATGTACAAACGCTGGCGACGTACTGCAATTACTCGGCGATCTATCGAGTCTCTCCGGTCGGCTTGAAAGTGGCTCGACCTGGCCTCGATGACGAGCAGCATGCGATCCTGCAAAAGCTCGCGTGGGATACGGTTTCGACCTACCGCTACGCCGGCATCGGGCCTCTTCCGTAATTCCAAGAAGACCGAAAACAGATCCGCTCGATTGGAAAGATTAAGTCATGAAGTCATGGTTTCGAACAACCTTTGCTGTGATTGGTTTGGCCCTGTGTTGCAGCGATGGGCATGCGGCCGAGAAGCTCAAGCTGCTGTATCTCGGTGACAACGGGCATCATCAGCCGCGGGCGCGGTTTGGGCAGTTGCAGCCGGTGCTGAAAGTTCGTGGGATTGAGTTGGAGTACACCGACGTCGTTGGCGATCTCAATGCCGAGAGGTTGGCGAAGTTCGATGGACTGGTGTTGTTTGCTAACATCGACAAGATCGAGGACGAACAGGCCAAGGCACTGCTGGACTACGTCGCCAGCGGTAAGGGGTTTGTGCCGCTGCACTGCGCGAGTTACTGCTTCCGCAACAACGACGATGTCGTGGCGCTGATGGGCGGGCAGTTTCAGCGGCATGGAACCGGGACGTTCCGTGTCACTCCGACAGAGGCTGCGAAGTCGCATCCGTTGATGAAAGGTTACAAAGGCTTTGAGAGTTGGGATGAAACCTACGTCCACACGAAGCACAACGAGAAGAATCGCGTCGTGCTGGAGACTCACGCGGAAGGTGAGGGGCAAGAGCCGTGGACTTGGGTGCGGACTCATGGCAAGGGGAGAGTCTTTTACACCGCGTGGGGACATGACGAGCGGACGTGGGGCAATCCGGGTTTTCAAAACCTCATCGAGCGCGGCATTCGTTGGTCATGTGGCGATGATGTCAGCCAAGTGCCGAGCTTCGCCGATCGGCCGGAGATGACGCCTCCGCGAAAAGATGTGAAGCCGTTTGAGTACGTCGATTCGGTAATTCCGTTTTACCCTCCTGCCAAGCAGTGGGGGACAATTGCTGAACCGGTGAAGAAACTGCAAAAGCCTCTCTCAGCCGCAGAGTCGATCAAGCACTTCATCACTCCTGTTGGATTCGCAGTAGAACTGTTCGCGGCGGAGCCGGAGATCGGCAAACCGCTGGCCATGAACTGGGACGAGCGCGGTCGGTTGTGGCTTTGCGAAACGCTCGACTATCCGAACGAACTGCAAGAGCCGACGAAAGGCCGCGACCGCATCCGCATCTGCGTGGACACCAACGGCGACGGCGCAGCGGACAAGTTCACGATCTTCGCCGAAGGACTGAGCATTCCGACCGCAATCGCGTTCTATCGCGGCGGAGCGATCGTGCAGGACGGCACGCAGACCGTCTATCTCAAAGACACGGACGGCGACGACAAGGCCGACATCCGCAAAGTGATCATCACTGGCTGGGCACTCGGCGACACGCACGGCGGTGTGAGCAATTTTCAATACGGCCTCGACAACTGGTACTACGCGATGCAGGGCTACAACAACTCGAAGCCGGTGTTCGACGACGGCAAGAAGACCGGCGAGTCGTTTCGACAAGGATTCTTCCGGTTTCGTTTAGAAGGCGAGAACGATCAGGCAGCCGTGAAGGATGTTGAGTTTCTCCGCTCGACCAACAACAACACTTGGGGCTTGGGTCTCAGTGAAGAGGGTTTGATCTTTGGCTCGACGGCGAACGGCAACCCCAGCGAGTTTATGCCGATCCCGAATCGCTACTACGAAAAGGTGCGCGGTTGGTCGAGCAGCGTGCTCAACGGCATCGCGGATCGGAACAAGATTGACCCATTCAGTGACAAGGTGCGGCAAGTCGATTGGCACGGCGGCTTCACGGCGGCGGCCGGGCATGCGGTCTACACGGCTCGAAGCTGGCCGAAGGAGTACTGGAATCGGACCGCGTTTGTTTGCGAGCCGACTGGCAAGTTGGTCTCGACGTTCGTGCTGCGGCCGGATGGTGCTGGCTTCCGATCGAACAATCCTTGGAACATTCTGGCGAGCGATGACGAGTGGTCCGCTCCGATCATGGCCGAGGTCGGTCCCGATGGTCAGCTTTGGGTGATCGACTGGTACAATATCATCGTGCAGCACAACCCGACTCCCGCTGGTTACAAGACGGGTAAAGGGAACGCCTACGAGATCGACCTTCGCGACAAGAAACACGGCCGCATCTATCGCGTCGTGTGGAAAGGCGAAGACGATCAGCCGATCATTCCGCCGAATCCCGATCTCTCGACAGTGGAAGGGCAACTCGACGCGCTGAGGACTGGCAACATGCTCTGGAGAAAGCATGCTCAGCGGCTGATGGTCGAAAATTACGCCGACGTGCTCCAGCAGTTGATCGTCACGATTCAAGATCACGCGAAAGATGAGATCGGTCAGAACGCCGAAGTGGTTCATGCGTTGTGGACGTTGCACGGTCGCGGCGCGTTGAACGGATCAAATCCGGACGCGAACAAGGCTTTGGTGATTGCGCTCGATCATCCCTCGCCCGGCGTCCGTCGTAATGTGCTGGCGGTGCTGCCTCGGAACGAGCAATTCAGCAAGGCCATTGTGAAGTCGGGGGCCTTGAGGGTTCGCGACGCTCAGGTACGTCTGGCGGCTTTGTTGGCTTTGACCGAGATGCCCCCGTCTGTCGACGCAGCCGACGCGATTCGCATCGCGTTCGCATCGAACGCCGTCGAGGATCGTTGGCTAAGCGATGCGTTGATCGCGGCGGCGGCTCGGCACGACGCACCATTTTTGCAGCTTGTCGCGAAGAACAGCGGAGCGAAACTCGCAAGTCCGCCGGGCAACGCTCTGGCGATCGTTAGCGAGCATTACGCTCGTTCCGCCCCGTCTGATACGGTCGGATCAATCATCGAACTGTTGGCCTCGGCCGAACCAAAACAGACGGCTGCGCCGGCGACGGAAGCGATCCTCAGCGGAATGTCCAAAGGTTGGCCGAAAGACAAACCCGCGACACTGTCGGCGGCATCCGAGCAAGCACTCGTGAAACTCGTCTCGACCGCGCCACCGAATGCTCGCGGAGCACTTGTTACGCTGGCTGGCCGCTGGGGTACCAAGGCGCTGGATGCTCACATTGGCGAAATCACGAAAGGCTTCCGCGAAGTGGTCGCCGATGACCAAGCCAATGACGCTGATCGCATCAATGCCGCCAAACAACTCGTTAGTTTTCTCCAATCGGATGCCGAGACCTCAGCTTGGCTCGCTAAACTCATCACCCCGCGCACGTCGGCCGAATTGGCAACCGGACTTGTCGAAGCGATTGGACTGAGTGAGTCGCCGGCCGCTGGTGAGACGCTCATTGCCAGTTGGCCAACCCTCACTCCGACCGTACGGCAGACGGCGATGCGAGGATTGTTGGCTCGTGGTGATTGGACGAAGTCGCTGATCGGAGCCTTCGAGGCGGGAGTGATTGAACTGTCGGATTTGTCGCTTGAACAGAAGCAGGCTCTTGCCAGTCATCCTGACAAGGGGCTCGCCGCTCGCATGAAGCCGCTGCTGGTCAAAGGTGGCGGCCTGCCGAACCCCGATCGTCAGAAGGTCATCGACGAACTCATGCCGACGATCGAGAAGACGGGCGATGTCGCGAATGGCAAAGCGGTCTTCAAGAAGACCTGCGCGAAGTGCCACACACACTCCGGCGAGGGGACCAAGATCGGCCCCGACCTGACCGGCATGGCGGTCCATCCGAAGCATGAACTCATCATCCACATCCTCGACCCCAGCCGCAGCGTGGAAGGGAACTTCCGCATCTACACCGTTCAGACCGACGACGGCAAAGTCTTCAGCGGCCTGCTGGCCTCCGAATCGAAGACGGCGATTGAGCTGATTGACGTCGAGGCCAAGAAGCACACGATCCAGCGCGAGAACATCGAAGAGCTGATCTCATCCAAGAAGTCGCTGATGCCCGAAGGAGTCGAGAAACTGCACACGCCGACGGATCTCCGCGACTTGCTGGAGTTCTTGACGGCTCGCGGCAAATTCCTGCCGATCCCGCTCGACAAAGTCGCGACGATCGTGAGCACGAAAGGCATGTTCAACAGCGAAAAGGCTGGCATCGAACGGCTGATCTTCGAGGATTGGAAGCCAAAGATGTTCGAGGGGGTGCCGTTCGTCTTGGTCGATCCGCAGGGGGACAAGACGCCGAACGTCATTATGCTCAACGGCTCCAATGGCAACATTCCGCCGAAGATGCCCAAGTCCGTAACGCTCCCATGTAATTCGGCCGCGAAGGCAATTCACTTCCTCAGTGGAGTCAGCGGCTGGGGCTGGCCTGCGAGCGAGAAGGGAACGACGTGTCTGATCGTCCGCCTGAAATATGCAGACGGCAAGACCGAGGACCACCCGCTGCTCAACGGCGAACACTTCGCCGACTACATCCGCCGAGTCGATGTCCCGCAATCAAAATTCGCATTTGCTTTGCGGGGCCAACAGGCCCGCTACTTTGCCGTCATCCCGAAGCGCCAAGACAAGATCGAGACCCTTGAACTGGTCAAAGGCCCAGCCCGCGACGTGACGTCCCCCGTTATCATGGCTGTAACCGTGGAGGGACCGTGATCGATCACGCGGCTTCGTCGCTGATGACGTTGCTGTTGAAGCGGACCTCGAAGAGGGTCGTCACGCCGTTGCCGCGCGAGCTGTAACCTTTGCGGATGTGAACACGCCACAGGAGTTCGCCGGTGAGTATGTCGAGGTCGTTTTCGCAGGTGGGGACGTAATAGTCTCGCGATTCGCCCGGTCGCAGCGGTTTGTCGAGCGGCAAGTTGGCCAAGTCCCATCCGCTGCCGATGATGTGGTCAAAGGCGATGACTCGTTTGGCGTCTTGATTGGCTTTTTGCTCGGCGCGCATGACGAATTGATTACTGCGATAGCTGAATCGGTCTTTGCCCGCGCGTGTGAACAGCAATTGGTCGTCAAGCGGAGCGATCTCCTGGTCTTTCGAAACGTTTTTG
Organism: Planctomycetota bacterium; assembly: GCA_016872645.1. Lineage (GTDB taxonomy): Bacteria > Planctomycetota > Planctomycetia > Planctomycetales > Planctomycetaceae > SXKJ01. The sequence continues at coordinate 32,102 of VGZH01000031.1, read as the reverse complement.
AATCGCAGCCAAAGCTTCAGCACCGGTGCCGATGGCAGACGTGACTTGCTGGCATCGGCGAAATGCCGAAACTGAATTTCGCCGCGAGTCACTTTCAATACGGTGACTTCGATGTTGCCGAACCGCCGCCTGTCGCCGACTTTCAAATCGTGCCCGGCCGGCATGTCTACGGTTTCCTTGTAGACGGAAACGCTGGCCGTTTTCTTCTTCAGTGGCACGATGTCAGGCAGGCTTTCCAATCCGTAATCGTTTCTGTTTGCCGTGCCGTGGTACAAGAGGTAAAGGAACCCGATTGTGATTGCACTGCTGTAACTGAGCAGCAGCAGAAACGAGGATTTTGAGACCGTCATATGTTCCGCGCCAGCCGGTTTTCTGACGGGCGGGGCCGCCAGCATGTCGCTGTCAGTCTCGATTGCCGGCGGATGAACGTCGTGCGGCAATGAATCCACTTCGTGTGGCATCTCCACATGCGCGGCGATGTGAGTCACGGCTTCTGTGACCGGAGGTTCTTCGGTCGGGACGGTTTCTTCTGGCGGCGGCGATGACTCCTGGGCACCAAACAAGCCAGACAAGCCGGTGGGTTCCATTGCGGTCGGCGTCACCGTTTCCGGTTCGTAAACCGATTCGGCCACGGACGAAGGTTCAGTGATGTTCGAAATCGGCGCGTCCGATTCGGTCAGCAAATTGGATGGCACTGCAGACTCTGTCAGTGGTTCCGGTGCGATGGCTTCGGACGACGACATCAGTGCCGAGAGGGAGAAGGCATCATCGCCGGTCGCCGGCTGAGGAGTCACTTCGCAGACATTTTCAGTCGCCGTTTCGCTGATCACGATCGGCGACCTGACGGAGATCTCGACCGACGGTGGTGGTTCAGACTCTTCGACCGTGAACGCACTCAACTCTTCAGTGGGTGGCGCCGGTTCGGAAACACCGTCGTCAGTCATTGAGACAGGGGAGGGGGGCTCGACGGCCACAGGCTCAGGTTCTGACGATGTCACTGGCTCCGGTGTCGGCTGAGTCACTTGCGGGGAAGCAGGCATTGGCGCGGTCGGTGTCGACTCCGCTGGGGCCGCTGGAATTTGCAGATGTGCTCCGCAATGTGGGCACGCGACGACGACACCGAAGTGTTCCACCAGCAGATTGCCATGGCATTGGCCGCAGATCATCTCGAAAGCCATACGAACCTCAGCCCAATCGAGGCCACGCTCGCCAGAACTTGGATTTCACCGACTTACCCACGTCCTGGCAAACGTGGCTACGGTTTCAAATTTGCCTGTGCGGGAACCCCCGCGAGGGTCCACCAATCTAGCCGGGTTGCTTGGCCGAAGCGACTCAGCCAGCCCGTTCTATTGTGTCGGCGGATCGCCAACACCGGCACGTCGCAGCGAGCGGCGACTTCCGTGGCGTTTGACTCGCTCGACAAGTCTCCCGAATCGTGAGTCGGTTCATTGAAAAGGATTCCCGCCAGTGGCAAGCCTCGCTGCCGAGCCGCCTCGACGGTCAACAACGTGTGGTTGATCGTGCCGAGTCCCAGGCGAGCCACAATCAATAGCGGAAAACCGAACTGAGCGGCCAAGTCGGCCATAGTCTGGTGATCGGTCAGCGGACAGAGCAGTCCGCCGGCTCCCTCGACGACGATGATGTCGCACTCGGATCGCCAGGCGTTGAGGCCGTGCCGAATTGCATCGACGTCAATCGTTTGCCCTTCTTGTCGAGCCGCAATCGGTGGAGCCAGTGGCGCGAGAAATCGCAGTGGGCAGAGTTGATCGTCGGAGATATTTTGGCCAATCGCGTCACGCAATCGATTGAGATCGTCCCAACTGGGCCGGCCGTTTGTGTCGATGTCCGCACCGCTGCAAGCGGGCTTGAAGGCACCGACTCGGTGCTGTCCGGTCATTCGAAGTTCGCGCACGATCTCGCAGGCGATGTGGGTCTTGCCGACGCCGGTGTCAGTTCCCGTGATGAACAGCCCGCGCATGGTTGGTCACTTCTCGTCGTCGTACTGACCGCCCATTTGGTACAGCGGCAGGAAGCGATAGTAGACCTCCAGGCAGAGCGTGCTGAGGGCGGTCGAGAAGATGCGGCCTCCGTACTCTCCCCAAGGAGCTTTCGGATCCCAGCTTCCGGCCATGTGGCCGCGCGTCCGTTGTTCGGCGATCAGCGTTTCACGCAGAGCCTCGTTCCACTTTCGCCACGGATCGCCGCCGTACTGGTACATTGCCAGCGTCCCGTAGTACCAGAAGTAAATGTTGTGCGTCGACCCGCGCGGCAGTCGTTGCATGATGAAGTTGACCCCTTCCGTGCTGGTCGGGTTCGTGCGTGAAATGCCGAGCATCTGTTTGCAGAACAACGCTTCGGCCGTCATCGAGTCGGTTGGTGGCGTCGGTTGCCCGCCGATCAAGCGATAGCCGGCCAAGCCCTTGTTCGTCCCTTGGCTGCGATCCTTCAGGAACTGGACCATCATGGCCTTTGTGCTGTCAGGAATCGTCAGGCCGGCGATCTCGGCACTCTTCAGTGCCATCAGTTGCCATCCGAAGATGCTCATGTCGCTGGACTGTCCCTTCACGTACCGCCAGCCGCCGTCCGGATTCTGATTCTCAACGATGTAGTTGACGGCACGCATCAGCGGTTCGCGCAGCCGTCGATCGGACGAGAGGTCGCTCTGCATGCCGTATGCCTCGGCGAGGGCATATGTCGTCATCGCGTGGCAGTACATCTGCTCGAAGTGCGTTGCCTTACCGCCGAGATACCCGTCGGCTCGTTGCTGGCGAATCAGCCAACCGAGTGTGCGGTCGATCTGATCGGCGTACTGGCCTTCCTCGTGCGTGTAGCCCGCACCGAGAAACGCCAACAGCGACAGAGCGGTCACGCCGGTGTCCGCGTGCTTGCCGGCGTTCAAGCGATCGACCCCTTCTTCGTCGGTCTTCACGAGTCCCGCGTGGCCGGTGCAGCGTTCACCGTCGGGGCATTGGGCGTCAAAGCCATCCGCGTCCCAGAAGCCTTCCGGGTCTTGATGCGCGGCGAGCCAGCGAAGGCTCATCTCGACCGCCTTTTCGGAGGCATCGGTTCCGCCGTAGCGCCGAGCGGTCTCGCGACGCTTGCCGAGGTTGCGACCTTCGTAGATCGGAGGCACGCTCGTCCGCTTGCCGATCGTCGATGCCTCAAAATTCGGCTGCACGAGACGCGGCACGAGTCCCTCGTTGGGCAACTCCGTTCGCACGCCGTCGCGCACCGCGACCGAATCACCGGGAATCGCGTTTGGGTCTTGAGCTTTGCGTTCCGGATGAAATGACTCCGCACCGCCGTTCGCCTGGCCACGCACGTTGCGACTCTTCGATCGCGAAAAGGGCGAGAAACCCGGCGAGCCGGTCACGGTCCCGCCGCCTGTGCCAGTGCCGGTGGATTTACCTGCCGTTGAGTCGTCTCCGTCACGCGGAACGTTTGAGGGTGCTGGTCCCGTTCGTTTCGTACCAGTGCCGGCGGTGGATGGATCGCCAGGAGATGGCGACACGTTCGTCGTCGGACTAGGCAGCGCGACGTCGGGCAGAGTCAACGGGCCATCGGATTCCAAACGTCGCGCGGGTGCTTCCGAGCCGCTGCCTGTCGACTGTCGAGCAACTGTCGCGTTCGGTGTGTTCGAACCGCCTCCGCTTCCGCTGCGCTTTGTCGCAGCGAACGACGGCATCCGACTATCGGGTCGAGCTTCCGCCGTCGGATCGTTGATTCGCAACGGAGCTGCGGCTTCAACGCGCACCGGACCTTTCTCGCCGGACAGTTTCAGTTCCGGTTTCATTTCCGGCTGATCAGGCAGGGCCGGGCGATCTGCGACATCCTTCGGAATGTCGGGAGCCGTCAATGGTCCAGGTCGTCGTTCGGGTCCTTCCGAGAGTTTTAATTCCGTTGGAGAGCGCGTCGTGCGGATCAGTTCCTGCCCCGAAGCGTCAGGAAGCTTCTCCCAGACTCGGGTGTTCCCCTTTGCGGTCGTTGGAAGATTGACCGGCTCATCGGCACCCGCGGGATCGAACTGCGGTTGAATCTTGACGAACCGTTCGCGTGGCAAGGTTTCACGGTCATCAGCCTTCGCCGGCGAAAGCGACTCCGGCGGATTCACTGCGACCAAACCGAACATGCACGACAGATGTATCAGCAGCGAGAAGACGAGCGACTTCCAACCGAGCGATTTATCGCCCCATTTCGTCACGAGCATCGTGATGAGATGCAGCATCGCGAGAGCCAGTACGGTGGCGAGCGAACTCCAGAGCACCGTCTCGACAATCTCGACCGGTTGACCAAGCATCGACGCCAACCGCTCGACGAACTCCGCCACGGCCAATATCGAGATTGAGACACTCATCGCATCACCTCGTGAGACGGATCAACAACCGTCCCGCTGCTGCCAGCCATTCGGCTTGGCGGCGAATGGTCACTTCTGTCGTGCGGCGAGTCAATCCGCATCTGGCGCTTCGGGTTCGCGTGGTTGCCCACTACCCTTTGTCGGCATCCCAGCCTTTCAATCTTGCGGAGCCTTCCATGCGGCATGACGGACGACAGCACGACGAACTTCGACCGATCACGGTTCAACGGCATTTCACGGGGGCCGTCCCCGGCAGCGTGCTGATAAAAGCTGGCCGGACGACCGTCCTCTGCACAGCCAGTATCGATACCGATCTCCCTCCCTGGATGAAGCGGGAAGCGAATCCAAACGGTTGGGTCACTGCCGAATACAACATGCTCCCGGCCAGCACCGCGCCGCGCAAGCAACGGGAACGTTCGAAGATCGACGGCCGGACGAACGAGATTCAACGGCTTATCGGCCGTAGCTTGCGAGCAGTCGTCGATCTCGCCGCGCTTGGTCCGCGCATGGTCACGGTCGATTGCGATGTGCTCGAAGCGGACGGTGGCACGCGCACGCTGAGCATCACTGGCGGCTTTATCGCGCTGGTCGATTCGCTGGCGGCGATCAAAGACTTGCTGCCGACGGATCGGCCGGTCCTCAAGAGCAGCATCGCAGCAATCAGCATTGGCATCGTTGCGGGGCAAGTGGTCGCGGACCTCGACTACATCGAAGACAAAGACGCCGAGGTCGACATGAACGTCGTGATGACCGGCCAAGGTGAATTCGTCGAAATCCAAGGGACCGCTGAAGGGACGCCGTTCAATCGCCCACTGCTCGATGCTCAGCTCGCTCTCGCCGAAAAGAGCATCGCCTGGCTGACTCAGGTTCAACGCAAGGCACTCGACGAGCTGTGGCCGTTCCGTTTTTAGTGCGTCGAGGCTGTAGCAGATCCAGCACGACGCAGCAGCGAGTGGTTGGAGCTCACTGCGAGCGTACCGCCCGCCGCCGCGTCGTGATTGTTTTGAAACCGCCTCGACAACTTCACAGCGTCCCCGAACTCTTCATAACCGGCAGCAGCAGGCCAATGACGACGAACAGGATCATTGCGGCCATTAGGATCAGCATGAGCGGTTCGAGCAGTCGGACGGCGAGATCCAGCAGACGATGCGTGCGGCGCTCCATTGTGTCGGCAACGCTAATGAGGACGTGTTCGAGGTTGTTGGCTTCCTCGCCGACGGAAATCATCTCGATCACTTCGGCAGGAAACTGTTTGCTGTGCCCCAGTGGAGCCGCAAGGGACTTACCAGTGGAAACGCTATCGGCGGCAGTTGCAATCGCATCCGAGAGCACACGATTACCCGTCGCATCTTTGGAGATTCGCAGCGATTGCAGAATCGGCACTCCGTTTTTTAGCAACGTTCCGAGAATGCGGCAGAACCGCGCCACGGCCAGGCTGCGAACGACCGGCCCCAAAGCCGGTAGCGAGATCGCGATCCGATGCCACTGCCGTAATCCCTCCTCCGTCTTTAAGCGTTGACGAATGAGGACTATCGCCGCAACGATCGCGAAGATCGTGATGAACCAATAGGTGCCGGCGTACTTGCTCATCGACATCAGCGCTGTTGTTGCCCACGGGAGTTCATCTCGTTCGGCCATGTTCTTGAAGACACCCTCGAACTTTGGCACGAACCAGACGAGCATCGCCCAGACAACGCCGACGCCAGCCGTCAGCAGAAACGCCGGGTAGGCCATTGCGCCGAAGACTCGACCCTTGAGTTCCTGCTGGTGCTCGGTGAAGTCGGCGATCTGTTTGAGCACGTCTTCCAGAAATGAGCCTTCTTCACCGGCGCGGACCATGCTGACAGCCAACTCGGAGAAGATGTCTTCGTGCAGCCGCATCGACTCGGCGAGTCGCGTGCCGTCGGCAACCTTGTCGTGCAGATCACGCAGGACGGTCTTCAAGCCGGCATGGGACGTCTGCCGTTCGAGCAACTCCATCGATCGCAGCAACGGTACGCCGGCTTTCAGCAGGTCCGCGAGTTGCGAAAAGAACGTCGCCAACTGTCCCGCTCGCGGGCGGCGAACCCAGGCCAGCGCGGGGCTTTTATCCGCTTCGGCCGTTTGAATCTTGATGGGAAAAAGTTGCTTCGCCGACAACTGCGAAACGACGTCCAACTCGCTGTTGGCGGTCAGTAGATCGGTAAACTCACGGCCGGAAAGATCGCGAGCGATGTAGCGGAATTCAGGCATGGCGGCAGATGTTACGGACGTCCTCGTTCCCTCGCGAGGCTTTTGTCACAGATTGCCTCGCGTAAATGGCAACGGGCGCCGATTGAAACAGTCGTTCGTTCCGTCGCGAAACCGCCGCACTATTTCTTGGATTTCGGCCCCACGAGCTCAATGAAATTGCCATCCGGGTCACGGTAAAGCCCCAGAAATCGGCCGTCGGGAATCTCTTGCAAGCCTTTGCTCAATGGCATCGAGCCGTAGGCGATCATCCGCATGTTCGCGACGGTGATGTCCTTCACGGCGATTGTCGTGTATCGCATCCCCAGCGTCGAATGGATGAAGTCCTGATTGGCCTTTTTGCCCGGAGCCTTCTGGAATTCCATCAGTTTCACTTTGGTCGCGTTGTCTCCCTTGCCCAACACCAGCACATGGACTTTAAACGGCTGGTTGTCGGTCAGCCCAACGGCTTGAGCCAAACCGGCATCCACATCGAAGCTGCTCAGATCCGTCATGCCGACCGCCTGCGTGTAGAAATCGACTGACCGTTCGACATCCGAGCAGACGATGCCGAAGTCAACCGTCGTGCTCGTGAAGTCGCCCGGTTTAGAGACGGGCTTTTGCTTTTCTTTCGCGCCAGTCAACGCGAACAAGCCTACTCCCAGCACGACGCCGAGCGTGACAGTCTTGAAGGACGGTTGGAGTTTCATGTTGGGACTCCTAAAGAGGGATGTCAGAGTGAATGCGACAGTTGAAACCAAGTTAAGCCAAAACGCCTTGGACCACTTTGCCATGCACGTCGGTCAGGCGGTAGTCCCGGCCTTGGAAGCGAAAGGTCAGACGTTCGTGATTGAAGCCGAGCAAATGCAACAGCGTGGCTTGCAAGTCGTGGACATGGACTTTGTCCTTGGCGACAGAGAAGCCGAGGTCGTCGGACTCCCCGTACATCGTACCACCTTTGATGCCCGCGCCGCCAAGCCACATGCTGTAGCAGTCGGGATAATGATCACGACCGAGGTTGGTACTACCCGCCGTGCGGCCCTCACGGAATGGGGTTCGACCGAACTCGCCACCCCAGACGATCAGCGTGTCTTCGAGCAGTCCGCGCTGCTTGAGGTCTTTCATCAGCGCGGCGATCGGCTTGTCCATTGTCGCGCACTTTCGCGTGAGTCCATCGCGGATGTCCTCGCCGGGACCGGTGCCGTGGAAGTCCCAACCCCAGTCGAAGAGCTGCACATAACGCACTCCCGCCTCGACCAGTCGCCGCGCGAGCAAGCAGTTGTTCGCGAGGCTCGACACCCCAGGCTTCGCGCCGTAATCGTCGAGCACCGCTGACGGTTCCTTTCCGATGTCCATGACTTCCGGGACCGACATCTGCATCCGAAACGCGAGTTCGTACTGTGCAATGCGCGTTGCCGTTTCAGGATGTCCCAGCTCCTTTGCCTGCTGTTCGTTGAGATCGCGCAGGGCATCGAGACTCAGCCGACGCATCTCGCGATCCATCCCTTCCGGGTCCGAGGCATACAGCACCGGATCGCCTTGCGAGCGGCATTGAACTCCCTGATAGACCGACGGCAGGAAGCCGGTTCCGAAGGAATTCTTGCCGCCATTTGGCTGCACACCGCTGCTGATCAGCACCACAAACCCCGGCAGATTCTCGTTTTCGGTGCCAAGTCCGTACGTCACCCACGATCCCAATGACGGCCGGCCGGATCGCGGCGAACCGGTGTAAAGCAACAGTTCAGCCGGGGCGTGATTGAATTGGTCCGTGTTCATCGAGCGGATCACGCACATCTCGTCGGCATGACTGTGCAGATGCGGAATCGCGTCCGACATCCAGACACCGCCCTTGCCATGCTGCGAAAAAACTCGCTTCGTTCCCAGCAACTTGGGCACGCCGGAAGTGAATGCGAAACGCTTGCCCTTGAGGTAAGCATCTGGGCAATTCTCGCCGTCGTGCTTGACCAGTTCCGGTTTGTAATCGAACAAGTCCAGATGCGGAGGCGAGCCGGTCATGTGCAGATAAATCACTCGTTTGGCTTTGCCGTCGAAGTGCGTCTTCTTCGGAGCCAGCGGGTCAACCACGTTACCAACCGGAGCCGCCGGTGCGTCCTTGGCCAACATCGATGCCAACGCGACTCCCCCCAGTCCGGCAGCGGTCTGCTGGAAGAAATGTCGTCGGGTTGTAGTTTGAAGCAGTTCGAGTCGAGGATTCATCTCGTCACCTTTGTGGTTTAGTCTGACGCACAGTTAGCGTCGCATGAACATCTCATCCAAATTCAGCAGCACGTTGCCGACAACGGTCCATGCCGCGAGTTCGACCGGGTCCGCCCCTTCGGGCAGCGGACCAAGCGGATTCGTGGCAAGCTTGCGGGCCTTCTCAACGTCTTTCGTGAAACGCTCGCGAGCGCTGTGGAAGAGTTTCGTCAGGTCCGCCAGTTCTGGCTCCGTCGGTTGGCGGGACACGCATTGCAGGAAGCCAGCTCGGAGGTGGTCGGCAGGCGTCGTGCCACTCTTGGTCATCGTGCGAGCCAACGCTTGCGCCGCTTCGATGTAGACCGGGTCGTTGAGCGTCACGAGTGCTTGCAGCGGCGTATTCGTGCGAGCGCGGCGAATCGTGCAGACCTCGCGGTTGGGAGCATCGAACGCCGACATGGATGGGTACGGATTTGAGCGTCGCCAAGTCGTGTAAATTCCGCGACGGAACTTGTCTTCGCCGGGGCTCGCTTGCCAGTCGATCCCACTGCCGAATGCGGCACTCACGCCCAGATTGGGCTGAAACGGTTTCACCGGCGGGCCGAACATCTTCGGGCTGAGCAACCCGCTGATCGCCAACGCCTGATCACGAATCATTTCGGCTGACAATCGGAAACGCGGGCCGCGAGCCAGCAGATAGTTCTCGGGATCGCGGTCCAACAACTCTGGCGTGACCTTCGAGGATTGACGGTACGTCGCCGAGGTCACGATCAGCTTCAATAATGCTTTCGTGTCCCACTTCAGCCGCACGATCTCAATTGCCAGCCAATCGAGCAGTTCCGGATGCGTCGGCAGTTCCCCTTGGGAACCGAATTCTTCGCTGGTTCGCACCAGCCCGTTGCCGAAGATCGTGTCCCAGTAACGATTGACCAGTACGCGAGCTGTCAGTGGGTTGTTGTCATCGATCAACCACTTGGCCAGCGCGAGCCGATCCGGTGTCGAACCTTCCGGCAGCGGATGAAACGCTGCGGGAACCCCGGGTGTCACTTCTTTGCCGAGATCCATGAAGTTGCCACGTAATTGGATGTTCGTCTTGCGGCGTTTGTCGGCGGCAAGCTCTCGCAGGATCGGTACAGTTGTCGCGGCCTTGAGGTCCGAAAGACTTTTGCGAGTCGCCGCCAATTGATCGCGAGCGGCAGCCAACTCGGGAGCAATTGTCAGATAGAACTTGGTCAGTTCCGCGCGTTGAGCATCGTTGCGTTGCTCGGCCGGCGCGATGAGGATTGCCAAGATCGCCGCCGGTACGCGAGCCGACTCCGCCGCACGCGGATCGTCCGTCAGCGATAGTTTGAATTTGCCGAGCACATGATTTTCAAACGATGACAACTGTTCGAGTGTGATTGTCAGCGTTGAACCTGCGGCAATTTCGACGGGAGCCGATGCCACCAACGTCAGCGAGTGCGGTTGATCAAGCTTGCCGCCGACGGCCCAGCCCTTGTTCGCTTGCGGCGCAAGCACCACTTTCGCTTCGAAGCCGGCTCCTTGTTCGTGATCGGCAAACGCCGTGGCGAATGGCACGCCGCGAACGCCGCTGAGTGCAAACTCCTGCGACGGCTTCGGCGGATCGACGAAATCCTTCGACCAGATCAGCTCATGCTTGTCATTCAGGACGAGGACTCGGAAGTTTCGGATCCGCTCTTCCGTTTGGCCGTCAGTGCGGTTCCACAGCAGGACGCGATCAATGAACTGCTCCGATTTCAGATCGACCTCCCACCAAGGGTTGTCCTCCTGAGCCGTGTGCGACACGGAATTCTTCTGGTAATCGCCGTCGGTGTTGCCGTCATTTGCACGCTTCGCCTCGCCGCCGAAGTCGGTTGTGCTCTGCTTGGCTTCACCTTTGAGTGCGAGATTGTCGTTGCCGTTGAAGACCTGCACCTCAGCCAGATGCAAGAAGCGAGCTTTGCCGGGCAATTCCACTCGCACGAAGCGGCCGTTGAGTCGCGTTCCATTCGGCGGGGTGATCGTGGCCGAGACTTTCGACAACACAAAGTTCCCGCCGCCGAACCCCGCCCCTTTGCCCGGCAGCGAGTCATCCGGCAGCGTGTCGAGTCGCACCGCATTCAGCTTGCCGGCCGCGAGCGGAATTTCAATCGAGTACGTTGCCTTCGCCGCAGCCTTGTCCGCGCGAATGCTTCCGTCGTCAGCCACGCTGAGCGTCACGCCGCCGTCCGACTTGCCGCTCGTTGGCTTGAGCGGCTTCCAGGCCAAAGACCTTGGAAACGCTGCGTCCCATTTCGCGAGCGACTCCAACACGCCAGGGGTCGCCGTCGCCACGTCCTTCTCCAGCCGAGCAACATCCGCCAGCCACGTCTGCTTTTGCTTGAGTTGCTCCGAAGTGAACAGCTCTAATCGAGGCGTTTCATCCCCTCGGTCGGCATCCTCGGTTTGATTCAGAATCGCGAACAGCTTGAAGAACTCTTCCTGCGTGATCGGGTCGTACTTGTGCGTGTGGCACTGAGCACATGCGATCGTCGTTCCCATCCAGGTGGCCATTGTCGTGTTGACGCGGTCCACGATGGCGACGTTGCGGAACTCTTCGTCGTTCGTCCCCCCTTCGTTGTTCGTCAGCGTGTTTCGATGAAAGGCCGTCGCGATGAGTTGGTCTTCAGTCGGGTTCGGCAGTAAGTCCCCCGCGAGTTGCTCGATCGTGAATTGATCGAACGACATGTTTTTGTTGAACGCCTTGATGACCCAATCGCGATAGCCCCAGATCGTCCGGGCCGGATCGTCTGCATACCCGGCCGAGTCCGCATACCGAGCGAGGTCCAACCATTGTCGCGCCCAATGCTCGCCGTAGCTTTCCTTCGCGAGCATCCGATCTACGAACTTTTCGTAGGCCAGCGGATCGGAGTCCTTCGCAAAAGTTTCAATCTCAGCCACCGTTGGAGGCAACCCCGTCAGGTCGAGTGCGACACGACGCCCCAAGGCGTACCGATCCGCTTCCGGCGACGGCTTCAGCCCTTCGCGTTCCAGCCGAGACAGGATGAAATTGTCGATCGGATTTCGGATTTCGGATTTCGAACTTCGGACTTCTGGCACAACGGTCCGGATCGGTTTCTCGTACGACCAATGCTTCGCGAACTTCGCTCCCTGCCGAACCCACGTTCGCAGCAACTCGACTTCGCGAGCATCCAGCGGCTTGCCTTGACCGGCGGGAGGCATCCGCTCGGTTTCGTCCTGCGAGGTAATTCGGCGAATCAACTCACTTTCTTCTGGTTTGCCGACAACGACGGCCGGCTTACCCGATTCAAGTTTGGCGATGACACCCTCGCGGGAGTCAAACCGAAGCCCCGCCTGCCGTTCCTTTTCATCCGGCCCGTGACATTTCCAGCAGCGATTCGACAGGATCGGCCGAATGTCACGGTTGAAGTCGACGGGCGCGTCGGCCGCGCGAAGGCTTGCTCCGATCAGAGCGACTGAAAACGCCAACGCGAACCGTTGCATACTCAGGGAGAACCAGCAGCGCATCGGGAGTCTCCGAAACGACGAATCCAGAAGGCAGGAATCGCTCGCCATTGCGAGCGGTGGGAGCGGAATGATACCCAAGCCCGCTGCCTGCTGCCCACTCTCTTTGTCCTCATGGTCGCGTAAACCAAGGTTTGGTCGTCGAGTCGGACTCGAAGAATGTCAGCAGCAACTGTCCGACGTTACGTTGGCCGGACGGTGACTGATGCGTGCCATCGTTCGAGGTAAAATCGGCTGGCTCGTATGAGAAACCGTCTTGTCGTTTCGTCGAGCCATTGGCCCAGAGGTACGGTCCCCAACTGAGCCACGGAGCTTTGACCTCACCCCGAGCGGGATCGAAGTTGAGCGACTTGTCGCCGTTGATCTGTTGGTCGATCAACCATTTCACGGAGAAGGCCGACTCGAAGGCGTAAGGTTCGGGGTTCAATCCCGTTGTCGCGTACCCGCCGTAGGTACGGCTCGACAGATACACCAGCTTTGCGTTCGGGAACCGAGCGGGAAAAATCTGGACGATGCGAGCCAACTCGGCCTGCAAGGTTTGAGCGTACTTCGGGAAGCCCTGATTCGGTCCTGCGTCGGCTTGCTTGATCCAGATAACTTGGACTTGTTCGCGCGAAACCCTGGCTTGCTGCAACCGTTGATCGACGGTGTCCCAGTACCTCTTGCCGGTCCGGCCATCTTCGGGATCTTGAATCGCGGCGGCGGTCATACCTCCCTGGGCTGCGTTGACGAATTGAACGTGAGGATTCAGGTTCGACGCCTCACGCAGTTCGCGCTGAAAGCCTTCGGACGACTGCGACGTGTTGCTCATGCCGACCGACATCAACACGATCTTTCCATTCGGATCTGGCTGGCCTTGGGAATTCAGCGGCTGCACTTGTTTCGCGAGTTTGAGTCCCGCAGCCTCGTGGTCTTTGGGTCGTTCGTTATTGCCGCCGCGATAGAAGCCTCCTTCAAAGCCTTGATACTTCGACTCTCCAAGTTCGTTCAGAGGCTTGAGTGACTTCGTATCGGCCGAGACAGGCCGTCCGTCATTCTTGCGAGCCGGCTGATTGCCACCTTGCTGATCGCCGAGCGCGATGCCTCGCAGTACTTTGCTGTCGCGAGAAACGGGGGCGACCATGATGGCGCTCCCTTCCTTGAAGTCTTTCAACCTTTCGGCCAAGTCCTTGCCGGTGCTGTTGAGCACGCGCATGTCGTCGGTCAGCGTAAATTCGCGTTGCTTGCCATCGATCTCGACGGTGACCTTTTTGCCAGGGACGTCCAGCTTCTTGAGCGTGCTGCGGAGAATTTCCTGGGCTGGCAGCAGGCTTGGGCAGAGCAAAGCGAGCAAAAGAATACCTCGCACGAGTGTTCGTTTCATCGCCAAACTCCTGATTCCGGAGAGCAAAAACAACGCCACCGATTTCGGTCGGTGGCGTGTCGAGAGTCAAGGATGCTCGTGAGCAGGGAGATTCCTCTTCATCACACTTTGGCCCACTGGCCGCTCTTCGCACTGGCGAGCACGGCATCGCAGACCTTCTGTGTTTCCAAGGCGTCGCGGAACGTCGGGCCGCACGGAGTTCCCTTCGCCAGCGAGTCGCAGAAGTCGGCGACCTGATGCACAAAGCTGTGCTCGTAGCCGATCTGCAAGCCGGGCACCCACCACTTGCCCATGTAGGGATGGTCGCCGTCGGTGATGTGAATCGAACTCCAGCCGCGCAAATTGCCCGCGTCGCGGTGATCGAACCATTGCAGGCGATGCAGGTCGTGCAAGTCCCACTTGATTGAGGCGTGCTCGCCGTTGATTTCGAACGTGTACAGCGCCTTGTGTCCGCGAGCATACCGCGTCGACTCGAACAGTCCGAGCGAGCCGTTGTTGAAGTGGCACAGGAACGCACAAGCATCGTCGATGCCGACTTTCTCGACCTTGCCCGTTGCGGTGTGCGTTCGTTCCTTGATGAAGGTCTCGGTCATCGCCGTGACGTTGGTGACTCCGCCGTTGAGCCAGATCGCCGTGTCGATGCAGTGCGCCAGCAAGTCGCCCGTTACGCCGCTGCCGGCCGCCGCGACGTCCAATCGCCACAGCCCGTTGCCGCCTTGCGGCAGGTCGGCGGAGATCGTCCAGTCCTGCAAAAAGTTGGCGCGGTAGTGGAAGATGCGGCCGAGCTTTCCCTCGTCGATCAACTGCTTCGCGAAGGTGACGGCCGGGATGCGGCGATAGTTGTACCAAACGGTGTTTGCGACTTTGGCTGCCTCAACCGCTCGGCACATCTCCTCGCCCTCGGCGACGTTCATTGCCAGCGGCTTTTCACAAAGAATCATCTTTCCGTTCGCCGCACAAGCCAGAGCAATCTCCTTGTGCAAATTGTTTGGAACGCAGATGTCGACGGCATCGATGTCTTTCCGCTCGACCAGCTTTCGCCAGTCGGTCTCCGTTGATTGATAGCCCCAAGTGTCGGCGAACTTTTTGATTGCTTCGGCGTTGCGAGCGCACGCCGCCTTCAGCACCGGTTTGTATTCGAGTTCCGGAAAAAAGTTCGCGACACGGTTGTAGCCGTTCGAGTGCGCTCGGCCCATGAAGCCGTAACCGATCATGCCGATGTTGAGTTGTCTTGCCATGAGTTGTGTCTCCTGTGTGAAAATAAGCCATTCGTACCGCTCCCTGACGATCGCGGTACAGCTACGGCGCCTTTGTCGGGGCAGGATTGAAATGGTTGAAGACTTCGCGAGCAACCGTCGCACAGAATCGATTACCAGCATTGTCGGCGACCCACGATTTGTCTTCGTTTTTCGCGGTGAGCACGCAGAGTGCAATCGGGCCGTTCGGTGAAAAAATAATCCCCGCGTCCGTGCGGGCTTCGTTGACCGATCCGGTTTTGTGAGCGACGACCGTGCCCGGCGGCAGGAAACGAGGGAACTTCTCATCGTCGTCACATTTCTTGAGGTGTTCGAGCATTACCCGTGAGGCTTCCGGGCTGACAAGCTTTTCGGAGTACAGTTGCTGCAGCAATTCGACCATTTCGCTGGCAGTCGTCGAGCCGAGGCCGAACTTTACGCTCCGTTCCGGGAAGACCGACGTCTCGCGTTTGAAACTCTTCGAGTGCAGCTTTGTGTTGGGGAAGCCGAGTGTTTCCATTCGTGCGGCGGTTGCGGGGAGGCCGATCTTGTCGATGACCAGGTTCGTCGCGGTGTTGTCGGAGAATACGATCATCAGCCGTACGGCATCGACCAGCGGGAACGTGGCTCCTTCGCTGAAGTGCGCCGTCAGGATGCCGCTGCCGGGAACTTTGTCGGCTTGTGTGAGGGTGATCGGATCGGTGAGCTTCAGCTTGCCGTCGTGAGCCTGCTGATAGACCTCCACCATTACAGGCAGTTTGATGAGGCTGGCGGTCGGCATCGGTTCGTCGGCGCGATGCGTGAACGACTCACCGATTTTGAGGTGCTTCAAAGCGATGGCGACCTCACCTTTGTGAGCCTCAATCAGTGGACGCAGTCGAGCCTCAAGTCGGTCGTCGGCGAGCGACAGCGATTGCGAAACGAGCAGAGCGATGACCAACGCCAGAAACACTCGCATGACCGGCCTCCACGGTTTGTCTCGGAAGAACTGGATTCTTCGGAGCAGCGAAACAAATGGATTGGCCGAGAGCAAGCCTACGGCCGTCCGCGGCGTCTCGGAGCAAGTGTTTCATATCCGGCGGGTTGAATGCCGGTGGGGCTGGTCGGGCCCAGGGGACCTCGTAGACTCTTCGCCAGTGCCTGTTCGGCGAGTCCGCGCAGCCAGCGGTCATGAGGGCTCATCCGCACGCACCAGTTGAGATGTTCCGAGGCCTCGTTAAATCTTTCTCGGGACAGCAAGAAGGCTCCCAGCATCTTGCGAGCGGCGAAGGAAGTGCGATCCAGCTGAAATGCGTGGCGCAGGCATGCCTCGGCATTTTCGGGGTCTTGCAGGCGATTGTAAATCGCGGCGGCGGCGATCAATTGGTCGATCGGCTGATCGCATTCTGGGTTCGTGAGTTCTTGCTTCAATGCCTCGGCGTACGCGCGTGCGATGAGGGGGTAGTCTGGCAACGGCTGTTGGTCGTTGAAGTAGCGTGCCTCCAATCGCCGCAACGCGCCGAGGTCTGGCTGCAAGTGGTCGAGAATGACATCAGCCTGCACGTTGCCGACCAGCAACGCAAGAATTTGTTCTTGCGAGGACTGGTCTTGATGAAACGCCGTTTTCCAAGAGTTGAGAGCCTCGTCGATCTGCCCATCGAGCCATTGTTGGCGACCGACCGCAAACTGCACCGAAGCCGACTGGGGGCGAACCAACAAGGCTTGTCGCAACAGGGCGGTGCCATGTCGTGCATCAAGATCGTTGAGAAATCTCAACTCCGCCAATTGGATGTAGGCCTGGCCTTGCAACGGGCAGAGCTGCACCGCCTTCTTGGCATGCCCAGCGGCTGCGACGAGGTACTTCAAATTCGTGCCGACGGCCCGTTCCAGCCACTCATGCATTTCTTCCTTCGACTCGAATTGCGCCGCCAGCGCCGCATCACGGATTTGGGACAACGACATCGGGTCGTCGCTGTGCTGCTGTAAGTGATCGAACGCTACCAGGTAGGACGAAGCCAATCGCAATTGCGCTCGTGCCTGAAATGGGTTGAGTTTCACGGTGGATCTCAACGCGGACAGAAGTTGCTTGAATTGCCTGATCCTCGCAGCCTCGAGTTCCTCAGTTTCGTCCGCATCCGTCGTGGCGACTTGCGTTGGACTCTTCTGCGGCATGGCGTGTCGCAGATAGTCGAACCAATACGGCTCACTTTTCGCGAGTTGTTCCAATTGCGGAAACGCCCAGGTCGAACAACTCACCGCGATCGCTGCGGTGGCCAGTCCAAGCCAGCGCGGGATCGGCATTGCTGAAAGCATCGCTTCCGTTGCAGGGGAATCGCCGGTACCGCTTGCGGACAATTGGTCCAGACGTCGAGCGCACGCGGCCAACAGCAAAGCGATGACCATCAAACCGGGGATGTACCACGAGAAGTCCACGCCGGCATGCACGACGTTCGCCGCCAAACTGGCCGAGACCGCCGCTGAGAGCACTCGAATTCGAACATCCGCCCGAGAGTTCAGCGCTCGCACGCACCAGGTCGCACAGCATGCCACACCCAGCAGCGCGAGCCCCAGTCCGACTAATCCACTCTCCGAGGCAACTTGCAAGTACGAATTCTCGGCGTGCGTGAATTCGATGTCGACAAACGGGGGCGCGTAGTACATCGGACAAGCTTCCGCATGACTCCCCAAGCCGGTGCCGAATAATGGGAAGTCACGCAGGATGTTCCAGTTCGCTTCCCAAACGGCCAGCCGTTCATCGGACTCCCAATTGTCCAGCCGATCTGAAACTTTGTCGTAACCGAACATCAGAAACAGACAGCCCGCGACCAATGACATGCCCAGCAGCACACTCACGACGCGGCCTGACATCCGCCGGGCGCGAAAGAGAAGGCCGAGCATCACGACCAACGAGACGCTCAACGCGACTGTCCCGCCACGCGACAGCGAAAACAACACGGCGAAGACCAACACCCCCAGCAACAGCAAGAGTCCACCCAGCAATGCGTCAGAGTTGTTGCGAGCCGAGCGGCGTCCAAAGCTACTGGCCGTGACCGAACGACCTTCCAGCGTTTTCAACACCCACCATAAGAGCGGAGCACATCCCATCGCCAAGAACTGCGCGAAGTGATTGCGATTCGTGAATGCGCCTTTCAAACGAAGTTCGGAGGTGGTCATCGGGTAGTCGTAAAACCAAAAGAATTTTCCATTGCTGGTCAGCCACTGCATGACACCGAAAAGAGCCATCAATCCGGCGGACGCGGCGATCCATTTCAGCAAGCGTTCGATGTCACTGACTCGGCGCAGCCGCTGAGTCGCGACGAAGAACAACGCGATGTAACTCAGTCCGATGATCATCGCCTGTCGCGTCTCGCCGACGTTCAGTGACAGCGTTTGCCAGGTTCCCAAAGTACCTGCCGCGTCCGCATCGCCAGACCACAGCGGCAGCAGTGTGCCGTGCTGCGGAGATAAGAAGTTCAGCAATGCCGGGGGCAAGGGAGTGATTTGAAATAGTCCGACTCCGATGACCGCCAGCAGCAACGGCTCAACCCAAGTGACTGTCCACGACGGTCGGCCACTGAACAGCAAACTGGCAGACCACGCTAGCACCGCGATGGCGGCACTCGCGGCCAACACAGACTGCCCCAGCGCGATGCGGCCCCCCAACAGGCAGGGGACGACGAAGACACACGCCGCCAACGCCGCATCGATGATCCTGTGACAACACCGCTGCAGCCTTGGGTCGTCTCTATCCTCGTGCGACAGATGGGACGCAGAGTTCGTTTGCGTCTTGGTAGTCCCATTCGCCGCATGCATGATTCACCTCTGGCATCGAAAGATTGCAATTCACGGTCACGCCGCTCGCCGAACCGATTCCGACTCGTCGGCGATGGACTCTTCGGCTTCGTGTTCTGGTTTCGACTCGGCGGCGGCATTGGCTTCATCGTGGCCGTAGCCGTAGCCGTACCCATAGCCGTACCCATAGCCGTAGCCGTATCCGTAGTAATCTCCCGATGAACCGCTGGAGAGATGGTTGACCACGACACCCATCAGGTTGACTTCCACGGCCGCGAAGGCTTCCGCCGCGCGGATCACCATGCGGCGGCGATTTTTGTCGGGGCGAACCACCAGCACCGCGCCATCGACCATGCGGCTAATGATGATTGGGTCCGCGACCGCGAGCACTGGTGGTGCGTCGATCAGGATCTGGTCGTAGCTGGTCTCTGCCCACGCGAGTAGTTCGGAGAAGCGTTCACTGGTCAGTAACTCGGCCGGGTTACTGGGTCGCGAACCGGACGGGATGACGTCCAGTCCCGGAGTGATTTGAGCAAACAGATTGTCGGCGACACTGGCCGCGATCGGCCGTTCGTCGCGCAGGACTTGCGAGAGCCCCTGTTGACCTTTCAGACACAATAGAGCGGTCAAACCGGGACGTCGCATGTCGGCGTCGATCAGCAATGTCCGTTTGCCGGATTGTGCGAACGCGATCGCGAGATTCGACATGACCGTCGTCTTGCCGTCGCCCGGTTCGGTGCTCGTGACCACGATTCGCTGAGCTTGCCGATCGGAGAACGAGATCGCCGTGCGCAGCGTCCGGAACGCTTCGGTTTCGACGCCGTTGGGCTTCGCATGGCATTGGATCGCGTCCGCTCCAGTTCCGCCAGTCGGTTCCATCGCACGCACCATCGCCAGCACCGGCACGCCAAGTTGCATTCGCAGTTCATCTGGTGAACGAAACCGGTCGTCCAGCAAATCGAGCAGGTAGATCAATCCCAATCCGCCGCCAAGTCCGAACACAAAGCAAACGGCGATGACTAGCACCAATCGCGGAGATGATGGCAACTTGGCCGCCTTGGGCAGCTTGTTTAGATCGACTTTGATCCCTTCGTCCTTGACGAGTTCGTGATGTTCAATCAGTTTGAGCAGCGAGTCGTCATTCGCCTGCAATCGCTTGCATTCCATGTCGATGATGCTGAGCTTGGCCATCAGGGTGTTGTGCTTGACGGCTGCGACCTTTTCGAGATCGAACTGCTGTTGCAGCGATTGCTGACGCGACATCGCGAGTTGGTAACGCTGGCGAGCCATCCCCAGCAGTTGCGGTCCCAGATCGGAGGAATTGCTTGCCAAGTTTTGTTTGCCACGCTCAAAGTAGCCGTTAATGAGGGCCTCTTGGCTGCGAATGCGTTGAGCCATCTCCAATAACTCGGAGTTGTTGTCTCCGAGAACTAGCCGCTTCTCGCTCCACTCATCGCGGAGTTTCTGCAAATCTTCGTTCAATCGAGCGACTGCCCAGGCGTCTTGCTCGCCAAGCCCCATCTGCTTGGCGAGGATCGACGCGCCTAGGGATTCGACCGCCTGAAACAGCAATTGCTCCAAGTCCTGGCCGGTTCGCGCGGCTTGCTCGACCGTTTGCAAGAAGGACCTGGCATCCAATGTTGCGCGTTGCGCCTCCATCAACGACTTGTTCAATTCGATCAGTCGCAAGCTCAACAGACTGGTGCTCTTGCCCTCCGGATCTAAGACGTTGCCGGATTGAGATTGCAGATCCAGGTATTCCTGATTCTTCTCGGCGAGCTTGCGGCTCGTCTCCTCCTTTTCTTCGGTCAGCCGTTGCAGCGCTTCGAGCGTTTGATTGCCGTAACTTCGATTGATGTTGTTGATGTACTCGGTGACGATCCGTTGAACGATGAAGGCCGCCACTTTGGGGCTTCGTGAGCGGTAGCGAACGTCAATCAGCGTCGTTCCTCGTTCGTTGGTGACGGTGACATTGTTCTTCAAAGCGGTCGGCCAGACTTCGGGAGCGATCCCCTCAAAATCAATGCAGTACTCTTTGGGCAAGTCTTCGAGCGCCGCGCTGAGCACTCGATCGCCCGACATGATGCGTTGGTAAGTGGCCATCATCTGAAAGACAGCGTTGCTGGATTGGCCGGAGAGCTGCTCGGATGTCAGCGAGTTGTGGTCTCGTTCGCTTTGCACGATTCGAACTTGGGCATGTGCGTCGTAGAGTCGCGTTGCGGTAAGGTAGTAGGCGGTGCCCAACGCCGCGCTGATCAGCAGAACGGACAGCAATGTGCCGCGGCGCACACGCACGGCATGCAAGAATCGAATCATCCCCGCGACCATGTTGGCCGTGTTCAGCACCGGGGCCGTGGCGGGTGGCTGGAGGTCGGGAATCATGAGTACGAACTTTCGGCGGGTGCTATAGGAGTGGCGTTAATGAGGTGCCGATCGCGAACCGGATGAGGTGGATCGTGTCGATCAACACAGTCCCGGGAGTCTGCTCGATCGAGATCTGGTCGCCGGGTTTGAGAGCGAGGTTGTCGGCCGGATTTCGCTTGGCCTTGCGGATGTTCGCCAAAATGTTGATCGGTTGCGGTTGGCCATCCACTTTGCGAATGATGAAGACCTTGTTCGCTCCTTGGTTCGATACTCCGCCCGCCTCGTTGATCGCGCTGAGCAAGTTGATGCCGGTTCCCATCGGGTACTTGATCGAACCGGGCTTGTGAACCAGGCCACCCACGTGAATCGGCTCAGGGTCGCGGCGTTCGACCATGACGATCGCGCCATCCTGCAGTTGGTACGAATGTTCGCTGGCTCCTTGCTTCGTCGCCGAAACGAGATCGACTCGATAGTTTGAAACCTCGGACTTCGAGGCAGTCGGAGGACTGGTCGAATGTCCCGAGAGATCGATTGTTCCAAGGCCCAAGTTACTCGCGATGTGATCCGGAGAGCGTGTTGTCGAACCGGGAGGATTCCGCACTTCGATCACCGTTCCGGCGTCGTCCGCCAACGTGCCGGCAGCCATCAGTGCGGCGAAGAGATTGGAACATCCGCGAGGGAGGTTGTATGGCCCTTGCCGCTGGACCGCACCGACAACCATGACTTGATTCGTGGCCTTCTTACTCATCTTCACCGTGACTTGTGGAGCACGATAGATGCCGCGTTCGATGCAGGCGGTCGCGATCACCGATCCGGCGGTCTGCAGATCCAAGCCTTGGACCGATACCTCGCCGACACTAATGATCGAAACTGTTCCGGCCTTGTTGACGCGAGGTTGCATCACCGGTGGATTGTCCTTGGGATTCAAGCCGACCAGGATGTGCAATTCGAGGACATCATCGATATCGATAAGATCCTCGTTGTACGCGACCGTTGCCAACTTTGAGAGTTCCAGCGTCTTCGCATTTTCGATGTGCGGAGCCTGCAAATTGGCGGGCAATTCAGCGGCACGATAGACATCCCGTGACGCACAACCGATTAAGCCCACGCTCATCATCGACGCCAGAAAAACGACGCTTCGCTGCCAAGGCTGCGGACGGAAACGGTCAGACAAAGCCGACGGATCGCGACCATTCGAGGTCATCGAAAGGGCCTTTCCGGGAAGGGCACACGAGGTGGGCAATTGAGGGGATGGGACGGTGGGTTTGCCGCAGACGGGCAATCTTGGATTTCGAAGGGGCGCGGACAGTACGACGGCTCCGCGAAATGGGTCAAGACGGGTTTAAAGTCGGCAAGTCAGAGGAACGAGATCATCACTGGGTCGGCAAAGAACCGCCCTTGGTGAGTGATCCGAATCCCATCGCCGAAGTCTTCGATCCGTCCGGCGGCGACCTCGCGAGTGATCGTTTCTTTCGCGAGGTCATCGAGATCAAAACCGGTCAGCGTGCGGAATTCCTCGCGGCGAATTCCGTCGACCTGTCGCAGGCCGAGCACGATCGCTTCGCGAGCACGATGCTCTGGCGTCAGTTCTTCGCTCATGGCGATGCCGCTTTGCCCGCCAAGCACTCGCTTGATCCACGTCGTCGTGCTGCGGTGATTCGATTCGCGCCGGCCATCGATGTACCGAGCCGCTCCCGGACCGAAGCCGAAATAGGGGAGCGCTCGCCAATACGTCTGATTGTGCCGGCAGCGGAAGCCGGGCCGAGCGAAGTTGCTGATCTCGTATTGCTCGAAGCCGGAAGCGGCAAGGTCGTCCATCGCCGCGGCGTACATGTCTCGTTCGAGTTCGTTCGAGAGTTGTTCGATCGCTCCCTTCTCACGTCGCGACCAGAAAGACGTTCCCTTCTCGAAAGTGAGTCCGTACGTCGAAAGATGCGTCGGCCTCAGTTCGATCGCACGGCGCAACGTTTCGCGCCAGTGATCCAGCGTCTGATCGGGCAACGCGAAGATCAGATCGAGCGAGACGTTTTCGAATCGTTCTCGCAGCCGAGCGACCGCGTCGAGGATCTCGGCCTCCCGATGATCTCGTTCCAGAAATTTGAGCAAACCCTCGTCGAACGACTGCACTCCCAGACTCACGCGATTGATGCCCGCGTCGGCCATCAATCGCAGCTTCTCATCGGTCAGCCCGGCGGGGTTCGCCTCGACCGAGAACTCGTAACCCGGTGCGAGCCGAAACCATTCGCGAGCCAATTCGAGTAGCCTCGCCAAATGGTCGGGCGCGAGATGCGTCGGAGTCCCGCCGCCAAAAAAGAGCGTGTCCACTTCACGAGGTCGTTCGAGCGACCGCAGTTCGGTTTCCAGTGCTTGCAAATAGTCTCCCGCCAGATCGTCGCGACCAGCCAGCAACGTGAAGTCGCAGTAGCCGCAGCGATGAGCGCAGAATGGCACATGCAAGTAGGCGGCTCGTGGCGGGGCGAAAACAGGCGAGGTCATGGCGAGAACTTTGACCCTCGACACTTTGGATTGCAAAGGGTTGGAATGACAGCCAACAGCTTTCGGCCATCCCGCATCAGCCGATACCATGTCCGCTATGAGAAACATCCTCCTGGCCTTTATGGCGTTGACGTCGCTGCCGTCGTTCGCGGCGGAGCGCCCTTCGTTCAACCGCGACATCCGACCGATCCTGGCGGACGCCTGCTTCCAATGTCACGGGGCAGACGAGAAGCAACGCAAAGCCGGCTTGCGGCTGGATGTCCAAGAGATCGCATTCAAGCCGGCTGAGTCCGGAGCGACTGCGATCGTGCCTGGCAGGCCGGACGCGAGCGAGTTGCTGAAACGATTGCTGTCGGGCGACGACAGTGTTCGGATGCCTCCGACGGCCTCCGGCAAGACGATCGCGCCGCAGCAGATCGAAACGCTCAAACGCTGGATCGCCGACGGTGCCGAGTACCAAGGCCATTGGGCGTTCATTCCGCCCACACGTCCTGTGGTCCCAGTCCGGCCGATGGCCGATGGCCCAAAGCCGATGGCTGTTATCCCACACCCGATCGACCAGTTCATTCTCGCTCGTCTCGATCAAGCGAAACTGAAACCGTCACCGGAAGCAGACAAGATAACGCTCATTCGCCGAGTCACTCTTGACCTCACCGGCCTGCCGCCGACGCCGATCGAAGTCGATGCGTTCCTCGGCGATCAATCGGACAACGCTTACGAAAAGGTCGTCGATCGGCTGCTCAAGTCGCCGCGTTATGGCGAGCAAATGGCGCGGCCGTGGCTCGACATGGCGCGGTACGCCGACAGCAACGGCTTTCAGGTGGATAGCAGCCGCTTTCAATGGCCGTGGCGCGATTGGGTCATCAATGCCTTCAATCAAAACATGCCGTTCGATCAATTTTCGATCGAGCAACTCGCCGGCGATCTGTTGCCGAATCCGACTCGGTCGCAGATCGTCGCAACGGGATTCAATCGCAATCACCGGCTCAACGGCGAAGGGGGATTGATCGCTGAAGAATGGCGCGTCGAAACCGTGATCGACCGGGTCGAGACAACCGGCATGACTTGGCTGGGGCTGACCTTCAACTGCTGCCGCTGTCACGATCACAAGTACGATCCGATCAGCCAGCGCGACTTCTATGCGATGTTCGCGTTCTTCAATAACGTCACCGAGAGCGGCACGCTGCAAGGGGAGTCGAAGAACACCGAGCCAACCATCTCGGCCCCGACCGCCGAGCAAGAGTCTGAAATGAAGAAGCTCGACGAGTTGATCGTCGCGGCCAATGCACGAGTCGCGGAGGAAGCCAAACGACTCCCCGAATTGATCGCCGCGTGGGAACCGGGGTTCCGCGAGAAGTTGCGAGCCGACAAATCGGTCGCCGTCTGGTCCTCTTTGCAACCGAGTGAAGTGAAGTCGACGGGCGGAGCGACGCTGACAAAGCAATCCGACGGAACGTATCTCGCTTCCGGAGCGAATCCGCCTCACGACATTTACACCATCACCGCGCCGATCGATGCGGGGCAGTTCAGCGGCCTGTTGCTCGACACGCTGCCGGATGATTCGCTACCGATGAAATCGCTGGGCCGCTTCCCGAATGGCAACTTCGTGCTGTCGCGAGTCGAAGCGGAGATCACGTCACCGGAATTGGCCTCGTCGCTGGTCGCGAAGTTCGTCCGCGCCGAAGCAACGTACTCGCAAAAGGGCTGGGAGATCGGCCTCGTGCTCGACGATGCCCCGTCCAACGGTTGGGCGATCGATGGCCCGACGCGGCGCGATCCGACGTCGGCGATGTTCTTGCTTGAATCGCCGTTGACCGTGCCAGCGAATGCCACGCTGACCGTGAGGCTCAAGCATGAGGCGTTGAATCAACACAATATCGGCCGCTTTCGCGTGTCGATGACCTCGCTGCCGCCAGGCACCGTGAAACTCGACGGCGCGAAGTTCCCGGAGTCGCTGAAGACAATCCTCGAACTCGCCGCCGACAAACGATCGGACGCGCAGAAAGCTGAGTTAGAGAAATTCTTCCGAGCCAACGTCGACAGCCCACTCAAACAAGCAGAGGTCACCGTCGCGTCCGCCCAGAAGTCACGAGACGCACTCCTCGCGAAGACCCCCAACGTCATGATCATGAAGGAAGGCCCACCGCGCGACGCGTTCATTCTTATTCGCGGCGAGTACGACAAACGGGGAGAGAAAGTGCCCGCGGCATTACCCGCTGCGCTCATCGACGACAACGTGATCAGCCGCAGGGCACTAGCCCCGGTTCAAAACGAACCAGCCGGGGCAAGTGCTCCCCGGCTGAAGAGCCGTCTCGATCTCGCCAAGTGGATTGTTTCACGCGACAACCCCTTGACCGCTCGCGTGTGGGTCAATCGTGCGTGGGAACGCTTTTTTGGCACCGGGCTAGTGAGGACAACCGAAAACCTCGGCTCGCAAGCCGAGTATCCCTCGCATCCGGAGTTGCTCGACTGGCTCGCCGTCGAGTTCATGACCGACTGGGACATGAAACGCCTGCAAAAGTTGATCGTCATGAGTGCGACGTATCGGCAAAGTAGTCGAGAGTTGCGAGTCGAAAGTCGAGAGCAAGGGATGCAGAACTCTCACCTCTCACCTCTCACCTCTCGACTTGC
Source organism: Planctomycetota bacterium (assembly GCA_016872645.1). Lineage (GTDB taxonomy): Bacteria > Planctomycetota > Planctomycetia > Planctomycetales > Planctomycetaceae > SXKJ01. The sequence goes on along the minus strand of VGZH01000031.1, from coordinate 5,959 downwards.
CGATCCCGATAACCGCCTGCTCTCTCGCGGTCCGCGGGTGCGACTCTCGGCCGAAGCACTCCGCGATCAAGCGCTCTTCGCCAGCGGATTGCTCGTCGAAAAGCTCGGCGGACCGAGCGTTCGGCCTTACATGCCAGACGGCGTGTGGGATGAGACATCTCGCTACGGCGACTTGCGAGGCTACAAGCACGATACGGGCGACGGTCTGTATCGCCGCACGCTCTACACGATCTGGAAACGGACCGCCGCGCCGCCGACGATGTTGCTCTTCGATGCTCCCAGCCGGGAAATCTGCACGGTCAAACGCTCACGCACCAACACTCCGCTGCAAGCGCTGACGCTCCTCAACGAGATCACCTACGTTGAAGCGGCTCGCAAACTGGCCGAACGCATGTTGCTCGAAGGAGGCAAGTCACCTGCGGAGCGAATCACTTTCGGCTTCCGTTGGGCAACGTCTCGCAGACTGACGGATGATGAACTTGCCGTGCTCGTTGAAGGACTCAACGAAGACATCGCTCGACTGAAACAACAACCGGATACGGTCCAGCAAGTGGTCGCCACCGGCGAGAGCAAGCCGAACGCTTCGCTCGACCCGGCCGAGTTGGCGGCGTACACGTTGACGGCGAATGTGCTGTTGAATTTGGATGAAGTGGTGACACGGGAGTGATTGAAAACAGATTCAACGCAAACACGCGGAGCCGCAACGGAGGACAGCGAAGTCCTGTCGTTTTGTCTGTACGGCTGTGCGTTGAAATTGTCCCTTTGCCTTTGCAACTCAAGGAACTTGAGATGACGAAAAATCGCGCAAACAAAAGTCAGTGGTTGGCGATGCTGTGGCTTCTGCTTGCCTCCGCGTTCGGCTCGCCAGCAATAGCGGCCGACGGTTGGATCGCATCCGCTCGCAACGGGAATTGGTCGGATAGAGCAACGTGGGTTGATGGGCAAGTACCGGTGACAGGTGCTCGTGTGCATGTGAAACCGGGTCATGTGGTGGTTTATGACGTGAAGTCAGAGGCGGCGTTGCGAGCGTTGTATGTTGCGGGGACGTTGACGTTCGCGGCGGATCGGGACACTCGGCTGGATGTGGGCGTTCTGAAAATCGAAGCCGGTGATGAACCGACCGAAGCAGGTTTCGATTGTGACGCCCACATTGAAGGCTTGCCGGCCGGAGCCTTACGTCCGGCACTGTTGGTCGGCACGCCGGAGAAGCCGATCGAGGCGAACCGCACGGCGCTGATTCGACTCGTGCCGTTTGAGGGGCAGGACAAGCAGTCCTGTCCGGCGATTGTCTGCTGCGGTGGCCGAATGGAGTTTCATGGTACGACGCTCAACCGGACGTGGGTGAAACTCGGCGCGACGGCGAAAAAAACGGATTCGAGAGTTGTTCTGAATGACGCTGTTACCGGCTGGCGAGTCGGCGATCGAGTGATCGTCACAGCGACACATCTTGGCCGAGACAACGGCGGCGGGACGGACTTGCTCGAAACGGAAGAGCGGACGATTACGGCGATCAGCGATGACGGGAAGTCGCTCACGCTGGATGAACCGCTCGCGCGCGAGCACATCGGCGAAGGAGAGTTTCGGGGCGAAGTCGCGAACCTCAGCCGCAATGTGATCGTGGAGTCGGCAAAGCCCGACGGGATCCGCGGACACACAATGTATCACCGTGGTTCGGCCGGTTCGATCAGCTATGCCGAGTTTCGGCATCTCGGCAAGCAGGATGTCTTGGGGCGGTACTCGCTGCACTTTCATTTGGTCGGCAACACGATGCGTGGCAGCTCGGTGATCGGGGCGTCGATTCATCACAGTCACAACCGCTGGCTGACGATTCACGGGACGAATTATCTCGTCGTGCGAGACTGCGTCGGCTATCGCAGCATCGGGCACGGGTACTTTTTGGAGGACGGGACCGAAGTCCACAACATTCTCGACCGCAACCTCGCGGTGCAGGCGATGGACGGCAAGAAGCTGCCGAAACAGGTGCTGCCGTTCGATCAAAACGACGGGGCCGGGTTCTGGTGGGCGAACAGCCTCAACACGTTCACGCGGAATGTGTCGTGCGAGAACAATCGCTACGGCTTCCGTTTCGAGGCGACCGAGACAAGCGCTCTCAAGCTGACGCTGCCGGTGCAAGACGCCAGCGGTGAAACGAAACCGACCGACATCCGCACGCTGCCATTCGTGCGGTTCGAGGACAACGAGGCTCACTGCGACGGCCTCTACGGCATCAATCTCGGCGAGGGAGTCAACCGCGTCGGCCCCGACGAAAAACATCCGTTCGTGCTGCGAAACACCAAAATTTGGGAGATTCATTACGCCTTCCGAGTCCAGTCACCGTGCGTGCTCAATGAGAACATGCAGATTTACAACTCGATCTACGGCATCTATCACCCGAACTTCGATCGGCACGTCTATCGCAACCTGTCGATCACGCAGTCGCCAAAACACGGCGATGCCGAGCCGTTCAATCGCGGCCACGATGACGACAGCATTCAATACGGCTCACTGACGGTGGACGGCCTGACCTTCTCCGGACACCGCAACAGTTCGATGCCGCTGATCCAGATCACCGATCACAACCCCACCGGTTTGGGCGAGACGCACTTCCGCAACGTGCAGTTCCTCAACCGCAACGACAACAACCGCCGAGCCTTGATCAACCTCGGTGGCGGCCCGCGCCCCACTCCGAAAACGCCGACGAGCGTTCCCGTCATCCTGCACGACTGGTACGGCTCCGGCCGCCACGCCCGCGTCGTCAGCGCGAAGTCCAGAGAAGTTCGTGCAGAAGGCAACGCCTACAAATCCGACGCCCCGCTGACCGGCGACGAATCGCGAGTCCTCGAAGTCCGCGATGTCTCGTTCCCGCAACTCCTCAACCCGCACGACGACCTGCCGCCCAGCACCATCATCACGTCCGTCACTCGCACGACCAACGGCTGGCTCGTGCGCGGTTGGGCGTCCGACAACGGCGAAATCAAACAAGTCACGGTCAACGGCACAGCCGCTCGCGCAGTGCGAGACAACTTCGCGGAATGGGAGGCGACGATTGCTAGCGGAGATCTCAAGACGATCACTGCATCAGCGGTAGATGCAACTAACAATATGGAAAAGGTTCCACACGTGGCGTTAGCGCAATAGTCGAAGTGGAACGATCGTTAGGCGATGCGACCAAGAGGCGTAAGACCTCCTGTGCAGTCCTGTGATGAGTGTGGCGGCGATTACTTCACCGCTTCATCTCAGATGGTCAAGCTATGTCCAGAATGTGCTCACTACCTCTACGGCTACTCGTTGTGTGAGCATGAATTCGTAAACCAGAAGTGTGCAAAGTGCGGTTGGAGTGGAACGCGCTCGAAGTACATTCTGAAGCTGATTGAAATTGCGAGAGAACAGGAGAAGGCTTGATGATGCCACAATTCGATTTTCTGAATCGCCGCATTTTCTTGCAGCATTCGACAACCGTCGGTGCGGCTGCATTCACTGCGTTGATCGGTAGCCAACAACTCGGTTTGCCTGCGGAGGTCGTTAAAGCTCGCACCGCGTTGCCCGGCTTTCCGAATTTTGCTCCGAAGGCGAAACGGATTATTTATCTCTTTCAATCTGGCGCGCCTTCGCAGATGGACCTGTTCGATCCGAAGCCGGAGTTGGAGAAGCGGCGCGGGGAGGACTTGCCGGATTCGATTCGGCGGGGGCAGCGTCTCCGCCAACCGCTGCGTCTGTTCCTCCGCCGAGGTGGCCAAAAACCCCTACGCCATCGCCCGCAAGAATTGCTCCAGATCCACCATCGTGACATTCAAGTCCGGCCCCCGCTCTCCGAACGCCCGCCGCGAAAAGGTTTTCCCCTAATGACCGCGCCGATCGCACCAATTCCTCTCGCTTTGTCTCAACCGACATCTCCACTCCCTCCTTGGAGTTGAAGAATCCGCGGAACTCCATTTCCCCGACAGGAGATTACTCAACTCACAATGATTGGGGAATTGCTGCTTCGCATCCTATACGAGGTTCCACCTTCGTGCGGTCTACCGCAGCATTACAACTCCCGCCGTTCGGCGTGGCGGTTTTGAGCAATGCAAGCTTCTCGAGTGCGGTTCGTCGTGCGCCACGTTCCGTCTTCTTTCCGTCTTCTTTCCGTCTTCTTTCTATTCCATTTGGGACGCACGTCCTAACCCAACGAAGAGGTGCAAAGATGTTGAAGACCAATTTCTGGATGCAGTGGGCACGTAAGTCTGGCTCAGCACGGCGGCGGAGGAATCGACTGTATCCGATTGCGTCGCACCTTGAGCGATTTGAATCTCGTCTGTGTTTGTCCCTCAGTTCTCTCTTCGACGTTGCGACAGGAACGCTGACCTTCGCCAGCAACGGCGCTGACCCAATGGGAGTGGCGACGAGTCCCAGCGGAAACGTGACTCTGAATGGCACGGAAGTGTCGATCAATGGCGGTCCGTTGGCGGCCAGTTCCGTCGTGCACCTCGTCATCGCCGGTGGATCGGGAAACAACGTCATCGACCTGCGCGGCGTGGATGGCACAACGTTTCCCGCGCTGCTGGACGTCTCCGTCGATGGTGGTGCCGGGAACGACATCATCAATGGCAGCGGGATCGGCGACCATCTCAGTGGCGGTGCCGGCAGAGACATCCTTAATGGCGGCCAAGGTGACGATACCTGCGCGGGTGGGATTGGCAACGATGTCCTGACGGGTGGCGCCGGTAACGACAGCCTCGATGGCGAAGGAGGCAATGACTCGATCGCTGGGGGCGAGGGCAATGACCGCATGGATGGCGGCGGCGGCAACGACACCGCGGATGGCGGCGCAGGGAACGACACCGCAGCGGGTGGCGCGGGGAATGACTCGCTCGTCGGCGGCGCGGACGACGATTCGCTGGATGGCGGAGATGGAAATGACAGGTTTCAAGGCGGTGCCGGATCCGATCAAATCACAGGCGGCGCGGGCAACGATGTGGCAGATGGCGGAGACGGCAGCGATACAGTCTCTGGTGGAATTGGCAACGACACGCTCAAAGGCGGGACTACAGATGACTCCAATGATTCGCTGAGTGGCGGTGATGGGAATGACTACCTCGATGCCGGTGGCGGGAATGATTCGATCGATGGCGGCAACGGCAATGACATGCAAATCGGCGGAACCGGAAATGATTCGATGGTTGGCGGCGCGGGAGTCGACACGCTGAATGGCGGCGACGGGAACGACTCCGCCGAAGGAGGTGCTGACAAGGATTCGCTGATCGGCGGGGCTGGCGACGATAGCCTGGCCGGGGGGGACGGCAACGATGTCGCGGATGGCGGGGCCGGTGCCGACACAATCATCGGAGACGGCGGGAACGACAGCCTCTCAGGAGGAGCCGATGCGTCGAATGATTCGCTGGTGGGCGGCGACGGGAATGACAAGCTCGACGCCGGTGCGGGCAACGATTCGCTCGACGGTGGTTCGGGCAACGATACTGTGATGGGCGGACTCGGCAATGACTCAATGCTCGGAGGCGCCGGTCACGACAAGTTGATGGGCGGTGATGGGAATGACACTGCGGATGGCGGCGGCGACAGCGATTCGATCCTCGGCGAAGGAGGCAGCGATAGCGTCGCGGGCGGCGACGGAAACGATACCGTCGATGGCGGCATCGGGGCGGACACAGTCGCCGGCGATGGTGGCGACGACATGCTTAAGGGAGGTAGCGATGCGTCCGGCGACTCGCTGAGCGGAGGCACTGGCGCTGATTTTCTGGATGCCGGCGCGGGCGATGATTCGCTCGACGGCGGCGAAGGCAATGACACTGGAGTCGGAGGATCCGGCAACGATTCGATGCTCGGTGGATCGGGAAACGATACGCTCGTTGGCGGCGCGGGGAATGACACAGCGGACGGTGGCGACGGGAACGACTCGGTCCAGGGTGGTCTGGGTACGGACAGCGTCAGTGGCGGCGACGGCAATGACTACGTCGATGGC
>VGZH01000030.1 GCA_016872645.1 Planctomycetota bacterium | reverse complement strand
TGCCCACCGTCGGAAAAGCTGTCGGGTGTGAGATTCACGATCCCCATCAATTTTGTCTGTCCGGTCATCACCCAACGCTGAGAACCAACGAGCCAAACACGTTCGGCTCGCTGCTTCTGGACGCCTGGCGAAGCTGCAAAAGTGAAATTCGGATAAAGCGGCGGATCAGGCTGCAGTTGATTCACCGGGTGGTTTGACATTGGAGGCGTCACGGCTATCCTACCTCGCGTAGTTTACGCATTCGGCAAAGTTTGTCCGATCGTCAACGTTGCGTAACATCTAGCGTCCAGGGATTGTTGGATGCTAATCGTTTTGAACGGCAGAGCCATGAGGGCTTCGCCTGTTCACCTCGATGGAAGGCCAAGAGGCCGAGCCATCATAGTGCAAGGAAAGGGAGACATCATGAGTCGTTCTATGAAGTTGGTTGCGTTGAGCGCGACCCTGGCCGTTTTGGCTGCTTTCAGCGGAGCCGCTGAAGCCAAGGACTGCTGCAAGCCCGCGAAGGTCAAGTGCTGCAAGCCGGCGAAGCCGACCTGCTGTGCTGAAGCCGCTCCGGCTCCGTGCCAGGCTCAGACAGCGAGCTGCTGCAAGCCAGCCGCGACCTGCTGTGCGGCCAAGACCTCTTGCTGCTCGGCTCCAAAGAGCTGCTGTGGTAGCGCCGCTCCGGCCACCCCCGCGCCGGCGGTAAAGGAAGTTCCTCCGCCGCCGAAGGAAGAAGCCGCTCCGGCTCCGAAGAAGGCGTAATTGCCGGATTGACATCTTGGCGTACACATCAAGAATCGGGTTGACCCCATGCGGGCCAACTCGATTTTTTTTGTCTGGATGAGGCCGTCCCCGACGGTGACATGATCACTGACAGGCTTGACGCTCCAATGGGGTACTCGCACAATCGCCGCGCCTTCTTTGTGAAGTCCTTTCAGGGATAAATCGCGACGTTTGACGATCCGCCTCATTACTCACGCAGAGACCAGTATGTCGCGAAGTCTTCCGTCGACCGCAAAATTCGGACTTGATCGTCGCACGTTTCTGTCGAGTTTGGTTGGCATTTCGTGCGGTGCCATCGGATGTGGCGCAGACACCTATGAATTTCGGCTCAGGCAGACGAAGGACTATTTCGAGTACCTCGAGAAGGTAAACTCGGTGCTCGGGTCAAAGGCGGTGCCGTTTGAAGGTGTGGAAATTCGCCCTCCCAAGCCCTTCGAACAAATTCTTCCGCCCCCTCCACCTAAAGATGGGGAATCCGAGGCTCAACCTCTTGATCCGAAAGATGACCCTTCCCGATTGGGCTATCACCCCAGCGTGCGCCTTGAAGGTGTGCTGGCCAGTTGGCGTGCAAAGGTCGATTTGGAACCGTCGGGCGAGGGAATGGCCTACTTGCACTTGTTGAGCAACTTGCCGCGATGGGTCGAGAAGCAAACCAACAACGATATCGAACCACTTCAATACCGCGCTGATCTGACGAACGTGCTGGCTAACGCCTACAACGTTCAGACGGAAACGACGGACTCCGCTTGGCCATGGGAACCGATCCGCAGTTTCTCAAAGTACGTCGGCAAGAGAAAAGTCGAATCAATTTCGATCCCGCCCGAGGATCAGCCCATCAACGCTGTCTTTTATTGGATGGAAGTCCAGGACGTGCATGTTGGAATGGTGCTGATTTTCCCGCGCGCGATAAATACTCGTTGGAAGCTTGAAGATCGTGTGAAGCACACGTTCGAAACGCTGAAAGTGCCTTCGCAGCCACCACAACTGAAACCCAGCAAGCCGACGGCGGGTGGATTCTGAAACCTACATCATCGCTCGACGCGGCACATCGGAAGTCTCCGCCGTAGTTGGCCGGCTGCCGTTGATGAGACCGCCGTCTCGTGGAGATAGAGTTCGTGCAACTGGCATAAGTGGGCCAGGCATGTTGTGCCGCAGTCGGTGACGCGGCTTCCGATCAGTGAAAGGTGTCGCAGTGTTCGCAGGGAAGCCACTGCTCTTAAGCCGTCATCTCCGACACGAGTGAAACTCAAATCGAGCATTCGCAGTTGGCTTTGCGTTGTTGCCAACTGCTGCAGTCCTCGATCTGAAACCTGTGAACCCGAAAGGTCCAACCCAACTAGTTTCACCGAAGCAAACAAACATCTCAGGCCTTCGTCGCTGAATGGCAAACCGCGCAACTCGATCGCCAATTCGCTCAGCGGCTGCAATGCCGACAGGATGTCCGATTCGATGATTCCTCTTGGATTCAGGTGCTCCGCCTTCAATCGGACCAAGAGGCCTTCGGTGTCCGATTCACGAACTGCGAATCTTTTCACGACGGCACCGCGCTGCACCAATACTCGAATGGCAGCGTCCGTTCGAAGATCGTTTTCACGACGCGCTGAATCCTCGGCGGTGATCGGCGACAGCAGGGCCACACTCAAGAGCACTGCGAAGATTTGTGGTGAGCGCCGCATCGGAAGACTTTCTGAGAGTCCGCCTCATTCCAAGCGAAACTTGTGGCGAGCATAATGAATCGCGTCGATGAGCGTATCCACTTCAGCCTCGGTGTTGTAGAAGGCGAAGCTGGCGCGTGCGGTTGCTGCTACATCAAGCCAGTCGTGCAACGGCATCGTGCAGTGATGTCCGGCTCGCACGGCGACCCCTTTTTGATCCAGCAGATCGGCTAGATCGTGCGGATGTACTTTCTCGACGGTGAAGCTGACGATCGATCCGCGGTGTTCGATGGTTGGGCCATAAACAGTCACTCCGGATTGCTGCGGCAACAGCCGTAACGCTCGGTCGAGCAACTTCAATTCCTGCGTGTGGATCGCTTCGAAGCCGATCGACTGCACGTAGTCGATGGCTGCACCGAGTCCGATGGCCTCGGTGATCGGAATGGTGCCGGCTTCGAACTTCGCAGGCAGTTCACCCCACGTCGAGGTTTCGAGCTGTACCTCGTTGATCATGTTGCCGCCGCACAGGAACGGGTCCATCGCTTCCAGCAACTCGCGTCGGCCGTACAGTACGCCGATCCCTGTCGGGCCATACAGCTTGTGTCCTGAGAACGCCAAGAAATCGATGGCAGGATCACGCACGTCCGTCGGAAGGTGAGGGACGCTTTGTGCGCCATCGACCAAGATCACCGCTCCAACACTTTTTGCTCGCGACGCGAGTTCTCGAATCGGATTAATCGTTCCGAGCACGTTCGACATCGCGGTCACCGCGAGGAGTTTCGTCCTTTTCGTGATGAGCCGATCGAAGTGTAATGCATCCAGGCGACCGTCGGCGGTTAACGGAATGAATCGTAGTTTCGCTCCGGTCGCCCTTGCCGTTTGCTGCCACGGGACCAAGTTGGCGTGATGCTCCATTTCGTTGAGCAGAATCTCATCCCCTGGCTTCAGAAATTTTCGACCCCAGGCGTGCGCGACCAAATTGATCGACATGGTGGCGCCGGACGTGAAGACGATCTCGGCGACATCGGCCGCATTCAGGAAATACCGAATTTTCTCGCGAGCCGCTTCGAGTTCGACGGTCACTCGATCGCCGAGTTGATGAATGCCACGATGTGCGTTCGCGGTGCAGGTCTCATAAATCTCGCGCAGCTTGTCGATGACCAACAGCGGTTTTTGTGCGGTGGCACCGTTGTCGAGATACGCCAGCGTCGCTCCGTTTGGCAGCGGACGTGCCAAGGTCGGAAAATCTCCGCGTACGGCTTGAATGTCGAATGGACTGCGAGTCAGGCTGACCGGTGGTGTGTTCATTCGCAGACTCCTAGTCGGAGGTTGCGACCACCAGTTTACTGGTGTCCGTGGGTTGCGGCTGCGCTGGAGTTGGAGCCTGATCCAATTCGTACATCAGCGTCTTGAGAACCTTGAAACCCAGTAACCCGCATCGTTGCCGAGTTGCTGTTAGCGGCACCTTCAGCAGTCGCAGCATCTCAGGGGCTTGAAAGCCACGCAGCTCATCCAAAGTTTTGCCCTCGACGTACTGACAAAGGATCGAGGCCGCGGCTTGACTGATGGCACAGCCTTTTCCACTGAAGAAAGCCTCGGCGACTCGTCCGGATTCATCCAATCTCAGTTCTAATCGGATCTGGTCGCCACACAGCGGGTTATTTTCGCTGCGCGTACACGTTGGGCTGGCCATGCGACCCTTATGATAGGGGCGTTCGTAGTGATCCAAGATGTAATCGTCGTAGAGGTCTGCGTTCATGTCGGCACCTAATCGAATGCAGCCGATTCGCCGCTGTCACTTGTCTCAATTGGAGTTTCGTTTTCGACAATTCCACCTGTCAAAATAGCAACACCCCCGGAAGGTTCAAGCCCGTTGCGGGGATTTGCTCATCGGTCACGGTCGAATCGAGGCATTTTGTGCTGAGATGGAGGCCCGGATCGTGACGATAACGCGCGGTCAAATGCCAATCATCGACTATGCCATCGCTGAACAAATTGAGAGTCGAAAGTTTTCGCGAGTCGAATATCGGTCCGAGCCGGAGCCAGTTTTGACTGCATGGTTGGAGACGAAGTCGATTGTGTTTTCTGATGAGGCCTGACAGGGAATGAAGCACGGATCGGAGTCTGTCGCGAGTTGGTTGACCGAAAAGGGCTCGGCGTTAGGATGCTCACGCTGTTCGTCAGGCGGTTGTGCTTGGCGGACACAGGACACAATTCCTAGAACCACAGGCTCAACTGCCCGTGGAGCAAGTTTGCGAGGCGTTTCCGGCGGCTGACGCGTTGGCCCATGCGGAAACGCGTTCCTTCGACGGTTTTCGTGAGTGTCATCGTGTTGTCCACTGCCGATGAGACATTGCTGACGGTAATGGTTTGGGTGCTGGCTTTGTTGAGCGGCGCAGCGTTCATCGCTTCGCGGTTCTCAGCTGGAATCCGACGCTGGCTGTCGTGTGGGGTTTCATCACCGTTCGCGCTGCTGCATGAGGTAACGAACAAGCGACCTAGGCAGGGAGGCTTTCTTCCTGCGTGTTGCCCGGTTCGATCTGTCAGCTCTCGCTCAGAGCCGCCTGACCGATTCCGGACTCGTTGCGGTGATGGGTTGCGCGGATGGCATTCCGATGGCCGTTGAAGTATCCAATCTGAAGTCTCTGAATTCAGATCGCTAACTTGGTCCGCTGACCGCCGTTGCCGCACACATGCGAACGCGGCGACTAACCGGTTGAGTGTGTGGTTTCGCAGAAAATAAAGGCTGCGAGGCCATGACCGAAGCGATTATTGGATTGGTGGGGTTACTGCTTGGCGGCGCTGTTGGATTCTTCTTTGAGCGATTGCGGCGCGGCACTGCCTATCAAGATCGTGATGCGATTATCGCGCAAGCGCAGCGAGAGGCAGATAATGTCAAGCGGACCGAGGAGATCGCCGCGAAGGAAATCGTTCTGAAACGCCGCGAGGAACTCGAACGAGAGATCAACAAGACTCGCGACGAGGTCCGCGATTTCGAGCGACAACTCGATAAGCGCGAAGCGTCGCTCAAGGAACAGCAGGACGACCTCGTCAAGAAGGAGCGATTCCTGCAGACCAACCAGACGAAATTGGCGGAACGTCTGAAGGCCATCGAAGCTCGCGACAAAGAACTCGAACGGTTGCTGCGTGACGAGCAGGAACAACTCTACAAGATCAGCGGGCTCGATAAGCAGACGGCCACGTCGCAGTTGCTCGACCGACTCGATCGCGAACTGAAGAACGAGACCGGCACGTTGATCCTCAAGCATGAGGCGGAGCTGCGCGATCAGGCCGAGGTCAAAGCTCGCGAAATTATTGGCATGGCTGTACAGCGCTGCGCGTCGCAGCATACGTCCGAGTTGGCGGTCAGCACGGTTGATATTCCGAACGATGAGATGAAGGGACGCATCATCGGTCGCGAAGGCCGCAATATTCGTGCGTTCGAAAAAGCCGCCGGTGTGGACGTGATCGTTGATGACACGCCCGGCGTGGTGGTGGTCTCGGCGTTCGACAAGGTTCGCCGCGAGATCGCCCGGCAGTCGCTGGTCAAGCTGATCGAGGACGGTCGCATTCATCCCACGCGCATCGACGAAGTTGTCGCGGAGACGACCAAAGAAATGGACCAGTTTGTGCGCAAGACCGGTCAGGCGGCCTGCCAGGAAGTCGGCGTGCTGGGGTTGCACGAAAAGTTGGTCGATCTCATGGGGCGGCTGCACTTCCGCACCAGCTACAGTCAGAACGTGCTGCGGCACTCGATTGAAGTCTCGCATCTGACCGGCTTGATCGCCGAGCAATTTGGACTTGATGGCGACATCGCCCGCCGCTGCGGATTCCTGCACGATATCGGCAAAGCGGCCGATCACGAGATGGAAGGGGGGCATCCGGCCGTCGGTGCCGAATTGCTCAAGCGGTACGGCGAGAAGGGGGAAGTTGTGCATGCCGCGTTTGGGCATCATGACGACATTCGCCCCGAATACATCTACACTGTGCTGGTCGCCGCCGCTGATGCAGTCAGTGCATCGCGGCCGGGTGCGCGCCGAGAGAGCCTTGATCGCTACATCAAACGGCTCGAAGAACTTGAAGCGGTTGCGTTTGGATTTCCCGGCGTCGATCAAGCCTTCGCCGTGCAGGCGGGTCGCGAGATCCGCATCATCGTTGATTCTGGCCGAGTCAACGATCGCGAAGCGGCCAAGATGGCTCGTGACATCGCGACCGCCATCGAACAGGCGTTGACGTATCCCGGTGAAATCAAAGTCACGGTCCTGCGTGAAACCAAGGCGATCGAAATTGCCCGATAGCGAGACGCATTTACTACTTTCCGGAGACGAAGTTGAATCATGCACTCACTCACTCGGTCGCTGCTGCTGAGTTTTTCTTTGTCCGTGTTGATGCTGTGCCGTTCGGCGATCGGTGATGACGCGACGAATGCCCGCGCGAAGAAGTTCGTGGATGCCCACGTCGCCAAGATGAGGCCGCTCGACAAGGAGGCCGGAATCGCCTGGTGGGATGCCAATACCTCCGGCAAGGACGAAGATTTTCAACGGAAGGAAGTCGCTCAAAACAAAATCGACGCCGCGCTGGCCGACCCCGTCGTTTTCCGCGAGATCAAATCAATCAAGGAATCGGGCAAGGTCAGCGACAAGCTGCTGGCTCGACAGATCGACGTGCTGTACCTGTCGTATCTCGAGAAGCAAGTCGATCCGCTGCTGCTGCGAGAAATGGTTGCCAAGGCCAATGCCGTCGAGAAAGGCTTCAACGTTTTTCGAGCTGATGTGGGAGGCAAAAAGCTGACGGAAAATGATGTCCGAAAGATTCTCAAGGAATCGAAGTCCTCCGGCGAACGCCAACAAGTCTGGGAGGGGAGCAAGCGCGTCGGTGCCAACGTCGAGAAGGATTTAATCAGGCTGGCAAGACTGCGAAATCAAGCGGCAGCACAATTAGATTTCACGAACTACCACCAGATGATGCTGCACCTCAACGAACAGGAGCAGGGTCAAATCTTGAAGTTATTCGATGAACTCGATGCCCTGACTCGTGAGCCGTTCGCCAAGGCAAAAGCGGAAATCGACGAACGGCTGGCGGCCAGTTGTGGCATCAAAGTCGCCGAATTGCGGCCGTGGCATTACCACGATCCGTTCTTTCAGGAATCGCCGGCAGTGTTCGGCACGGACCTCGATGCGATCTACAAGGATGCCGACATTCTGAATCTTTGCCGTGAGTTTTACACCGGCATCGGCTTGCCGATCGACGACGTGCTCCAGCGCAGCGACCTGTTCGAGAAGGCGGGTAAATCGCCGCACGCCTTCTGTACGGACATCGACCGTGAAGGTGACGTGCGTGTGTTGGCTAACATCGTCCCGTCCGAACGCTGGATGGATACGATGCTGCATGAACTCGGGCATTCGATCTATTCCAGCAAGAACATTCCGGTGTCAGTGCCGTACGTACTGAGAAACGCGTCGCACATTCTGACCACCGAAGGAGTCGCCATGCAGATGGGCCGGCTCGCGAAGAACGGCGTGTGGCAGGAACAGATGGGGATCGCCTCCAAAGATCCTGCCGAACGGAAGAAGCTCAGCGACGCCGGCGCGAGAGTGCTCCGCAATCAATTGCTGATCTTCTCGCGCTGGTGCCAGGTCATGCTGCGATTTGAAAAGGGACTCTATGAGAATCCGGATCAGGATCTTAACAAGCTGTGGTGGGACCTGGTGGAGAAGTACCAGATGGTTCATCGGCCCGACGGCCGCAACGCTCCGGATTACGCCAGCAAGATTCACATCGTCGGAGCGCCGGTTTACTACCACAACTACATGATGGGAGAACTGTTCGCCTCGCAGTTGCATCACACGATTGCTCGCGAAGTCTGCGGTGGCAAAGACCCGCGCACGGTGGCCTATGTCGCTGACAAGAAAGTCGGCGAGTTCATGAAGACAAAGGTCATCGCCCCCGGCCAGGTTCTGAGCTGGAACGAACTGACCAAATTCGCGACCGGTGAGGAACTCAACCCGAAGGCGTTCGCCAAGGATTTTCGATCGGAGTAACGCGCAAGCATCACTCCTTCGTTACCGCCTCGTCGAGATTCAGAATCAATCCGCTGACCGCCGTCCAGGCTGCGACTTCCACGGGGTCGAGTGTCGCATCGACGGGCGATTCGCCGGTGCGCAGGACCTCGGCCGCCTCCGCCGGATGGGCACGGTAGTGGGCCAGATGACGCTCGACTCCACGCTGCAGCACGGCGACCTCGCGGTCGTTTGGTTCGCGAGTCAGGACTGAGCGAAACGCCGAACGCAAGCGGCGATCAACGTCGGCGCTGCCGCTGCTGAGCGTCCGCTCAGCCAGTTTGCGAGCGGCTTCGACAAAGCTGACTTCGTTGAGCAACGTGAGCGCTTGCAGCGGTGTGTTGGTGCGAGTCTCACGGACGATGCAGGTCTCTCGTCCCGCCGCGTCGAAGGTGACCATCATTGGCGGAGCGATTGTGCGTTTCCAAAAGACGTACATGCCCCGCCGATACAACGCCGGGCCGTGATCCTGAACGTACTTTTCGGTGCTCTGCAAATCGTCCCACAAGCCCTCTGGCTGATACGGTTTGATCGATGGTCCACCAAGTTGCTCGACCAGTAGTCCGCTCGCTGCCAGCGCCTGATCGCGGACCATCTCGGCCGACAGTCGCGAACGGGGCCCGCGTGCGAGTAGTCGGTTGTCCGGGTCGCGAGCGAGCAAATCGGCGCTGGCCTGTGACGACTGGCGATATGTGGCCGAAGTGACGACGGATCGGACAAGGCGTTTGATGTCCCAACGTGAGGAGAAAGGATGACGGCCATCGGCTACGCCTTGGAACTCGACGGCCAACCAGTCCAGCAATTCTGGGTGCGACGGCCAATCGCCTTGTGAACCGAAATCATCGACCGTCTTCACGATGCCGTTGCCAAACAGTTGCTGCCAGAAACGATTCACGATCACCCGCGCGGTCAGCGGGTGATCGGAAGCCAGCAACCAGCGAGCGAGGTCGAGCCGAGTCGCACGATCGTGAGCCGCGATCGACGTGGGCAGCGCCTTGGGCACTCCCGGTGGAACCGATTCGCCGGGACGGTCGTAGGCTCCGCGGATCAGCACATGTGCGGGACGTGGTTCGGCGACATCTTGCATGACCATGGTCGTCGGAAACGATTCGATCAATTGTTGCTCGGCGAGTTGTAGTTCCCGCAGTTGGCGGTGCCGATCGCCGATTTCAGCGGCGGCATGTTCTGCCAGGAAGCATTCTCGCAGCTTGTTCGCTTGGGCGACCGATCGTTTGGTTGGCGACAACGCCGCAAGCTGCGAGATCGATTCTGGCACTGCGAGGATCGACATCTCGTCGTCGCTGAGTTGCACGTCGAACAGACGCACGTCGTCGATGGCTCCGTGAAACGGCGGAGTCAAACCGCCAAAGCCCACGCGAAAGACATCTTTCGATGCAAACGCCTGGTTCAGCTCATCGAGCACAACGCGCGGTTTCACGAGTTGACCGTTAATGAAGAACTTCACGCCCGCGGCGAACCGCGAGCCATCGTAGCTGACGCCGACATGAACCCATCGGGCCAGCGGAATCGCGTCAGCCGTTTCCACGCGCATCGCGTCGTCGAGCCAGCGTTTGACGAGGTTCAGTTGCAGCTTGCCATTGTCGAGGCACAAGTTGTAACCATCCGAGTTCGGATCGTCTGACATGCGCGACAGGATCGTGCCCGATGCCGCGTCGGCCCGGATCCAGACGGACATCGAGAACGGCTCGAAGAATCCGATGTTCGCGACGTCGCCGACGGCGAGGCGTCGTTGTCCGTCGAATTGCGCCCCTCGGCCGAGTCGCCCTTCGCCGAGTTCCACTGGTGCGCGATCCGCTTCTTTCACGACCGGCGGGCCCGACGTTGGTCCCAGCGGCTGCGGTTGGACTTTGTCCCTTCTGATCGCATCGGGCCGAGCTGGGGCGGGCTTCCCGTCGAGGTCGAATGGAAGATGCAACACTTCGCTGCGTGTCACCGTCCAGTCGATCGTGTCCGGCAGCTTCGCGGCAAGCATTTGTTCCCAGTTCGACTGCAGTTTCGGAACCGACGCAAACAACCGCTCGCTTTCGTTTTCGAGAAGTCTGCGTCGAAGTTGCAAGTCACGCAGTTGTCGTTGCTGGGCGCGTGTCGGCGTTCGGATGAACGGCGGCGAGTTGCCGAATTTGACCGCGCGGCCGCGCTCCGGCACGCGATTGAAGAACGAGTAAAGCTGGTAGTACTCGCGCTGCGAGAACGGATCAAATTTGTGATCGTGGCAGCGGCCGCAGCCCAACGTCAGGCCGAGCCACACCGTCGCGGTGGTGTCCACCCGATCGACGACGTACTCGACGGCGTACTCCTCCGGGATGATCCCACCTTCGGCGTTGCCGCGATGATTACGGTTGAAACCGGTCGCGAGGACTTGGTCCATTGTCGCGTTCGGCAGCAGATCGCCCGCGAGTTGCTCGATCGTGAAGTCGTCGAACGGTTTGTTGTCGTTGAACGCCTCAATGACCCAGTCGCGCCAGCGCCACATGCTGCGGTCACCATCCGATTGATAGCCGGACGTGTCAGCGTACCGCGCCGCATCCAACCACGGCCGAGCAAACCGCTCACCAAATCGAGGCGAGGCGAGCAAGCGGTCGATGACACGCTCAAACGCAGCGGGGGATTCGTCCGCCAGGAACTCGTCGATCTCGTCGATCGAGGGAGGCAAACCGGTCAGGTCGAGAGTGGCCCGGCGCAGCAATGTCGCTTTGTTGGCCTGCGGAGAGAGTTGCAACCCCTCGCGTTCGAGCCGAGCCATCACAAACCGGTCGATCAAATTTCGAATTTCGAATTTCGGATTTCGGATTTCCGGCGAACCCGGTCGAGCCGGCGGGATGAACGCCCAGTGCCCCTGGTACTTCGCCCCTTGCGCGATCCAGCGGCGGATCGTGGCGATCTGCGCGGCCGAAATCTTCTTGCCCGATTTGGGTGGAGGCATCTGCTCGTCGGCGTCGGTCGAGATCAGCCGGCGAAACAAATCGCTCTTGGCAGGATCACCAGGGACAAGAATGCGATACCCGTCTCGCTCGGCAAACAGTTGCTCATCGTTGTCGAGCCGCAAGTCAGCCTTGCGTTCCTTGGCATCGGGGCCGTGACACTGAAAGCAAACGTCGGACAGGATCGGCCGAATGTCTCGGTTGAACGAGACCGGTTCGTCCTTCGAGTCCGCTCGCGTCAACGGCGAACTCCAAAGTACGAGAACAATCGTAAGGCTGGTCCGGCGAAGGGTCATGGCGGCTACTGTCCTTTGCGTTTCAGCTTGTCGTCGTTGTCCTTCATGAACTGCTTGAGCGTGTCGGCGAAGTCGAGCAGCCGAGTCCATTGTTCGACGTACAGCGTGACCGGCATCCGTTGCAGGCCGTAGACGCTGATCGCCCCCTTCTCGCTGACCTTGCAGTACAGCGTGCCGCGGGCCGGAGCTTCGGTCAGCAACAACTTACCGGCTTGTTCCGGGGTGATCTCGCCCGACGCGACTTTTTGCAGAATATCTTCTTTGGTCATGGGGCACTCCTTTGTTCAAGTTCGCAGATCCGGCTTCAACCGGCCTGTTCGGGTCGTGCGGATTCTAAAGCCGAATCGACCGGACGCCTACGTTCGGCCAAGCGATCTGATGTAGCCGTCCGAACTACGCTGGAGTCGCGACCAAGCATGCCGATACGATACTGCCCCGTGGGAGGTACTCATGCTGACGTTTCTCGATGATGGCGTTTCACTGTGCGATCGCGTCAACCGGCGCGAGTGGTTGCGTGTCGGCAGTCTCGGTGTGGGAGGCTTGTCGCTCACGCATTTGCTGGCGGCGAAGAACTCCGCGCGAGCGGCGACAGGCACGAGCAAGGCACCGGCTGCCGCATTCGGCAAAGCGAAGTCGGTGATCCTGTTCTGGCTGACCGGCGGAGCGCCTCAGCACGAGACGTGGGACACGAAGCCGGACGCTCCGCCAGAGATTCGTGGTTCGTTTGGCCCGATCGCGTCGAAGACTCCCGGCTTGTTCGTCGGCGAGTTGATGCCGAAGACCGCGATGCTCACCGACAAGATTTCCGTGCTGCGAGCGGTTGTCACCGGCGATAACGCCCATTCGTCCAGCGGCTATCAAATGCTGACCGGCGTGCCGCACATTCCGCTCAACGCCGAGAGCGTGACAGCGAAAGCTCCGAACCTCTGGCCGTGCGCCGACTCGATCGTGCGGTCGCTGCGACCGGCGCGAAACGGATTGCCGCCGTCGGTCGTGCTCCCCGAACACATTTGGAACGACGGAAACTTTCCGTGGCCGGGACAGGATGCCGGGTTCCTCGGCAACAAGGCGGACCCGTGGCTGATTCACTGCGACCCCAGTTCGCCCCAATTCAAAGTCCCCGCGCTGTCGTTTCCGGACGAGATCAGCTCGCTGCGGTTCGATGCGCGGCGAAGTCTGCTCGACCAGGTCAATCGGCACCTCGATCAGTCCTTGCAAGGGGGATCGGTTCAACGTTTCAACGACGACACGCAGCAGGCGATCGGTTTGCTCAGCGCGTCTGCCGCGCGAAAGGCGTTTGACTTGTCGTCGGAGCCGGAAGCGGTGCGCGATCGCTATGGTCGGTCGAGGTACGCACAGAGCGTGTTGCTGTCAAGGCGATTGGTTGAGGCGGGAGTATCCATTGTCCGCATCAACTGGACGCGGATCAAAGATCAGCCGAACCAAGGTGGCTGGGACACGCACGCGACTCACGCGAAGGCGCTCGAATCGCTGCTCATGCCGATCATGGATCAGTGCTATTCGGCGCTGCTGGAGGACTTGTCGCAGCGCGGATTGCTCGATGAAACGCTGGTCGTGTGGTGCGGCGAGTTCGGTCACACCCCGAAGATCAACGGAAACGCCGGTCGCGATCACTGGGGCCAGTGTTTCTCGGTCGCGTTGGCTGGCGGCGGCATTCGTGGCGGAGTCGTTCACGGTGCCTCTGACAAAGACGCCGCCTTCCCCATCGAAGGCCGAGTGACCCCCGCCGACATACTGGCGACGGTTTACCATTGCCTCGGCTACTCACCGGAGACCGAGATGCACGATACCGTCGGTCGCCCGTTCCCGATCAGTCGTGGCGAAGTCATCGAGGCCGTGCTGTGATGAGCGTTGCAAAAGCGTTGTCGCTGATCATCGCTTCTGCCATCGCCTTCACGCTCATCGGCGGAGTTGTTGGCTTTGGACTTGGACGGTTTGTCCCAAATTACTATCGCACGATCGCGCGCGACGGCGACGCACCGGGCTTCGACCCGCTCGCGTTTGGCGTTGGACAAGGTGTTACTCAAGGATTGATCGTCGGAGTTGCGGTCGGCATAGCATTGGTTGTGATTCTCGGATGGTTGGACTTACGATCGCTAACGCGAATTGCCAATGATCAGGAATGAGGAGCGAAAGTTGAACCAATACGTTGAACCGCTCGGAATGCGAGTTCTCATCCGCAAAGACGAAGGTCGCCAGAAGACGCGCGGCGGCATTGTGCTTCCCGACCACGCTGAGATCCCGACGATCACCGGCCGCATCGTCGAGGTCAGCGTGCAGGTGCAGCGTGATCACGACTTTCCGATTGAGAAATACGACAAGGTTTTGTTCCATCCGAAGAATGCGATCCCCGTCGACTTCGAGCAGACCAACGTCCTGTACGTCGTCCCGGTGGCTGACATCGTTGCCGTCTTCCGCCGCAATCCTGAACCCAAGCGAGACGCTGACGACGAAATGGACGAACTCGATTCCGCCGATGGCGAGTTGGCGGAAGAATGAGCCGGATCGCGATCATCGGCGGTGGCATTTCGGGCCTCTCGGCTGCGCTGCGGGTCCACGAACTCGCGACCGAGCAGAACCGTGACGTGCGGATCACATTGTTTGAAAACTCCGACCGCCTCGGTGGTGTGCTGCGAACCGAACGGATTGGCGAGTACCTTGTCGAACACGCCGCCGACATGTGGATCACGAACAAGCCCGAGGCGAATGGGCTGTGTGAGAGACTGGGACTCGCAGACCGGCTGATTCCAACCGACGCGAAGTTCCGCAAGTCGCTCGTCCTCCGCGGCGGCAAGGCGTATCCGGTTCCCGAAGGCTTTCAGCTCATGGTGCCGGAGCAGGCCTGGCCGATGCTCCGCTCACCTTTGCTGAGCTGGTGCGGGAAACTGCGATTGCTCGGCGAAGCGTTCGTCCGATCTCGCCGCGACGGAGCGGACGAAAGCCTCGCCAGCTTCGTCCGTCGCCGTTGCGGAACGGAAGCCTTCGAGCGACTCGTGCAACCGCTCGTCGGCGGCATCTACACCGCCGATCCAGAAAAGCTCAGCCTCAAGGCGACGTTGCCTCGGTTCATCGACATGGAACGTGAACACGGCAGCCTGATTCGCGCCGCGCTCCGTTCTTCGCGAGCGAAATCTTCCGGCACCAGCGGCGCCCGCTACGGCATGTTCGTCAGCCTGCCGAACGGCATCGAAGAATTGGTCACCACGCTGACTCGCCGCGTCGCTGAAATTGCCGACATTCGGTGTGCATCACCGGTGCAGCGTGTCGCTTGGATGCCCCTGTCCGAAGGTTCAGACGAGGACGTCCAAGCGACCTTCACGATCGACAGTGTCGAGCACTTCGATGCAGTGGTCCTCGCCGTACCATCGTTCGTCGCGGCGAGATTGCTTGCCGAGAATCATCCAGGGTTTTCGAACGAATTGAATCGTATCGAATACGCCTCGACCGTCATCGTCGCCAGCGGTCACAGGCTCGCCGACATCGAGCATCCGCTGGACGCTTTCGGGTTCGTCATTCCCCACATCGAGCGCCGCAAGCTGTTGGCTGTCTCGTTTACCAGCCGCAAGTTCCCCGGCCGAGCGCCCGATGGCCACGTCTTGCTCCGCACGTTCATCGGCGGAGCATTGCAGCCAGAATTGTGTGAGCTTGACGACGCAGCGATCTTGGAAGTCGTCCGCCGTGAACTGAGCGAACTGCTTGGAGTCCGTGGCGAACCGGATTTCATTCGCGTCCTGCGACACACGCGAGCGATGCCGCAATATCACGTCGGACATCTCGATCTCGTCGCACGCATTCAAGGCGAAATGCAGAAGACTCCTGGACTGGCTCTTGCGGGAAGTTACTTGACCGGTGTCGGCATCCCCGACTCGATCGCCAGCGGCGAAGCAGCAGCAACCAAAGTGATGACGTGTCGAAATGTGAGTCGCAGGAGCAACTCGTCTACGTAGCCGACATCGCTCAGCGTGCCGCCCTATTTCGACAGGTTTGGAGTTCGGCAATCCATTCGCGTTCCACGTCCGCGCGATCTGCGGCTGGCCATTGCAGCGCTGGTTCGATCACTTCTTGGGCGGACATCGCTTGGCTCCTTGGGCGAGAACGCTAATGCAGAGTCGTCCGTTTGATTCGTCCACCTTCAGCACCGGCGAGTGGATGGAACACGACAAACGCGGCAGGATCAATCTCTCGCACGATGGTCTTGACCTTGCCGATTTCCAGTCGGGTTATGACGCAATACAGGATTCCGAGTTCGTGCCCCGTCATGCCGCCGTGACCCTTGTAGATCGTGACGCCGCGTCCGAGTTCGTGGGTGATCCGCTCGCGGATCGCGGCGCTTCGTTCGGACATGATCGTGATCGCGGTGTATTCATCAATGCCATGCAGTACGAAGTCGAGCGTCTTCGCCGCCGTCAGATACGTCAGGATCGAGTACAGCGCTGGCTCAACGCCAAGTACAAAGATTGCGACTACAAACAACAGGATGTTGAACAGCAGAATCACATCGCCCACGCTCAGCAGATGGCTGCGTTTGCTGACGAGCAGCGCGGCGATCTCCGTCCCATCGAGCACCGCTCCGCCACGCATCGCCAATCCAATTCCCGAGCCGATGAAGAAACCGCCGAACACCGCCGTGAGCACCAAGTCCGGCGTTACGTCGGGATAGGGAATGACGGCCAGACCGAGCGTCAGCCCCGCTATCGCCAGAATGCTCCGAATCGCGAAAGCTCGCCCGATCTGTTGGTATCCCAATGCGATGAACGGCAGGTTGACCACAGGCAGCCATATCGCGAGCGGCAGCTTCGTCATCTTGGCCAGCAACATGCTCACTCCGGTGACGCCACCGTCGATGAAGTTACTCGACAACAAGAATCCGTTCAGCCCCATGCCGGCCGACAGAATGCCAAACACGATCAGCACCGCGTTCAATGCTTCTCGAATTGATCGGCTCATGCTCTCAACTCCATTGGCTCATTCCGCAGTTGTCACTTTCCATCCAGCTTCAGCAACTTGATAGCGTTGCCTCGAAAAATTTTGAACTGCACTTCCTCCGGCAGATTGAACGAACCGAGCAACTCGAACTGCGGGATCTTTTGGCCGGGCATGAGGACGTCGGTGCCGAACAACAGTTGGTTGGCGTTGCGGATCAGGAAGTCGCGGGCGAAAGCGGGGTCGCGGGCGAGGGCTCGTTCGCCGCCGGGTTCGGAGAGGTCGCCGTAGAGGTTCGGGTATTTTTTCATGAGGCGATCCAACGCGCCGCCCTCCGTGACCTTCTTCGGGACTTCGGGGTAGCGGCCGAAATCCTCGAACGTCGCGTCGCCGCTGATCGAGGCCCAGAAGCCGGCGGCGTGGCCGATCAGCGGCAGCTTCGGAAACGCCTTAAGCACGTTCTCCAGCCGAGGCAGTCCCGGCGTATCCGGGTTGCGAATGTCGTCGAGATGAAACAGGATCGGCAGCCCGACCGACTCGCACGCTTCGTACAACGCCATCTGCTGCGGAGCGTCAAACCACAATCCGGTCTTGTGCTCGCCCAACCCGCGGCAGCCGGCGTCTTGATACCGCTTGAGGATGTCGGCGATCCCCTTCACGCCGGCGACATGCCCGGTTCGCTGACCCGGCGCGGTGACGGCTCGCGGATCGACTGTGCAGAACGGAATGATCCGCTCCGGATACAGTTTGAACGCCGCGATCGCCGTCGTCACCGGCTGAGCCACCGGAGCCGACTCCGGCGAAATCAACGGCAGCACGCACGCCTTCTCCACGTCATGCTCATCCATGAACCGCACGAGCAACTCCGCCGTCAGCTCTTGCCCAAAGTAAAACGCTCCCAGATGTGTGTGGATGTCGATGTACTTGATCTTCCGTGCGGGCTTGTCGGCAGCCGTGATGCGACCGCCATTGAGAAGAAACGCAACGCTTGATGCGACGGCAGCCGAGAGAAGCTGGCGACGATGACTTCGAGCAAGCATGATCGGGGTCTC
Source organism: Planctomycetota bacterium (assembly GCA_016872645.1). Classification (GTDB taxonomy): domain Bacteria; phylum Planctomycetota; class Planctomycetia; order Planctomycetales; family Planctomycetaceae; genus SXKJ01. Next base: position 43,009 of record VGZH01000030.1, on the reverse strand, counting down.
CTTGACGGCGACATTACAAAGGTCGTTGCGATTGTACCTCGCAATCCAGGCGGAAAGAGGTAACACGATCGTCAGGGAGCGGCCGACGCGGGCTGCTCCCCGATGGTCGCAGTACGGATGTCGTCAGTCACTTCGGTCGTCGAATTACAACGCAATCGAAACACGAATTGATTGCAGCCGAGGCTTTTCGTTCGCGTCAGCTTGAGCAACTCAAAGCCGCGTTGCTCGTGGAAGTAGATGACGTCGTCCGGTTTGGCGACTTCGAACGGCAGGCCGCCGATCCAGTCGATCCAGTCGTGGACGGGGGACATGCCACGCTCGTGGTGATACGCCGCGAACTTGTTGCGACGGGCGACCAAACTGGCGACGCACATCCGAGCGAAGAAGCCGGGCACCCAAATCGCCGTCATCGCCCACCGGCCGAGCGTGCAGCAGCAATACGTCCGCTTCACCGCCAGCCACATCCGCGACAGCCAACCTTGGTCGTTGTAGAGCGCGATGAACAACCGGCCGTTCGGAGCAACCAGCCGAGTCACGTTCTCGATCGCTTGCCACATCGCTCCGGTGTGATGCAAGACACCCCAGGAATATACGACGTCGAATTGACCAAGTGTCTTAAGATAGGCCGTGTCGATCACGCTGGCTTGCTGGATCGTCCAATGCGGATCGTCGGCAAAGTAGCGTCGCTTGAGCTCTTGCGTGCAGCCAACGGAACTCGGATCGAAGTCGAACGAATGCACGGTCGCTCCGAGCTGTCGCGCGGCAAGCGAAAACATTCCGCTGCCGCTGCCGGCATCGCAGAATCGCAGACCATCGAGCCGATCGAGACCGAGCTGAGTTTGCAGAGACTTAACGGCATTCTCGATCCGTTCGTCATTGAGCAGCGTGAGAAAACGACGCCAATTTTTTCCGAACTCGAATCGTTCGCCAGATGCGACCTCACTCTGGAAGTGGTCGGGTGAAGGAACTCTGTTCCCGGAGAGAGTCGCTGGCAAATCGGAGTCTGTGGCAGGCAAATCAATCGCCTTACAGTTGTGGAATCGGTGGGATGAACGCATTGCAAAGTGCAGAGTGAAGAGTGCAAAGTGCAAAATGGCAAAAAGATTCACATCGCCAGATATTTTGCAGTTTGCACTCCGCACTTTTCGCTTCTCCTCTCAAAGCAGCCCTCTTGTCCCGTTTGAGGGGTTGAACTACTATCGGTTCGGTGTTTTGGACTGAGCTTTTGGCTTAATTCTTCTGTCGCTCTTGCCCATCGAAAGCATCTCATGAAGCTGACGAATCCGTCACGAACCGCGTGGACATTATGTGCTGGTTTACTCTTGTTGGCTGCGGTCACGGGCTTTGCTGATCGTTTGGCGGCGAATCATCCGAATGACGAGACCACCACGAAGCTTGTCTGCAACATGGTGCAGAAATATCACATCAGCCAGCACCCAATTGATGACCAGATTTCCGGCAAGTTGGTGGACCGCTTTCTGAAGACGCTCGACCCGCAGAAGCTGTACTTCACTCAGCCGGACATCGACGAACTCAGCAAGTTCAAAACCACGTTGGATGATCTGGTGAAAGCCGGCAACACGCAATTTGCCTATGACGTGTGGGACATGTATCTGCAGCGGGTCGAACGACAGATGGAGGTCGCTCACAAGCTGATCGACACACCGCACGATTTCACCGTCGATGAGTCCATCGAGGTCGACACCGACAAGATCGCTCCCGCGAAGACTCAAGACGAGCTCAATGACCGCTGGCGTCGGCGGATCAAGTTTGAACTGATCAACGCTCGGCTCGACAACGAGGACATCGCTGCTGGCAAGCAGAAGCCCAAGGCTGGTCCCGGCCGCGAGAAGACTCAGACTTCGCCCGTTGATCCCCAGGAACGGTTGCACAAGCGGTATCGAATGTTGCAAAAGGCGGCAAAAGAGACCGAAGATCCTGAAAAATTGGAGCTGTACCTTTCGGCGCTGACGCACTGCTTCGATCCGCATTCGAGCTACATGTCGCCACAGTCTCAGGAAGAATTTCAAATCGCGATTGCGCTGAACCTGGACGGCATTGGCGCGTCGCTGCAATCTGAGGATGGCTTCACGATTGTCCGCGAGATCGTCAAGCCCGGAGCCGCCTCCGAAGATGGACGCCTCAAGGCAGGCGACAAGATCTTGGCGGTCGGACAAGAGACTGGTGAGATGGTTGACATCATGGAAATGAAGCTCAGCAAAGTGGTCCGAATGATTCGCGGCAAGCGTGGTACCAAAGTCCGCTTGCAAGTGAAGAAAGGTGATAGTGGGGAAGTCTTGCTCTACGAGTTGACTCGCAAGAAAATCGAACTGACTAACGCGGAAGTCAAAGGGGAGATACTCGAAGCCGATAAGCGGATTCCCGGTCGCAAGGGACGCATTGGTGTCATCAACATCCCGTCGTTCTATCGCGACTTCCAAGCCTTCCAAGATGGCGTCGAGAATGCCAAGAGCACCGCTCGCGACGTTCAGGCGGTATTGCAGAAATTCCAGCAGCAAGGTGGGGTTGATGTGGTCATCGTTGATCTGCGAACCAATGGTGGCGGGGCGCTCAGCGAAGCGATCGATGTTTCCGGGCTGTTCATCGACAAAGGCCCGATCGTCCAGGTCAAAGAACAGAACGGGCGAATCAAATCACATGACGACGATATTGAAGGTGTGGTGTACAACGGACCGATGGTTGTGATCTGCAACAAGTTGTCGGCATCGGCTTCGGAAATTTTTGCGGGAGTTATCAAGGACTATCAGCGCGGGATCATCGTTGGCGACACCACCACGCATGGCAAAGGGACCGTTCAAAACGTAATGCCCGTCACTTCGGGCATGTTCTTGAACCGCACCGATCGCGGAGCGCTCAAGCTGACCATTCAACAGTTCTACCGCGTCAACGGCGACAGCACACAAAAGGACGGCGTGAAATCGGACATCGTGCTGCCATCGCTGATTGACAAAATGGATCTCGGCGAATCATCGCTGGACAACGCGCTGGAATTTGACCGCATCCCGCCTGCATCCCACGCATCCGCTGACATGGCTAGCGAGAAAATGATTTCGGCTTTGCGGGATCGCTCGGAACGCCGAGTCACCGCCGATCCAAAATTTCAGGAAATCAAGAAGGACGTCGATCGCTATCTCGAACGAAAGAATCGCAAGGCGATTTCGCTGAACGAGTCGGTCCTCAAAGCGGAGCGGCATCAGGACAAGAAGGAGCAGGACGAAACCGACAAGGATGACCCCAGCACACGCGGCAGCGACGCTCCGATCTTCCCGGTCGATACCTACAACGACGAGGTGCTGCAAATCTCGTTGGACTACGCGACGTTGCTGCGAAATCCGCAAGCGGCGCAAAAGTAAGTCCCCCTTTTGAGCCGGGCTGAAATTGGCGAATCGATTTCAGGCGTTGATCGAGTCAGCAGGAAAGGCTGGTCTGCGACATCAGGGTCGTAGTCCATTCAGGCCGATCGAGCGGCCGTATTGTGCAATCAACTCGGCGGGCGTGATGCCGTAGGCTCGGCTGAGAGCCTCTTCTGGGGTGAAGCCTTCTTTGATTCCCAAGATGAACATTCGATAGCGGCCAGGGTCGATTTGCAGCATGAAGTTGGTCAAGTTGGAAGCGATGCCATATTGCCATGGCTGTAAGTTGGCTCGTTCGTCGAAGAAGTTCACGCCCAGCGAGCCTGTTTGCCGCAGACGATCGACTCCGTCCTTTTGTCGCTCGGTGACCGCCTTGCTTTGTGTGACAATTGTTCCTGCGACCCAGTCGGCAATGCCCTCGTTGATCCAAGGTGGTATGTGAACTGAAGATCGCAGCCGATGCAGAAAGCCGTGAGCCGTTTCGTGAACCAGTACGACCGCAAAGTACGACGGGTTGTTGCCGCGATAACAACTGATGATCGCACGTCCGTCGCTGGCGGAATGATGCAGGCCTTGAGCTCCTTGCGTGTCCGAATTATCCATGAAGGTCCGCTCAAAGGCGTGAAATGATTCCTCGTTGAGGAATGCCAAGACCATGCACTTTCCCAACCAGATGTTTTTGTCTTTGGGAACACCGAACGCGCTGCTGAGTTTGGAGTACATCGCATCTAGCGATGCGACATACGGCGTCATTTGAGCCGCCGGAATATCTGACAACACCATGAAGAATCTGGTTTCATACAGCTTGAGAGGAAACTGGTAGTCCGCCTGCACCTTCTGCAAGAATTCTTTGTACTCAGCAATCGTTTTGGTTCGTTCGTCGTCGGATGGGTCATCCCACAATTGATTACCAGTGCCTTTCAGACGCTCCGTGACATCGAGGTCTCGCTGAGTGACATCGAGCAGCGTAGGCCCCTTTTTGGCGGGATCGAGCCGCACGTCGTAATCGCGGTTGCCCGAGCGAACTCTTGCGATGGATGTGCCGGCGAGCTTTTGCTTCTTCTTGCCATCGGCATCTTGAAGTCCCAATAGCTTGAGCGTCTCGTCTCCTTTGCCAAGCTGAGTCTCCGTGACTTCAAAATCGGTCAGCGTCTTACCGTTGGAAAGTACGACCGTCACTGTTTTGCCGACGGCGATCGGCGACTCTTTGCCAGTCAGTGGCGCGACGTACTTCGCGAGTTCCTCCTCAAGATCGTTGGGCTTCTTCGCCGAGGATTTCACTTTGGGCTTCGTCGTTTGGGACCAGCTTGACTCGGCGAACCAGAGGCCGATCAGCACTCCCGCGACCGCCATAAGCGGCGAAAGACGTCTGACAAACTGGACTGGAATCATCGCAAAATCCTCGGATTGGCGATTTTTGTTCGTTTCCGCGAAATGCCCGTGTCACAATCTCCGCATTGCAGTCGCTCATCTCGGAAGTCACAAGACCCACAATGTCCCGTTCCATACAAACTCCATCGGAATCGAATGTCCAAGTGGCCCACGGTGTCGTGGAATTTGACACTTCATCGCCGTTGCAGGAAGCGTTAGTGATCGACGCGCTGGGCGACGTCATCGGCAACCGAGTGCTCTGTACGTCGCTTGGTCGAGGGCAGTTCGCGTGCGCAGTGGCCAATCGCTCGCCGGAGTTCGAAGTCACCTGCTTTTTCCTGGACGTCTTCTTGGCCAAGAAGTCTCGCGAAGAGATCGCCCTCAGACCGGGCAGCGTTTCGGTGATTTGCGAGACCGACTTTCCCAAGGGGCCGTTCGACACCATCGTCCTGCCGTTCCGAAAAAATGGTGAAGCGGAACTGACACGGGAGTTGCTGCAGCAAGCTCACGAGCGTCTGGAGATCGGCGGTCGGTTGATCGCCTCGACCAACAATCCGAATGACGACTGGCTACACGATCAAATTCAATTGCTGTTCGGAAAGGTCACGAAACGCCCTGCGACGCGCGGCGTCGTGTATCTCGCTAAAAAGACGGAGCCGCTTCGACGGGTGCGAGAATTCACAGCGAACTTCGCTTTTCGCGACGGTGAGCGTGAACACTTGATTCATGCAGTGAGCCGTCCCAGCGTTTTTAGCCATCGCCAGCTCGATGTCGGTGCGCGTGCCTTGCTGGAAGCGACCGAAGCCAGCCAGGCGGTCTTGCCGGGTAGCCACATTCTCGACCTTGGATGTGGGGCGGGGACCGTCGGCATCGCGCTGGCGCTCCGCCAGCCTGGAGTTCATGTTCATGCGGTCGATTCCAATCCGCGCGCTCTGCAATGCACGCTGTACGGCGCGGAGTTGAACGGGATTAAGGTCATCAGTCAGCCCATCAAGCCATCGCAGGCAGGAGGCCCCCTTTCCGAGGAAGAGCATTCGTGGCTATCGATTCAGTTGGACGACTCCGGCCACGTTCGATTCCCCAGCACTTTTGATCTCGTCGTGGCCAATCCGCCGTATTATTCGAACTGGGCCATCTCCGCGATCTTCATCGAAGCGGCGGCGCGTGCTCTCAAACCCGGTGGCCGATTGTTTCTCGTCACCAAGAGCCCGAATTGGTATCGCAACAATCTGCACTTCGTGCTGTCCGACGTCGAGATTCAAGATGTCCGCGGTTATTCCATTGTGACTGCTCGCCAAAAACGCGGATTGGCAAAGTAGCTTGGACACGCACGTCCATCAGGCTGTTTCCGAAACACCGTCCGTCCGCCGACGACCGTTCGCTCGACAGCCAGCTTCACCAGTTCGTCATTTGCGCAGGCGAGGTAATCACGATTCACCACGACGAAATCGGCAAGTGTGCCGACCTGCAGTTGTCTGAGGTTCGATTCGTCAAAGCTCAGATAAGCCGGCCATTGCGTGCCGGTACGAAGCGCGTCGATGCGTGAGAGTGCTTGCGTAGGACCAGGAACGTTGCCTTCTCTGGTTTTACGAGTGACCGCGATCGACAACATCAGGAGCGGATTGCCGATGTCGTCACGGAAGGCTTCACTGTCTTCGAGCTGGTTTTTGAGATCTAGCAGCCTCTGAGCCTCGAAACACTTCGTGTGGAGCACCCACTTATCAAATACTGAAATGTACAACACCGAATCCGTTGCGCAGGCCGCATCGAGTTCTGCAGGCATCGGAAGCGACGTTCTTTGTCGCGAGTGATCCCATTGCGCGGCACCTCGAGCCATCGTTCGGCCGGGACATCGCGAACAACAAGGCCGTTCGCGGAATTCGTGTGCGCATCATCATCTCCATTTCCTCTGTCCGCCGAGGGAATCAGATCAAGATGTCACGAACGACACGAGCTTGCTGTGTCTCGATGAGTTGGCTGGTACCGGTCGCTCGCGGGAAAGCAACTCGGTGCGGGTCGAGACCGAACAGATGGAACAGAGTTGCGTGGTAGTCGTGGTGCATGACGACGTTTTCAACAGCCTTGTGGCCGATCTCGTCGGTGGCTCCGTAGGTCAGACCGCCCTTCACACCGCCGCCCGCGATCCATTGGCTGAAGCCGTAGGTGTTGTGGTCGCGGCCGATGTTCTTTTCGTTTTGAATGACCGGCAGTCGTCCCATTTCGCCGCCCCAGTGGACCAGCGTTGTGTCGAGCAGGCCACGTTCTTTGAGGTCTCGCACCAGCGCGGCGGCGGGTTGGTCGATCTTGAGACAAACTTTCGGCAGGCTGGTGATGATTCCGCCGTGATGGTCCCACTCTTGGTTGGCCGTGAAAAGCTGCACGAATCGCACGCCACGCTCGACAAGCCGGCGGGCGATCAGGCAACGAGTGCCGAACTCACGCGATTCCTTGCGGTCGAGTCCGTACATCGACTGCGTGGCCTTCGTTTCGCCGGAGATGTCGAACGCCTCTTTCGCAGCCGACTGCATCTTTGCCGCAAGTTCGTAGCTGGCGATGCGCGCGGCGAGATCATTTTCGCCAGGTCTCTCGGCAAGATGCTCGCGGTTGATTTGATTGAGGTACTCGAGGAATCGCTCCTGCGGTTTGCCTTGCATGTGTGGCGGTGGATCGAGGTTCGCGATCCGCGGCTCGGTCGGTCGCGCGACCGTCCCCTGAAACAGCGACGGCAGGAAACCGTTCGACCAGTTGTAGACACCCTCAACCGGCAACGAGGCTGGATCTCGCAACACGAGGAACGCGGGCAGATCATCGTTCTCGCTGCCTAGAGCGTACGTCATCCAAGAACCGAGCGACGGACGTCCGGGGACGACGACTCCCGATTGCAACGCCAGGATTGACTGGCCGTGATTGTTCACGCCGGTCCGCATCGAGCGAATCACGCAGATGTCATCGGCGACGTCGCCCAAATGTGGCAGCAGTTCGCTGAGTTCCGTGCCGCAGTCGCCGTGCGGGCGAAACTTCCACGGACCGGCAAACAGCTTGCGGCTGGCTTGATCGGTGCTGTCGAATTTGAAGTCGCCGCCGGAGTAATCCTGCATGTGATGCTTGGACAGTTCCGGTTTCGGATCGAGCAGATCAACGTGGCTTGGCCCACCCTGCATGAACATCGAGATCATTGCGTGAGCACGCGGTTCGCTGTGTGGCTGTTTCTGCTTCAAGTCAAATGTCGGCCGTTCGAGAGTCGGCTTCGCCGGAGCGGCGGCAATTCCGTCACGTTCCATCAGCCAAGTCAGCGCCAGTGAGCCAAGCGAAAAACCCTGAGTGGCGAGAAAATGGCGGCGGTTGAGCATGGTTCTTTTTCCCAATCGTTCAATCGACGTACAAGAAGCCGTTCGAAATCAGCAAGGCTTGGCAGAAACTGGTCAAGGCCCGTTGAGACGGAGGCACAAGATTCTTCTTGTCGGACGGCTGTGCGGCGAATTGTTCGGCATGTTCAGTGAGGAACGCGACGGCCGATTGAATTTGTGTCTCAGTCGGGTCACGTGCCAGTGTCAGTCGCCAGGCGAGCCGAGCTTGAGTGGCCGGGACGCTGCCGGCTTCGCGAGCGACTCGTTCGGCCAATGCTGTGGATTGATCCGCGGCAAAATCGTTATTCATCAGCATCAACGATTGCGGAGCGACGGTGGACGGCGTGCGGACCGCACAATTCGGGCTGAGCGTCGCGGCATCAAAGGTCTCGAGCATCGCCAACGGCATCGTGCGGCGAACGCTGATGTACAGGCTACGGCGGTATTCCTCGCCGTGGAGCGGCACTATCTTGCCCGTCGGGCGACCGGCGGTGTCGCGCGTGTCGACGCCGACAATGATTTGCCCCGTCTCGTCGGGTGTGACGGGAATCGGTGCTCCGAACAGCTTTGCAGTCAGTTGATCGCCGACCGCGAGCATCGCGTCACGCACCGTCTCGGCTTCCAGACGGCGGATCGACATGCGGCCGAGCAATCGATTGTCGGGATCGACAGGTTCCAGCTCCGGTCGCCGACGTGACGACTGCCGATAGGCCGTCGACATCATCAGGGTGCGATGCAGCTTTTTGAGAGACCAGCCGCTGCGCATGAATTCGTCGGAGAGCCAATCGAGCAACTCCGGGTGCGATGGCTGTTCGCCGAGTCGTCCGAAGTCTCCGGGCGTTGCGACCAAGCCACGTCCGAAATGGTGCATCCAGATGCGGTTCACGAAAACGCGTGCGACGAGCGGATGTTCGCCGCTCGTCAAAAGCCGAGCGTACGCCAAGCGGCGGCCGGAGGTCGGCAAATTCTCATCATCGCGAGGGATCGTGATGTTTGAAGCGGTAGCCAGCACCTTCAATTCGCCCGGTGCGACTTCTTGTTTGGGCTGAGCGAATTCGCCTCGAAAGAACAGGAACGTCGGCGAGATCTTGCCGGGGACTTCGGTCAGGCAATGCGCGAAATCGTCCTCCGGTCGAATCGCTCGCTGTGCGGCGATCAGCTTGTTGTATTCGTCCATGATCGCTTTGTGCTCGTCCTTGAGATTACGATCGATCAAATTCACGCCGACAGCCGCCTTGGGATGATCCGCGAGCAACTGCTTCTGCTCCTGAGTTCGCTGAGCGAGCGGCGTTTTGAAGGCCTCGCGAATCTTCTCCTTCAACTCGTCGGGGAGTCCTTCCATGTTCCTTTCGCGAAAGGACGCAGCCAGTTCCTCGATCTTGTCGGCTCGTTCCTTTTCGAGCCGCTTGATTTCGACATCGCACTTCTCGGCGAGCTCGATCTGCTGGACCGTCCATAGCGAGATGAGCCGAGCGTTCGGATTCCGCCAGTCCTTCCAATCGAGAGCCGGCTCAAAGATCGCTCGCATCCGGTAGTAATCGACTTGCGAAATTGGGTCGTAGCGGTGCAGATGACACTGAGCACACCCCACCGTCAAACCTAACAGTGATGAGCTGACAATCTTGATCGTCTCGGCCATGCAATCGTTGCGGGCGATGTCTTGATTGACCGCGGCATCACCCGTTCCATCCGGCCCCATGCGAAGGAATCCCGTCGCGATGAGCATGTCCGCTTGTTGCGCCGTGAGGTCGCGATACTGAATTGGAGCCTTCCCCTTCACCGGCGCACGATCTCCCAATGTGACCGAGAGGAGCAGTTCGTCGCCCGCGAGTTGCTCGCGAATCAGTTCATCCCACGGACGGTCGGAGTTGATCGCCCGGATCAACCAGTCTCGGTACTTGAAGGCCCACTTGCGTTCGAGGTCTTTCTCGCCGAAGCCATCACTGTCGGCATATCCGGCGATGTCGAGCCAGTGCCGTGCCCACCGTTCTCCGTAGTGCGGCGACTCCAGCAATCGATCGATCAGCCGCTCGTAGGCACCTGGTTCGCGATCCTCCAAAAAGTCATCGACCTCTGCCGGAGACGGCGGCAATCCGAGCAAATCGAACGACGCACGCCGTACCAGCGTCGCCGCATCGGCATCCTCGGAGAACAAAAGTTTGTCCTCTTCGAGACGAGCCAGTAAAAACGCATCGATGGGAGTGCGTAGCACGTCGGCCCGTTTCACTCGCGGGATGCTCGGTCGTCGAATCGGCTGGAACGACCAGAATGATCGCTCTTCTTCGGTCACATCATCGTCCGAAATCGCTTCCGGCTCTGGCCGAAGCGTCTTCGTTCCGGCATCAATCCACGCCGCGATGATTTGCCGTTCCTTTTCGCTCAGCTTCTTCTCGCCGGGCGGCATCTCACCAGCCGTAATTCGCTTCCAGAGCAAACTGTCGGCATGATTGCCGGCGACGACCGCTGGGCCAGACTCGCCCCCCTTGGCGATCAACCGAGCCAGTCGCAAGTCGAGTTTCGCTTCCTGCTTCGCTTCTTCGCCGTGACACTGAAAACAGTGCGACTTGAGAATCGGCCGCACTTGCGATTCAAACAGCGGCGAGCGGCTCGCGCGGGGGACCGACGGACGCTCTTCCGCGAGCGTCGCTGCGACAGGCGCGATCAAACACAGCAAAAGCAGGCAAGTTCGAAGCATGGTGGGCTGCGAGGTGGGAAGAAGAAAGTCGCGACAATATATCGGACAACCTTCGCCGAGGCGTATCGCTTTTCCAGAATTTCGACCGCAGCGACTCCTGAGTTCCCTCTCGCCCGCGCCCCTCGAAGTCGATTGCAACACCGCATCGTCGACTGCAATCAGCACTACGCCGGATTGTCTGCGGCATTCAACTCCGCCATCCGCCCGATCACGGTTGTTGCCATCCTGACGACGGCCCATCAAATCGAGAGTCGCCTGGCTCTCCGCGACTATTTGGCCAGAAACTCGGCGATTTGCGGAAAAACCGATGCCTGCTGTCACCACAACCAGATTCCGCGGGATTGGCACCCCGACTGCAAATGAATGATGCCAACCGAATCGAAGTCAACGATTCAGATGGGATGGTCTCGCTGAAGCGAATGCGGGATTCGACTCGTTTCGGGCACTCTGGGGCTCAGAAGGAATTAAGCCATGACCACTCTGTCAAAGACCAAGAAAGCGATTCGCGAACTGACTGAGTTGCGAACAGACGACTCCCTCAAGAAATCTGCCGAACGCCATCGCTGTTGCCGTTGCTGCCGATGTTGTCGCGGTGGCCGGTAGCTCCTGAACCATGCGGCGAGTGGAGGCCGTCCAGCCCCGATTGTGTGAGCGTTCTCAATCGCACTCAATCCTATCGCCGCATCCGCCTGTTCTACTGGCCACTCGCCGTTTGATTTTGGATACAGAAATTGGAAGGAATCCGCCATGTCTCTCAGCATGGTCGACACTGCTCGCATTGCCACATCGGAACGATTCACCGTGCCAGGAATCGGTTATGCCCTCCGCGAACAGAATCGCGACATCCTGAACGACCCAGCCATCAACGCGGTCGAGATCACGTTTGAACGAGCCGATGACCCGCTTCGTATCGACCGCTACCTCGGCGAACAGGAATTCGAGCACGTCGGGATTCACGCGTTGAAACTGTCGGTCGCCAGTCCGGACGCTCCCGGTCGCGATTATCTCGACGCGCTGCTGGCGATCGCCGAAGAGAACGATGCCGAATCGATCAGCGATCACCTGGGCTTCACTCGCGATGCTCAGCATGGTGCTGAGATGGGGCACTTCGCTCCACCTCCATTCACACCGGCCGCGCTCGACGCGACTTGCCGAAACATTGACTTCGTACAGACGTTTTTTGCCCGTCGCGACCGGCGATTCTACATTGAAAATATCGCCTACCTGTTTCAGTTCGAAGGGACGATGACCGAGGCGGAGTTTTTTTATCGCGTGTTGAAGAACACTCGCTGCGGATGGCTGCTCGATGTGACCAACGTCTATGCCAACGCGGTCAACTTCGGCTTCGACGCAGATGACTTCATCACCGAAGTGATGCCGGCTGCCGATCGTGTCCAACTGCATTTGGCGGGCGGTGTCTTTGACGAACAGGCGGGCCTGTACATCGACAGTCACTCAGAATCGATCCCGGAACCGGTGTGGAGTCTGTACCGCCACGCTCTCGAACAAGGGCGCCGAAAAATCGACGCCGTGTTTCTGGAACGCGATCAAAACTACCCAGACGAACGGAGTTGGCGACGGGAGATTCGTCAAACGCGAGCCATCGCCGAAGAGATCTATTGCTCGCGCTAGTACGAATTTGAGATTTGAGTGGTGACTTGTGCTTCCTGGTTCTCCGGGGCGGAGTGTGGAAGTTTGTTGGATATTGTCATCGATTGTTGGGAAGGCCGGTGACTGTGTCCTGCGCAAACGGACGACCACACTTCTCCCTGGAGCATCAGGAAGAGGGAACGAGACTGTCATGACCCCGCTCGCCTCGAACAAGATCGACTACCGCGACCAAATTCAGCGGTGCGTCCAATCGATGGCCTTGGGATGCGTCGAAGACGTTCGACCATTCCTGGCCGACGGCATGACGGTCGGACATGTGAAGCTGTTCACGGACGGTAACCTCGACAAGCGGATGGCAAAGGTGCTCGATCAAGTTGAGCTGCTCAATGCCGCATTCGACAACTTGAACGAACTCGTGTCCGAGTATATCCACCAAGTTCCGCTGGCCGCATACGACACAGGCTGTTCAGACAGTGATCGATTTCTGCGCTGGCTCAAGCTGACTCACGTCACGTCACTGGAGCAGCACGACCACATCGCTTGCCAACTCGCCCGCCACGAAGTCGAAAACTCTGCCCGCATGAATCGATTAGGGCACGTCCGCTTTCAAGAACTCCACAGTCTGGCGGATCGGCTGACGGCTGAATGGCAGACGAATTCGAGATTACGCATCCACTTGAATCCAATTCGAATTTGGGCGACGTTTCAAACCAACGTGCTGCTCGATGCGGAAACCACGACACCGACCGACGTGCTGTTCTTCGCGAATGGTCACCAGATTCGCACGTCGGCGTTCGAGGATGCCGGCAAAGAGTTCGTTGAGACCTTGGCCTCCCACGGTCCATTCACGCTGACGGATTGGAAGCGTCTCGATCGGTCCACCTCACGGAGCGACCTTATCGAGTTCTGCCTCGACGCTGCCGAGATGGGTCTTGTGGCGTTTGGCTGACCGAGCAATCAACCAACACACTGAACCCGCTCACGGCCGGGATCGCCGAACGATTGTTGCCCTCTTTCGTCCGGCAGTCTCCAAACGAAACGATTCCACCGAAAGCACCGTGGGAGGCCATCATGCTCTCAGTTCCCGTTCATTCGATTCCGATTCAACCGACGCCGTTGCCGAAACGACGCCAAGTTACAGTGCCGCAGGGCAGAGCCAGTCCACTTCGCACGATCTTTTTCCAAAATCGAGCCAAGCTTCTGCTGACTTATTTTCTGTTCAACCTCGAAAACTTGTTGCGACTGTCGCAGCCGTTTGTGCTGGGACTGGCTATCAACGACCTGCTCCACGAATCATCAAATGGCCTGTTGTTGTTTGTTGGTCAGCATCTGACGCACTTGCTGATCTGCTCGCTGCGGCAGATGTACGACACGCGAGTTTACTCCGGCATCTACGCGGATCTCGCGACAAATCTGGTCGTCGACCAGCGCGGTCGCGAAGTGGGTCTTTCTCGCGTCGCGGCTCGCAGTTCGCTGTCGCACGAATTTATCGAGTTCTTCGAGAACCATATGCCGCTGCTCATTAAGTCGGTGTATTCCGTTGTCGGAGCGCTGGTGGTGTTGGCGTTCTACGATCGCGTGCTCGTTCCGATCTGCCTGGGATTGCTGTTGCCGGTAGTCGTGTTGAACCGGCTTTATTCGCGGCGGACATTCGAGTTGAACCGCCAATTGCACGACCAACTTGAGCACGAAGTTGATGTGATCGACCACTGCCAAGGACCGGCCGTCCGTCGCCACTACGACGCCGTGGCGTCGTGGCGAGTGAAACTCTCGGACTGTGAGGCTTTGAACTTTGGCACGATGGAGGTGTTTGTGCTGGGCGTGATGGTACTGGCCATGCTGCGGACTTGCTCGTCGATGACCGCAACTCCGGGGGACATTTTCGCCGTATTCCGTTACATCCTGATGCTGCTGATGGGGATTGATGGAGTCCCAAAGCTCGTCCAACAATTCAGCCGTCTGCGGGATTTGACGCAGCGGATTCAACGAGCGTAGGTCGGTCGTTCCATGACCAAAGTTTGAGTCACGAAGTGCTTCGGCTACGTTCGGCCGTGCAGGTACTCGTTAAGAAAGTGCAGCGTTACTTCTCGGTCGTTGGCAAGATGAGCGTTCAGATCGCCGATGGAAATCACTCCTATCAACTCGCCATCGGCTCCGACGATGGGCAGATGCCGGATGCGATGCGCCTTAAAAATCGAGCGGGCATCGTCCACGGATGTGTTCGGCGCAGCACACGCCATGTTGGTGGTCATGACATCGCGAACGTAAGTCGCGGCGGGATTCCGTTCGGCTGCGACGACTCGTCGCAGGACGTCACGCTCGGTAAAGATGCCACAAAGCCTGCCGCCATCGGTGACCAGCAACGCACCGACTGCATGCTGATCCATTCGTTGAGTGGCTACTAGAACGGTCGTTCCCAAGTCGACCGTGAGGACCGGACGCGGCGCTTTCGCGCGAAGTAGGTCGCTGACCGTGGCCATGCTGCCGCTCCTTTGTCAGAAGAAGGGAGTGAAGCGAGCGAAGTTCTGGAACATCGCTTTCGAAAGGCACGACGATCATAAGATCGCTTTTCTCAAACCGTGAGCACATTGTCGAAAAAAATGCGGTTGAGCAAAGTCACGTCGGCGCGACGATTTTTCGGCTTGAAAATCCACCGGCAAGAGTGTTTTGTCGTTCCGGCGCTGGGTACGGACTCGTTCCGTGGGTGTGTCCGCCCGAGCGGAACGCTCATTCGGCGTGTCGACCGGTCCCACTTCCAACAATTCCCGAAGGGGAAGACTCGGATGAAGTTGGTGCCAGTTGAGGGGTCGTTCGCTTTGCGGCGGTTGCCGGTGCCCCTTGTTCTGTGAAAGTGCGAATCGTGGTGACAATGTCCTTGGTCTGATCGAATTTCACGCCGGTCGGCAGTTCCAGAGTCAACTTCATGGTTCGGGTGACATGCGACTGAATGGGCAATCCGGATTCGCGGTCAATCGTGCACGTTCCAAAGCTGTGTCCACTACGAAGCGTCATCTTTTCGGTCGCACCCTGATGCTGAGACGTGTTACTGACACGCTGAATCCTCGCGGGCACAATTTGGCCCGAGAGTTCCAACGTGGCGTACCGCTCGTTGATTTCCGCCAGCCGATAGGCCGTATCGATGGTCATCGGGAATGGTCGCGTGATTTCACGACTTTTGCGCCATGACGAGCCGACTTTGACATCACCACCTGCGGTCAAGTCGTCGATGTTGTAGGGCAGTATGCCAACGCTATCGTCGACGAAGTTCGCAATTCCTTCATCTTCTTGGTTCAGCATCAGGCAAGTGAGCATCTCCTGCTGTTGACTCGCAGGGGCGTGTCGCACGCAGCGTTTCAGGAATTCGTCGAACTCATGCACTTTGACGATGCAATTGTCGGCCCCAAGATCAAACGAAAAAGTGTTATCGAGCAGCCCATGATAAACCTGGGCCGCGACGGGGACTGTTTTGGGCAACAGTGCCGAGTCATAACTGACCGTCTCACCCGCAATGTCGTGATCGTAGAGGACTCGCTGATAACGGACGCCGAGCGTTTTGACTCCTTGATCGATGTTCTCGACGGTGACCGCCAACGTCATCGACAACTTCGAGGAACTGTCGATCGGCTGTCCATCGATGGGTGACAGTTGTCTCAGTCGCTGCTCAACCGTCTTGATCAGCGGGAACCGGTCGCCAATCTTCAACTGCAGTTGCGGATTCTCCGTGGAGATCTTCGTCTTAGCTGCTTCGCGGACTTTCGTGGTCTTCTCGCTGTCACCCAATTCCGGAATGTTCTCGTTCGAATTGGTGTTCGCGCTGTCAGAGCCAATCCAGCCACAGCCAGATAAGATCAGCAATAGTCCGCATACGCCGATCCAGCGAGCGCTCCGCGTCATCATGACGTCCTCATCTCTTTCGTGATCCCCCCCGACAAATGGAGCGGGAACATATCAGCCACGTACTAGCCAGCAAAGACGATTTCCGGGCGTCAAAGTCGCCAGCTCACTCCTTGGCACGATCGCTCGGGATACCTCAAGATATTGCGTTATTGCCGCAAAAAATGGCTAAATCGGCACGCTGAGCGGCTCGCCATTGTCTTTGGCTGAAATCTGCAAGAGGAACGGCACTGCGACCTCAGACCATTGAGTTGGATCGGGAAATCGGCTGGCGGACGAACCGAAGCAGCGTCGCAGCATCTCGGTACAGATGATGCCTGGATCGAGAGGAATCGCGGCCATACCCTCCGGCAGTTCTTGAGCCATCGACTGAGTCAGCCCCTCGATCGCCCATTTGGACGCACAATACGGAGCCACGTCCTTCGAGGGTGCTCGTCCCCAACCCGAACTAAAGTTGACGATCACTCCGCGTTTCTGTTCGATCATGGCCGGCACGAAATGGCGGACAACATTCGCCGTTCCCTTGATGTTGATGTCAATGACCGCATCAAATTCCTCAACCGGCACATCCCACAACGCCGCATTGCCATTGATGACCGCCGCATTGTTGAGCAGCAAATCCGGCGGGCCGAACTCGGAGAGAACACTTTTTGCCCAATGTGACACGTCGGAATCGCTGCCGACATCCACAACGTCGAATCGATGTGGTGACGCATGTCGGCCACGCAACGAAGCAATCGCCTCGGCCCGCCGGCCGCAACCAATTACGCGATGACCAAGGCTCGCGAACTTTGCAGTCATCGCCTCTCCCAAGCCTTTCGTCACTCCAGTTATCAACACGATGCGGTTTTTGACGGACTTTGCCATACGCTGTTCCTCATGAGTTGGGTCCGATGAAATCTTAAACCACGATGACATCGTTGCCTCGCCGTTGCAATTCTGCGGATCGAGCTTGAGAATCCCCGCTCGATGTGACCATCTCACCCCAAGCAGGAGTCCAAATGATGAATCGGTTTCGCTGGTGGACTGTTTCGGCCGCCACAGTTCTCATGTGCTGCGTCGTCGTGGCGCAAGACAAAGAAAAAGCTACCCAGGTCGTCGAGGTCAAAGACATCAAATTGAAGGTCCCGAAAGCCTGGAAACAAGAAAAGCCGAGCAATCAGTTTCGCGTTGCACAATTCAAGATTGATGCAGCGGAAGGGGACAAAGACGGCGGCGAACTAGTCATCACCCAGTTCGGCGGCGGCGGCGGCGGTGTGGACGACAACATCAAACGTTGGATCAACCAATTCGAAGCAAAGGATCGCAAGGTCAAAGTCACCAAAGGCAAAAGCGATCAAGGCGAATACATCGTCGTCGACGCGACTGGCACGTACCTCAAGCCTGATGGTCCTCCCATCGCTGGCAAAACGAAGCCAACCCCCGGTTCGCGAGTGCTCAATATCATGCTGATTGTGGAGGACAAGGGGAGCTACTTCCTTAAACTTGCCGGTCCAGAGAAAACGATCGCCGGAGCTGCCACAGACCTGCGAAGCTCATTCGGCGCGAAGGCCGAGGATGAGAAGGAATACAAAGCCAACTAACGCGAACGAGGCTCGCAAGAGCTCGCGTTCGATTCCACAAACACCGCGAGGCAGGCGAATCGCCTGCCTCGCAGCGTTTGTGCGGAGATCAAAACGCCAATTCGCTCAGTCGCGTTTCAGCAAGTAATGGCAGCGTTTACAGCGCACTCGGCGTTTGACCAGACTGTTGCACTTTGGGCAACGCTTCATTCTCAAGGCAATTTTTCGCTTCGTGCGGGGGCGGATCACCATTTCAAGTCGTTCCTCGAACAATTCAGGCAAAGGCTGGGGTCAAAAGAGCGGGGGAAACTAGCGAAATGCTGGGCCAATCTCAAGCGGCTGACGCGAAGTGCTCGCCGTCACTGTCCGGATGAGGTTCTACTTCCTTGGGGAAAAGGTGGCAGAAATCCGGATGAGGGAGGGCATGGTCAACGGCACATTGACAGGCGGGAAAAATCGCCATCTCGCTCCACTTCCAAGGGGAGAGTAAGGTGCTATGTACCACAACCTGCAGTGGTTTGAAGGCGTCGCTCCGCAAAATGTGCGATTTTGTTGCAGTCCTCTTGACCTCTTCCTAATCTGCCGCCGCTTTGCTCGGTTCGGCCATGGATTCAGGCCGCTCAGATGAGCAAAGTATCCTGCTCGTTGCGGTTGTTTGACTGCAACAGGTTCGGACCAAAGGACTGGTTCTGGAGAACACGCATGGACGCGACGCTCAGTTTGAGCCGGTGGGCTGCCAAATTTTGGCTGGCATCGCGATTCGGGCAACACTCGTACTTCTCCCGTGATTGTCGGGCGTTGGAAGTGCGTGGTCTCCACCGCACAATCTCTTGACCGAGCTTCGGCATTGAACCGACTCGGTGGCGCGAGTTGGTTCGAGATTTTTTCTCGCCACATTCAGCACATGATGTGCTGAAAACCGGAAGGGACTCCCGCATGACCACGAAGCCGATGATTGCCGTTAACGCTGATTTTCGCCCTGCGTCCGCCGAGCACATTGCTCTAACTTGGATTACCAGCGGCTATTATGACCAAGTCAGCGGAGCTAAGACCGCCAAATCGCCGGGTGGCATTCCGCTGATCGTGCCGCCGCTCGCCGAAGATGACGACCTGCGAGTGCTGCTCGAAAAATGTGACGGAGTCGTGCTCGGGGGAAGTTCGCTGGATCTCGACCCCAAACGCCTCGGGCTCGACAAGCATCCAGCGACAAAGCCGATGGCGACTCGCCGCGAAGACTTTGATCGCCGCCTTGCCAAGATGGCCGTCGAGATGCGACTGCCGATTCTGGCGATCGGTGCGGGAATGCAAACCGTGAACGTCATTTGTGGTGGCACACTGTTTCAGCACATCCCCGAAGATGTTGTTCGCCCGATCCAGCATCGCGATCACGTCGAGCGGACGTTGCGGCACATCATCAATATCGTCCCCGGAACCCGCATGGACGTAATGTACGGCCCCGGCGAAATTCGAGTGAACAGCGACCATCACATGTGTGTCGATCAACTCGCTCCGCAGTTCAAGGTCAGTGCCACCGCACCTGACGGAGTCATCGAGGCCTACGAATCGGTTGATGACGATTGGTTCTGCGTCGGCGTGCAATGGCATCCGGAAAGCGATACCGCCGCCGCGCTCGACATGCAAGTTTTCGAAATCTTCCTGGAAGCCTGCATGGACCGCATGACAGGCGCGGATACCGCTCCGATGACCATTCCGTTCCCGCAGAAGGTGGCACGCAAAGTTGTCGCGGCCGCGTAGTCACTGGCACTTGAGCAATGTTCGGTCAATGCATTCTCTGACCGGACTCTGTCCCGCTGTCGGGGGCGTGAATGAGAAATCGTTCTCTGCCTCCGCCAGCGGTGTTTTTTTGGGGGGCGGGCCGATCGTGCGACGACCGATGGCAAGCTACGACTGAACAATGCTTGGGGGGGCCATCGTGCGGATCGACAATCAGCGTGGCGGGACCCCGAGAAGTCGACGGTTCTCCCGTCTTTTTCTTGCGACGATCATCTCATTTTTTGTCGGCGTTTCTTTTCCTTTTCTGGGCTTCGCTTTGTGTACATGTTTTGATTTTTGGCGATAACTATTCTCCAAGGAGTTCGAGGCGGAGAAAACTTATCCGTGGTCACACAACTGCCCAGGGAATTGGTCGCCTTTTCAAAAAACGCGGGGAGCCGGCACACTTGTCGGTTCCCTATTGCTTGTTAAATGCGACTCGAGAATTAGGCGGTGCGGACGTTTTCCGCGCGCTGCCCCTTAGGGCCTTGGCCGACGGTGTAGGTTACTCGCTGGCCTTCTCGCAGTTCGTCGAATCGGACTCCGTCGAGATTCGACATGTGGAAGAAAATGTCTCCACCATCAGCAGTGCTAATGAAACCAAATCCCTTGTCTGTCACTTTCTTGATTGTGCCTTCGGGCATCGCAGTCACCTTTTCAAGATAAAATTTCGTAACTTCGCCCGGACGACATGTCCGAGCCAACTCACCATCACAGCGCGAGTTTAGCGACTGAGCCTGAAAAGTGATGCCCTAAACGGACTTTGTCTGGAATCAAGGCTTGGCAAACACGCTGCCATCGAGGTTTTCCGAGAGTTTGAACTCGTCCACCCCAATAGCAGCGTACGGTTTTCCGTTGCGCTGGATGCTCATTTTCATTGCCTGCGGAGTTCCTTCGACCGTTTTGAAGTCGCTGTACGTGTACTCTTCACTCACTGCTTGAGCAGTTGGCTCAGCGCACACGCGGGTTGCGGCCACTCCATTTGCTTTGCGGCCGGTGATTTCAATTTCTCTAAATGGAGCCAACTGAAACGCGTTGTCTTTCAACGGCAGCAGCGAGGTCATCCAGCCTGAGTAAGTGGTCTCCTCAGTTTCTGTTAATTGCTCGACCGGCATGTCGACGGTGTGGTTGTTGACCTTCTGTCATCCCTGATCGCGATTGAGCACGCTGAGAAAGAAAATCGATTGGCGGTCTAAAACGAACTAGATGCTGATTCGCATTTGATCTGACCCCTGCGAAGACAGCTCTCCAGTAAAGGTGACCGGAGCAGCGTTGAGCTGATTCATTCCTTGGATTTTGGAAGTCGTTCCTTTTTACTTGGCAAGAAGTTTCTCGCCACCGTTCTTATCGATCGCTTTCTCCACGATCTCTCGCGAGGCTGGATCGTCGACAACCGCGAAGCCGGGAAGGGCCAGACTCAATCCGAAGAGTGCAAACATTCGTCGCGAGACTTGAATGGGGCACATCATTCAAAAGGAGTGGAATGAGCAGACAAGCCAACTGGTTTGCCGACGATTCGTCGCATTCAGAAGGATCTTTGGCCACGCTGGTCGATCAATGCACTCGTTGGCCCGGAACCGCCCCGCTGTCAGGTGACAGCAAGAAGATTTCCTGGCCGCCGCCACCCGCCGCGCAGACCATTCCTTCGCTAATTCCGAATCGCATTTTGCGCGGGGCCAGGTTGGCGACAACGATGACCAGCCTGCCGACGAGTTGCTCTGGCGTGTACGCACTCTTGATGCCAGCGAAGACGTTGCGGCGCAGATCCCCGCCGAGACTCAACGTCAGTTGCACCAGCTTGTCGGCTCCTTCGACCGCTGAAGCCGAAACGACTCGCGCGACACGCAAGTCAATCTTCGTGAAGTCGTCGATCGAGCAAGGGTCGACAACGAGCGGTTCCTTTTCGAGAGCTTCGGGACCGTCGGCGGATTGCGGGGCGGCTGAGGGTGCATTTGCGTCAGGCTGAGCAGCCTGGCCCACTGCGGGAGCGGGGGCATTGGCGGGTTTGCTGTCTTCGATCATGGCTTGTACCTGTTTGAGTTCGACTCGTTTGAGCATGTGTTGAAAGTTCGCGACGGGAGTGCCAGTCAACGGC
Organism: Planctomycetota bacterium; assembly: GCA_016872645.1. Lineage (GTDB taxonomy): Bacteria > Planctomycetota > Planctomycetia > Planctomycetales > Planctomycetaceae > SXKJ01. Next base: position 21,287 of record VGZH01000030.1, on the reverse strand, counting down.
GATTGAGCATCCTCCCAACAAGTGATGGGGGCACTGAGCAGTTCGCCTGTCTGCTGGGCCAATCGGGGCAGCACGGGGGCGAGAAAAATCACGATCTGCCGGAAAAGATTCAGTCCGACCGAACAAATCTGTCGGACCTCTTCACTTTTGCCTGGCTGTTTGGCCAGCGTCCAAGGAGCCTTCTCGTCGAGGTAGGTGTTGGCTCGGTCGCAAAGTTCTTTGCAGGTGCGGATGACGGTTTGGTAGTCGCAGCGTTCATAGGCTTCGGCGATGGACTCATGCGCCGCCGCCGCGAACAAAAACAGGCCGCCGTCCGCCGGATACGCTTCGCACAGTGTTTTGCCGCCGAGAAACTTTGTCGTGCGTGACGCGATGTTCACGACGCCACCGACCAGTTGCTTGTTGGCCTTGTCCGCAAACTCTTCGAGGCTGAGATCGAGGTCGTCTAATCGCGAGCCGAGCTTCGAGGCGTAGTAGTATCGCAGGTACGCGGGATCGAGGTGCTTGAGGTACGTCGAAGCTTGCACGAACGTCCCTTTGGACTTCGACATCTTCTCGCCGCCAACCGTCAGGAAGCCGTGAATGTGAACCTTCGTCGGCAGATTGAAGCCCGAGGCTTTGAGCATCGCCGGCCAGAACAGCGTGTGGAAATAGGTGATGTCTTTGCCAATAAAGTGGTGTACTTCGGCCGAGCCATCTCGCCACCACGTCGCAAAATCTTCGCCGTGCTGGCGGCACCATTCGGTCGTCGAGGCCATGTAGCCAATCGGCGCGTCGAACCAGACGTACCAATAGTTCCCAGGACTGTCGGGAATCTCGAAACCGAAATACGGAGCGGGACGTGAGACGTCCCAGTCGCGCAGTGCCTCGCCGAGGAAGTGCCCTTTGAGGTAGTTGGCGACTTCACTTTGCAAGTGTTCACCCGATTGCGTCCACTCTTCGAGGAAGCCGTGCAGCTTTTCGATATTGATGAACAGGTGATTGGCCGAACGGATTTCCGGAGTCGCGCCGGACAGGGTGCTGACCGGATTGATCAAGTCGGCTGGGCTATGAGTGTGGCCACATTTATCACAGCTATCGCCGTATTGATCGGGAGCCCGACATTCCGGATTTGGGCACGTTCCCCGGACGAAACGATCGGCCAGGAATATGCCCAGGACCGGGTCGAACAACTGCGTCACGGGTTTTTCGCTGACGTAGCCTCCCTGGCGAAGCTCGGTCCAAAGTGTGTGACAGAGTGCTCGATTCGTCTCGCTGTTCGTGCTGCCGTAGTTGTCAAACTGGATGTCGAAGCCAGCGAAGTCGCGGACGTGCGCTTCACGCATGTCAGCGATCAAACTTTCTTCGGAGCGGCCTTCCTGCTGAGCGCGAATCATAATCGCAGTGCCGTGCGTGTCGTCGGCACAAATGAAGATGCACTTGTGGCCGCGCAATTTTTGGAACCGGACCCAAATGTCCGTTTGGATGTATTCAACCAAGTGGCCGATGTGGATGTGCCCATTCGCGTACGGCAGCGCGGCGGTCACTAAAATTCGACGTTGTGTCATGTCGTCTCCGCGGGAATCCGGCGACCATCGGTTTTGAGGCCGTCGAAGGAGGCGGATATTAGCCAAATCACCGAGGGATTGGCGAGAACCTCAGTCGATGGCTTGTCGTGTGACTCTTCGGCATCCACAACCACAACAACAGCGATTTGTGAAACGGTCTCTGGCCACATCTGCCGCCAGTTCATGTGATTCGCCACCTTGTAACCTCAGCGGCTGGAAACCGGCGCGTGCAAGTCTGGCCAATCACGGGACCACGTAGATGAAACCGGTGACAGCAGCACCTTGAATGGCAGCGGCACGCCAGCTCCACGGAGGCAGGTAGGCATCGTGACCGAATTTCTCACAAACGGTGCAGTCCGGCAGCGTCCGCACACAACTCCTGTAAGGTTCGGCTGTCATGCGGTACGGCAGGATCGAAATGTTGGAGCAGAATTGAAGCGCTGATGACCCAGACGAGAAGAATCCCAAGCCGTGTCCACAGCGTTCCAGATTTGGTTCTTCAAACCACAACGGATTGTGATGGAACGCATAGGAATCGCGACTGGCGGCCCAAGGATCGCGATAAACCGGCCAGAACCGGAATGGTGGCCGCTTGCGTAACAATGCCAGTGCTTGGTCCGGCGGCTCGTGCAGCTTCGGATCTTCCATTTCCGTCAATGGAGGCACTTCCACCGCTTTGCGGATTTCGATGGCATTGATCGGATTGAGCTTGAGCTCCGCGAGAAGTTCATCACTGGGAGCTTGAACTTCATCGTCCTGCAACGTGGCCAAGATGGTTGCTTTCGAGTCGTCTGGCTGCTCTTGAGCGGCAACGTTTTGGATCTCCCAAGGTGGCGATGATTCTGCGATTGCCTCCGGAGTCTCTTTCGTCGATTGGTCTGGTTCGGCAAGCTCCATCTCGTCGCTCGCTTCTCGTTCAACCAGTTGCATAGCCTCATCGACATCTTCTTCGGAGGGGTCCTCTTCAAAGAACAGCCGCACGACATCTTGTCCCGCAGGTGCGGTTGGTGGTTCTTCCGTTGGCTCGTCTTCGTCAATCGGGAGCATCGGTCGCTGCGACATTTGGGCAGTCGGCATTGCGAGCGGTGCCTCAAGCTTCGGAAGTACTGGCTCTTCCGGTTCGCTGAATTCCGAGGGTGACACAGGTTGGGAACTGGCGGCGACTTCGGGGGGAATCACTGGCTTGGGTTCTGGAATCTCCAATTCCGTGTTCGCGAACTGAGACTCTGGTTGCACGACCAGTGGCTCTGGTACTGGTCGAGTTCTGCTCGGCTGGCCTTTCAAACGGGGAACCGCCGGAGGTGGGACACTTGCGACGGCAACCTTGGCAGGTTGATCGGGCACTTGATGGCGGACGACGGCATTGGCGGCGCTTCGTGCGGCGGCTGGCGGACGATTGAAACGTGGAGCCGGCGAATCCGGTACGAACTCCATTTTCCCGGACGGCTTTTGTGGCAATGTGGTCGCCTTATTTTGGGTTTGCGAAAGTGCACTCAATTTTCGGCGGAGTATGAATCCGGAACTCCTCGGTTCTTCGGACGATTTCAGTCCTGGTAACGACGTCGGCTTCGGCGTCAAATCCTGCGCTCGCGCTCGATCGACGGACGGTCCCACCAACACGAACAACGCCGTGACGGCTAGCGGCACAAGAAGAATGCCGCAAACAATCCCAGCCGGCGAAAGTTGACGAAGCTGCATGACAGTGCCTCCCTGGTCTCCGATATCGACTCCGGAAATCACGTCTCGACAGCCACAGTCCCGCTTCCCTCATTGCTACAACGATTGGGATCAGTACAACCGGAATACCTTATCCAAGTTTCGAATTTTACCTGGTTTCAAAGTTCGACCGCCGCTACTTAACCCACCGTGCCGGCTGTCGCATTGCCGAATCATTTTCCGCATTCCATGGCCTAAAAGGCCTGGATTCCTCCACTCACGGCTGTTTTCCTATCTCTCACAGCATTCGCGTTTTCACGGATCTCCTCGTTCCTGGTCGGCAGATCGCTTGGATTAAGAGCTCCAAGAGGGCGGAATCTGCAGTTGGATCAATTCCATCTGGGTACAGGGATGGGGGTGCTGTTGTGAGGATTCGCCGGCATGGTCTGACTTTTTGGAGTTTTCCTTTCAGGACGCCGATTGGCTCCGAAAGAGGCCTCGCGTCAGGGTCGTCGGCTGCGGGCAGATTGTTTGATTGATACGGCCCGGCCGCGGGGGCAAGGGATCGATCCATGTTGTCTCTCAGTTGGTTGAGCCGATTATTGTCCCCTCGCCGCAGCCAGTCTCTGCGACGCGAGCGAGCCAAGGAACGGCGTTTGAATTTAATGCGATTGGAACGGCGTCGTGTTTTGAACGCCGACTTCACCTTCACGCCTCAAACACTGACTCTCAACCGGGTCGATGGAGATTTAACCATTCGCGAAGTGTCGAGCGGACTGACGAGTCACATTGAATTTGACCTGTCTGGGAGTGTTTGGCACGACGACGGTTCGACCGGATCCTTTGCGATCGACAACAGCACGCCGGGGCATTCGATTCTGTCCATTGAAAAAAGCGACTTCGACAGCTTGGCCGGAGGAGCCTCGCTGAGTGCCGCCGCTTCGACTTTTGATTTGCATTTCGATGTGCAGTCGTCATCGCTCGATCTCAGCCACATGCAAGGCGCCTTGATCGCTGCAGGTTTCGGAACCATCAGCCAAACAACGTCGAACGATTACGACGTGAAGGTCGCCGACGTGTCGCTGTCCGCCAGCCACATCCGCTTGTCGAGCTTTCACGGCGACGACATCACATTGAACGCCAACGAGATCGACTTCACCGGGGGTGACGGATCGTTTTCCGGAATGACGTTGTCGATCCTGTCAGCCACGACACCCGCAATCGAACTGGGCGGCTTGAACAACGACGGTGCCGAACTCAACTTCACCGACAGCGACATTGCCGCACTCGATGCCGGGTTCACGGCGATTCATTTCAGCGCGTTGTCGTTTGGTGACTCGTCGACGGTGACCGTGGACGAGTCGGGAGCGGACTTCAGCGCTGCGTTGTCTCCGCACATGCTGACTTCGGACGGCCATCCCGGCAGCCTGAACTTGGAAGCGACGACGGTGCAGATTCATGGCGACCTCACGAGCAACGGCGGAGTGATCGAGATTGACGCCAGGGACGACATCACGGTTTCGCACGCCGGGAAGGTGATCAGTCACGGCGGCCATGTGTCGCTGGATGCCGGCGAGCACGGGACATTGCTCGTCTCTGGCGAGGTGGATGTTTCAGATTCCGACGCTGGAGATATCGGCGGCACGGTGCATCTGCTCGGCGAGCGAGTTGGGCTGTTCGGTGATGCCCGAGTCGATGCGTCGGGTGCCTTAGGTGGCGGCGCGGTGTTGATCGGCGGCGATAATTACGGGGTCAATGCCGCGATCCACAATGCGTCGCAGGTCTGGATTGGTTCGGATGTCGAAGTGCATGCGGATGCGATTCACCACGGCAACGGCGGCAAGATCGTGGTCTGGTCGGACAATGCGACCCAAGTTTACGGTTCACTGGCGGCGAGAGGCGGCAGGGAATCGGGGGACGGTGGCCTGATCGAGACGTCGAGCCTCTCGCAATTGATTCTCTCCGGCAGCGGTGATGCCAGCGCCACAAATGGCCGCGCGGGAACATGGTTGCTCGACCCGTACAACGTCGCGATCCGACACACGCTCAGCGGTTTCGGCGTGGATGACACCGGGCAGCTTCCAAACTTCACCCCCACAGCCAGTGGCTCGGAAGTGACCGATACGGCCATCGAAAATCAACTTAATGCCGGTACAAACGTCGTGATCTCGACGGCGAACCCGTCCGGCGGCGAGGCCGGCAACGTCACGCAGGCGGCCGACGCCTCGATCGACGTCGTCTTCACAGACTCAGGCAACACCGCGACGTTCACAATCAATGCCGCCAATCACATTTTTCTCGACGGCGGAATTACCGTCGCGAACGGCACGCTGGATGTCGTCTTGAATGCCAATGCGGTGCCAGACGATCCCGATCTTGGTAATGGTAACGTGAGCATCAGCGCCTCGATCAACACCAACGGCGGCACGTTTGCCAGTTCGGGAATCGATTTCGACAACATCGGCGGGGCGATCACAGCCACCGGCGGAGTTACGATCGAGCAGACCGGGACGGTCATTTTGGGAGCGATCGACACCGGTGACGGATTCATCACCGTGATGGCTGGAGGAAACATCACTGACAGTGGCGCCGTGAGTGTTGCAGGCAGCGCAAGCTTCACCACCACACAGGCCAACAACGACATCACGCTCGACCTGCTGCAACTCAGCGGGACACTTGCCTTGAACACTATCGGCCCGAACGGTCATGCGACGGTCGTGAACGCGACGAGCATCGACTTCGCCTCGGCTAGTGTGGCGGGCAACCTCACGGCCACTGCGCTCTCGGGCGATATCACCGATAGCGGAGTCGTGCTGGTTGGTCACGACGCACAGTTCACCACCAATCAAATCAACAACGGTATTGATCTCAATCGGTTGCAAATTGCTGGCACACTCTCCTTGAACACCAGCGGATCGAACGGCGACGCGTCGGTGATGAACGTGACGGCGATCGATTTCTCCAGCACCAACGTGGGTGGTAACCTGACGGCAGTGGCGACCACCGGCAACATCACAGATAGCGCTGCCGTGATCGTTGGTGGCAATGCGAGTTTCACCGCCAGTCAGATCGATGACGACATTGATCTCAATCTGTTGCAACTCAGCGGTACCGTGTCTCTGAGCACGTTTGGATCGCTCGGAAACGCGTCGGTCGTCAATGCCGCTGGCCTCGAATTCGCAGCCACTGAGGTGGGTGGCCGCCTCAACGCAACTGCCGTCAACGGCGATATCACGGGCGGTGCAACACTGTCCGTCGGTGAGAATGCTCGCTTCGTGGCCAGCAACGGAGGCATCAGCATTGCGGCGGCCGGGTCCATCAACTTCGGCTCGCTCACGTTTGTGTCCACCGGGGATGTCAGCATCGCCGAAGATTCAGCGACTGTCCTGAGCGGAAACAGTGCGGCGATCAACCTGAACCTGACGAGTGCCGACGCCATCGCGACTGACGGTACGGCAAATATCGCGATTGACGACAACGCCTCGTTCACTGGCGCGAGCATCTTGCTCGGTGATCAAGCTGGCGATCTCCTGAACTTCGGCACGCTAACCTTTCATTCGGCTGGAGAAGTCGCGATCGACGAAGATTCGGCCACTGTTCTCAGCGGAACAGGAGCAGCGTCAGCCTTGAACCTTCGCAGCAACGACACGATCGGCAATGACGGCACAGCCAACGTTCTTGTCGAGAACAACGCCAAATTCAGCGGTGCGAGTATCACGCTGGATGACGTTTACCAGTTCGGCTCACTCACGTTCACATCATCCGGAGTGGTTCAGATCACCGAAGCGGATGCCACGGTTCTCCAGGGCAGCAGTACGGCCTCGGACCTGGATCTTCGCAGCAGCGACGCAATCGCCAACGATTCATCGGCGGTTGTTTCCATCGACAACAACGCATCTTTCCACGGCACGAGCATCACGCTGGGGCAGGAGGCCGGAGACCTTTTGAACTTTGGGACTTTAACGTTCGACTCCATCGGAGAGGTCAGCATCGCTGAGGATTCGGACATCGTTCTGAGTGGCACCGGCACTGCTGAAAGTTTGGATCTCCGCAGCACCGATGCGATCACGAACGATGGAACGGCGAATGTCGTAGTTGAAAGCAACGCGCGCTTCAGCGGAACAAGCATCACGCTGGATGACGTCTATCAGTTTGGCACGCTCACATTCAATTCCGCCGGTGATGTCGATATCTCGGAGGCGGATTCCACCGAATTGAGCGGTGACAGCACCGCTTTGAACCTCATTCTCACGAACGGCAGTTCGATCGATGATGGGGCGAGCGGTACTGTTGTCGTCGCTGAACTCACAACTCTTGTCGGAATTTCTGGGAGTGTGATCCTCGACAACGGGAATGACTTTCGAGGACTGGTCACGGTCAACAGCGGTGACGCGAGCACTCTGCACGACATTAACTCAGTGACGTTGACCGACTCAAACATCGTCGGGGTGTTCACCGTCACCGCGAGCGACTCGATCATTCTCGACGGGCTGATCATGGCTGGCTCGGCGACCATGACGGCGGCAAGTGAGTCCATTTCCGGAATCGGGATTTTGACGGCATCAACGGTGGACCTGATTTCGGCTACGGGCATTTTTGGAGCGACATCCGATGACTATTTTTCAGTCTCCGCAACGACCATTTCTGCTGCCGTCACCGGTGCGTTCGATGTGAAAATTGCTAACGAGAATGCCTCGCAGACCAGCGTCACTTCGCTGACAACGGTTGGAGGAAACCTGGAATTCTCGCAATTGGGCGGCGGCGCAGTGACGTTCGAAGGCCCGATTACAAGCGGTGATCTTACGGCGGCCAGTCCAGTCTCTGGCGGAAGCATCACGTTGACCAGTGCCAGTGAATTGACGATCGCGGCCGCCGCGCAAGCTCTCAGTTCTGAAGCAGGGTCTGGCGGATCGTTGTCGATCAGCGGGGCCACCATTCTGCGAGCGATCCGTGTCGGCGAGGGGAACATTTCGATCAACGGGGCGGGCGAGGATCTGCTCATTTCAGCGGACATTTCCGCGAATGCTTCGGTTGATTTGTCCGCGATTCAAGATGTCATCGTCACCTCGACAATCACCGTCAGCGGCGCGACGAGCGACCTGAAAGTCACCGCAGATTCCGATTTCGATGGGAGTGGTGGCTTCTGGCTCAACGAAGAGCCGCTGGCGTCGGATGCTCAACTTCTCGTCGATCAAGACATCGCGATTCTTGGATCGAACCTGGTCGCGACAGGGGTGGCGAGTGATGCAATCCGAATTGATTCGGAAGGCGATGCGTTGCAAATCACAGGCGGCCGTGACTTGACGCTTTCCACAACCTTGAGTGTGGGACTTTCCGCAGGCGATATCATCATTGAAGGGCGTCAATTTGCTGGCGGTTCCATCACGGTCAGTTCCAACGACGTCACTTTTGTGGGTGCCGATCAACAGGCCGGGATCGATCTTCTGTTCCAAAGTGCCGTGCGACTCACTGACGATGTCGCATTGGCTGCCGGCGGTGACCTGTCGTTCGAGAGCACGCTCGACGATGACGGCTCGAACACGACCGGATCGGCGCTGACTCTCATCGCGGGCGGAGCATCTCGCTTCGCGGGAGCCGTTGGGGCCATCGCGGGAGATCGCCTCGACACGTTGACCATCGAAGACGCCGAGTCGGTCCACTTTGAGGGCACTGTCATGATCGATGGCGACATCGACGTGACCACGACGGGCTTGACAAGCACCGCGGTCGGAACTGTGACCTTTGACGACGCCGTGACGACGACGGCTGGCCTCGCGAGCGGCTCAGTCGAGATCACCAACTTCGGCCGGCTGATTATTAGCCCCGGCGCGGATTTGCTGCTCGCGGGGGCCTTCACTCAGAACGGAACGGAATCGATTGAATTGGGCGGCAACATCACCACCAGCAACGGCGGAGTCTCGTTCGACCGAGCGATCTTGCTGACCGAATCGGTCACGATCGACTCCAGCAACCAATCGGGAGACCTCGTTTTCTCAGACCTCATCGACAGCGAAGACGCCTCGGGAGTCGCCGAGCACAACTCGCTCACGCTCACTAGTGGTGCGGGTCTGATCTCGTTCAATGGCGACATCGGAACCGGTTCACAGGGGAACCAAACGCTCGGCGATTTCACCATCGTCACAGCGGGAGCCGTGCGTTTTGGTGGAAACGATGCGAGCGATCCCAGTGGCTCCGGTACGACGGGCCCCATGAACGCAATCGCCACCAACGGTGTGATGGACATCGGAGTCGGTGGCAACGTCGTCGCGGGTGGCATCGTGTTCACCGCGGAAAGCGGCCTGTTTGTTGTCACTACGACCAATGACACGGTCCGATTTAACGGGCCGGTCACGCTCGCCTCGGACTTGGACATCAATACCAACGCCACGGGAACCGGCGGCACGGTGACATTCACCGCCGACAGTCCAATCGACAGCAACACCGGCGGTTCATTCGCATTGACGATCGATGCTGGCACTCAGCAAGTCCTCTTCAATAACGATCTGGGCCAGTCCCGTGCACTGCGTGCGTTGACCATCACCCAGGCGGACGGCGGTGTTTCTTTTGGTCAAGCTGACACCAATCAAGGTCCGGGGTCGATCGGACCGGTAATGACGGTTGCCATTGATGGTCCGATCGACATCGGAGTGGACAACCGCGTCATCTTGGGTGGCATTGAGTTGAATGCGGGCAGTGGGTCACTACTGATGACGACTGCGAACGACACAGTTCGATTCAACGGTGCCGTCACACTCGATTCGGCGGTAGAACTCAAAACCAATTCGGCAGGGGGCGGCGGCACGGTGACTTTCACTTCGTCCACCACCATCGATAGCCAGACGGGTGAGCACAACGACCTGACGATTGATGCTGGGACTCAGCAAGTTCTGTTCAACAATAACCTGGGCCAGTTCAACGCGCTGGGCAAGTTGACCGTCACTCAGGCAGACGGCGGTGTGATCTTTGGACAGGTTGACACCAATCAAGGCTCGGGCACGATTGGTCCGGTCGAACTGATTGCTGCCGACGATACGATCGACATCGGAGTCGGCGAGAATATCATTTTGGGGGGCATCGTGTTGAATGCCGGCAACGGCACGCTGCACCTCACGACAACCGATGATTCAGTGCGGTTCAATGGGGCGGTTACGCTGGCAGCGCATGTGGACATCAACACCAATAGCTCGGCAAACGGCACCAGCAGCCTAGCCAGTGGCGGCACCGTCACGTTCACCTCTTCCGCGACTATTGATAGCCAGGTGGGCGAGCACAATGACCTGACCATCGACGCCGGGACCGAGCAGGTGCAGTTCAGCAACAATCTCGGCGGAACGCAGTCGCTGGGAGCGTTGACGATTATTCAGGCGGATGGCGGAGTGAGCTTCGGTCAGCCGACCGCGTTTGGCCAAGGAGACGAGGACCTCAGTCCCGGCGGGGCCGGGCCGGTGACGAAGATTGTCACCGACGGCACGATCGATATTGGTGTCGGCAGCAACGTCGTGACGGGAGGCATCGTGCTCGACGGTGGGCTCGACTCGCTGCTCATCAGGACGACAGACGACACCATTCGATTCAACGGGCCGGTCACGCTGGGCTCGGATGTCGACATCGACACGAACGCCACGGGTCAGGGAGGCACCGTCACGTTCACGTCAGCGACGACCATCGACAGCCAGCCCGATGAGCACAATGACCTGAAGATCAATGTCGGAACGGCACAAGTGCTCTTCAATAATGACTTGGGGGCCTCGCAATCGTTGGGCGCATTGACGATCACGCAGGCCAACGCCGGGGTCATCTTCGGTGAGAATGACGCCGATCAAGGTTCAGGAATGACTGGTCCAGTCTCGGTCATCGCGACGGACGAACCGATCGACATCGGAGTTGGCGACAACATTGTTGCTGGGGGCATCGTGCTCAACGCAGGCAGCGGCACGCTGCAGATTGAGACCACCGACGACTCCATTCGATTCAACGGTCCCGTCACGCTTTCGTCCAACGTGGAGATCAACACCAACCTCGATGAAACCCCGCTGGTGGGTGGTGGCACCGTCACGTTTACATCGGCCAGTCCTATCGACAGCCAGGCGGGTGAGACCAACGACCTGACGATTGATGTTGGCGTTCAACAAGTCCTTTTCAACAACGACCTCGGAGCGTCGCAACAGTTGGGAGCGTTGACCATCACACAAGCGGATGGCGGCGTCACGTTCGGCCAATCCGATTCGGACGACGGACTGGGGACGGGACCGGTGACGACCATCGCCACCGATGGTGCGATCGACATCGGAGTCGATTTCAAGGCCATCATCCGTGCGGGTGTCGTCCCGAGCACAGGGATCACGTTTAACGCGGGGGGCGGCACGCTGCAAATCACGACCACCGATGACGCCGTTCGGCTGAATGGCCCGGTTACGCTGCAATCGAGCGTCGACATCAACACGAATACCGCTGCGACGGGAATCGGCGGCACGGTGACGTTTACCTCCGATGCCACAATCGATGGCGAATTCGGTGAGTTCAACGACCTGACCATTGACGCCGGCACGCGACTGGTCTTGTTCAACAACGATCTTGGCCAAACCCATCCGATCGGTGCCTTGACCATCACTCAATCCGACGGGGGAGTCATCTTCGGCGAGAGCGACGACTTTGAACCTGGCGGCCACGGCACAACCGGGCCGGTGTCGACGGTCTCCACGAACGGTGCGATCGACATCGGCGTTGGAAGCAATGTCATCACGGGAGGCATACTGCTTAACGGCGGTGATTCGGGATTGTTGCAAATCACGGTTTCCGATGAGCCAGTCCGCTTCAACGGGGCCGTCACTCTGGCCACGGACGTCGACATCAACACGAACGCAACACCCGACAGTGGTGGCGGCACGATGACGTTCACGTCTGCCGCGACCATCGACAGCCAATCCGGAGAGCACAACGACCTGACCATCGATGCCGGAACTCAGCAAGTTCTGTTCAACAACAACCTGGGCCAGACCGATTCGCTGGGAGCATTGACCGTCACTCAAGCGGATGGCGGAGTCATCTTCGGCGAGAGTGACACATTCGAACCCGACGGCCCCGGTACGACCGGGCCGGTGGCGATCATCTCCGCCGACGAAGCGATCGACATCGGGGCTGTTGAGCATATTATCGCCGGTGGCATCGTACTCAACGCGGGCAACGTGGATCGCACCTCGCCCACCGTCACGTTGACTGCGCCTCACAGCACCAATGACACAACTCCCAGTGTCACCGTGACGGCCAGCGATCCGGATTTGGGAGGCACGGGCTCTGGCGTTCCCGACGGAACCGTGGTTTCGTTGGACGTCGACTTGGATAACAGCGGTGACTTCGATGGTCCCGGCGAACGGAACTATGCGAGTTCCACGCTGACTGGCGGCACCACGACGTTCGAGTTGAGCCCGGCATTGACCGACCTCAAGACTTATCAATTGCGGGCGCGTGTCAGCGATCTGGCGGGCAACGAGGCCACGACTCCTGCGTTGCCAATGATCGTGGACACCACGCTGGCAGTCGAGACGCCGCAAGCTCCGGCAACCGACCTCTCTTCGGTCGTGTCCCGAACTCTGCAGATCACGACGACTGACGACACGGTCCGCTTCAATGGCCCGGTCTCGTTGCTTACGAACGTGGACATTAACACCAATCCCTCGGGGGCGATTGATGGCGGCGGTACCACGACGTTCACGTCCGCCAGCACCATCGATGGCCAATCTGACGAGTCCAATCATCTGACGATTGACGTCGGAGCTCAGCGAGTTCTGTTCAACAACGACATCGGCCAGGTCAATCCGATCGGAGCGTTGACGATCACGCGAGCGGACGCAGGGGTGGTCTTTGGCGAATCCGACCTCGATCAAGGCCCCGGCTTGACCGGACCCGTGTCGGGCATCATGACCAACGGGTTGATCGACATCGGAGTGGGTGTGAATGTGATTCGCAGCGACGAAGACAATGTCGGCATCATCTTCAACGCGGGAGCCGCCACGCTGATCCTGACAACGACCGACGACACGGTGCGGATCAATGGAGCCGTCACTCTCGCCAGCGGATTGGACATCAATACGAATCCCGCAGGGTTGGGGGCGACGGTGACGTTCACCTCCTCCGCGACCATCGACAGCGAAAGCGGTGAGCACAACGACTTGACGATCGACGTCGGCACTTTCCAGGTTTTGTTCAACAACGACCTGGGCCGAACCGATCCACTGGGCGCGTTGATCATCACTCAAGCCGATGGCGGTGTCACCTTCGGCGAGAGCGACAACCTCAGTAATAACGACGGCACGACCGGGCTGGTGTCGGTGATTGCGACTGACGGTGCCATTGATATTGGAGTGCTCGGCAACATTATCAACGGCGGAATCTTGTTCAACGGCGGTCCCAATCCGCTGCTGCTGACGACAACCGATGACCCGGTCCGGTACAACGGCCAGATTACGCTCGGCTCGGACTTGAGCATCGACACCAACGACAGCGGCTTCGGCGGCACAGTCACGTTCACCTCGTCCGCGATCATCGACAGCCAGAGCAACGAGCAAAACGAATTGATGATCGACGCCGGCGCTCAGCAAGTCCTGTTCAACAACAACATCGGCGAGACCGTTCCGCTGGGGGCGCTCACGATCGTGCAGGCCGACGCTGGAATGACCTTCGGCGAAAGCGTCGTCGACCTGGGGCCAGGTACGACCGGGCCGGTCTCGATCGTCACCACGGTCCGTTCCATCGACCTCGGCCAGGACGGCAATGTCGTCTTCGGCGGCATCGTGCTCAATGCCGGAATCGTCGATGAAAGAAAACCGACCGTGACGCTGACCGCCCCCTCGCAAACGGACGACATAACCCCCAGCGTAACAGTGACGGCCAGCGATCCAGGCGAGGGGAGCACTGGCACAGGCATTCCCAACGGGACCAACGTCTCACTGGATGTCGACCTGACCGGCGACAATGACTTCGATGATGCCGGTGAATTGAACTATGCGACGTCGACGTTGACGGGCGGCACATCGACGTTCGATCTCCCGGCATTGATGGACCTGAGAACCTACCAGTTGCGAGCACGAGTCAGCGATCCGGCTGGAAATGAAGGGATGACAACACCTCTGTTGTCGATGGACGTCAACACCGGTTTGCCGTCGGGGCCAACACAAACGTCGCTGGCCGTCATCGATGCCACTCCAATTGTCGAGCGTCTGGTGGAGATCACGTCGCTGGAAGATCGCATTCGGATTAATGGTCCAGTGACCAGTTTGTCCGACACGATCTTGCGAGCCGCGGAAGGGATCACGCTGACCGATTTCGCCGACATCACGACCACCAACCACAATCTCGAGATGTTCGGCGACACGAATCAGACCTTCGTCGATGACTCGGTCACGGATGCCATTGCGATGGGACGTGACACGTTCATCGACGCGGGGTCCGGGTACATCCACATGAACGCCGCCAGCATTCTGCTCGGCCACTTGACGACCACGAATGCCGGCACCACAACCGACCCGCATCCTGCGGTCCACATCACTGCGACCACGGGGGCCATCAGAGACAGCAATTCAGATATCGGCACCGATTCTGATTTTGTGAACATCACTGCAAACGCACTCCCAACGGTCGGCGAGTTGGACGTCAGCTTGACCGACAGCGAGACGATGTTCGTAGTCAGCAACATCAACGTGGGTCTTGACACTCCCTTCACGATTCAGGTTGAACAAGAGCAGATGCTCGTGACCGCGATCGCCGGCGACACGCTGACGGTCACGCGAGGAGCGAATGGCACGTCGGCGGTGATGCACGCCGGTTCGGTCGCCACGCCCATCACCGTGTTCGCGGTCACGCCAGGAGCTGGCGTCGTGCTGGAAGCAGTCACGGGCATCGGTTCCGGCGACGCGATCGAAACCGAGGTCGATACGCTGCAAGCCCGGAATATGGACGCGCTCGACGCGGGAGGGGGAGTGCGAGTGGCCGCGCAGGGCAACATTCAGATTGTGGAAGTTCCCAGCGGTGGCAATTTGAATTTGATCAACGTCCGCAACCAGGCCAATGCTCAAGTCGACGGCGACGAACTCAACGGCGTCATCGACGTGACAATCATTCGCGACCCGCAATTAGGCCTACCCGGCTTGGGCGCGATTGATGGCAGCCTGACGGTGCTCGACGACGACTTGGGTGGCTTCGATGCGACCGGCCTGCCCTACGGTCTGTTGGCCGAATTGAAAGGGGATCCGGCCTTGCTGGTCATCCCTGGCGATCAAATGGGAGTACAGTCCGAGAACACCATTCGCCTGACCGCCTTCAACATCACGATTAACGATGACATCTTGGCCGTCACCGACGTGGACGCCGGTACGACATACGAGACCATCGAGCTGCACGCACGTGGTGACTTCGTGCTGGCGGCCAACCGAGTCATTACCACGGATGAAAACTTCGCCGGAAAATCGGGAGTCGTCGGATCACTTTTCCAGGGCGATCCCAGCAAAGCGGAAGTGGGCGGCGATGTGGCCACGGTGACATTTCCGACCAAGCCACGAGTGACCGACGATCGCATCCGCATCGTTGCCGACGTCGACTTTGCCGACCATGTCGATGCGGGCAATGTGTTCCTGGGTCGCAGCTCCACGATCAGCACCGACGCCGGTATCGAACAGTTGATCTCGCGACGACCCGCCCCCAACGAGTCGGGGACCGCATTCTTCGACAGCACCAGTGTCGTCACCAGTGATTTGAATGCGAACGGGCTGGATAGTGGTGGCTCCAAATACTTGGGTTTCCTGACCATCACGATTGGTAAACCGGGTGAGAAGAATCTGATCCTCGATGTCGATTGGGGGGACACTCCTCGCTCACAGGATTTGCTCGACAAGGTTCCATCCGGACTGCGAAGTGGGATCGATGACTTCAATACCGTGCGGGCTTCGAAGATATCGGACCAGGTTGCCGACAGTGCCAATGTGCTGTCGGACAGCAACATCAATCCTCCGACGTTGCAAGGCACCAATTACGTCTTCGATGCCGTCGTGGATAAGCACAAGACTCGGTTCTTCATCCCGGAAGGGGGGCTGACCTACATCATCCCGCACGAGTATTCGTCGTTCGCCTTGAACCGCCCCAATGACTTGCACCTACCGGGTCGTTTCGCTCCGTCGGATCCGTTCCAGGTTCGCTTCAGCGTCTCCACGCATCCTTCGATCAATATCCAAGGCCGCTCCATTTCCGAGCACACGATCGGACCCGCTGACGCGGCACCGTTGGCGGTTGTCCCCGCCAGTTCGCCAATTGCCCCCTTGGCGCTTCTCTCCAGTACCGACATTCTCGAGGACAACGCGGTCGACGATCACGGTCCCTCCTACACGACCGATGTGATCGATGGCACGCCGGACTTCTATCAGGACGAAGCGATATTCCGGCTAAACAGCGGAGCTGCGGAATTCAGCATTCCCACTTCAGCAGCGGTCTTTTTCATTAAACCCGATGTGGTGATTCCCCCGCCCGAACTTCCGAAGCCCAGCATTCCATTGCCCGTCTTCGTCACCGCTCCGCAACTCACGACCGAGTCCCTGCGAGGCGCGACGGCATCTTCCTCGGTGACCACCGACGAGTTCTTTGAACTGCATCTGGTCAACGAAGATGGCACCATCGTGAGCGAGCGGCTGAGGGATGGCGAAGCGCTGCTGGACCGGGACGCCTTCGAAAAATTCGTCCGCGATCGAGGGGACGGAGAATATGAAATCTGGTTCATCACCCGCGAAAATGGCACCGGAGCCAGAATCGAACGCCCGGTAGTCCAGTTCCGACTGGAAGGTGGACGACTGACGCCACCCGCCAATGATTCCCAAGAGCTGTCGAAACCCTTCCGCCTCGTACCTGTTCCGGTTCCTGCACCCAAGCCGATGCCTGCAGAGGATGCCGCGGACGAAATGTCCGATGACAACGATTCCGCGAAGGCGAACGAGGCACTTCCATCCCCCGGTTTCGAGTCCAGCTCTATTGCTGAGCCTCAATGGGGCCCGGACCTCCTTGATTCGACAACGGAGATACCCCACGAATCGAGCAATAATTCGGCATTCGCGTATGCGTCCTCCTTGGTCGCCGGCGCTCTGATCCTCTTGGGTAAGCGAGGGAGACGCAGTCGTTTCATGCAACAAGGAGCCTCAAGATTCTCTCGGTCAGCCCGCTTGATTCGAAAGCGATCCAACCTTGCGGACGATGTTTGAGGCACGAGCCGACCGGCCCGAGAGTACACGGATGTTTTGGATTCTGGGGCAGTTTGCCGAAATCCGGAATTGCCAGACGCGCCCCTTAAGTCCTCGATGGGGTGGAATTCGATCGTCCATTAGGCCCCCGTTCGCGATGCTCCGAGCGTGCCACCTAAACTGACCCGCGATCGAACTTTCGCCCCGTGCCAACGCTGGAAAACCGCCGAGTCGAGCACTGTGGCGAATGAAATCCGAGCGAGATGCGCCAGCGAGTGGTTTGCCGAACGATTCGATTTCTCACTGGATTTCCGGGTTTTTTCCCCGATCAACCACTCGATTTTGCAACGTGCCCAATGCGTCAACCCCGTCCAGGATTGAGAACGCATGTACGGCCGCTTGTCGGCAAGCTTTGAAAAACCGGAAAACTCAGAATTTTCAGTTTTGAAAAACCTGAGGAGTCAGAATTTCCTTGAAAACGACCGTTGGCGTTATTTATTCGCCCCAGTTAGCGTATTTTGACAATCTCGGGAGTGTGTTTTTTGCGTTTTTGAAATTTTGTCAGAGATGTTGTTATTCGGCGGCAAGCCATCTCCCGCGTCGATCACAGGACTTATTTTTGAGGAACTCAGGACATGTCGAAGTCACGGTTGAGTCGCTCGGTTTGGGAGTCGTTCGTTTCTCGTTTTGCCGGATCGCGCCGCCCCGCCCGCCGACGCCAAGCTTTGGTTAAAGCCTGGAATTCTGGTGTCGCCGCTGAATCGCTCGAACAACGACTCGTGCCGACCCTCTCCGTCAGCTTTGCTGCTGGCACGCTGACGCTGACCGGCGATGCGGCGGCCAACGCCGTCACCGTCAAAGCGAAGGCGTCCTACACCGACGTGACGATGGGTGGAACATTCGTGGCCCGCATCACTGCCGCGACCTCGAACACCATCTCGATCATCAACTTCGGTGGTGCTGGTGCTTCCGACTCACTTTCCATCACCGGCGCCAACAAGGCCATCACGGTGAATCTGACGGACGTTGAAACTCTCTCGTTGACTTCGACGAAGAGTGCAACCGTGAATACGCTCACCGGTGCGAATACAACGGCAACCGTTGCGTTGGGTGTCTCGACCGTGACCGGCGATTTGACTGTGAATACCGCATCTGGAGATATCACTCAGTCCGGCAGGGTTTCTGTGTCTGGCATTGCCACCTTCGATGCGGATACGACGAATCATGACGACAACGTCATTCTGACCACAGCGGGCAACTCGTTTGGCACTGTCAAGGCGAAGGGAACCACCGTCACCATCGTCGAAGCCGGATCGACCGCCTTGGGATCGTCGACGGTTCTCGGTGCGTTCTCGGTGACGTCCAGTGGTGCCATCACGGATACAGACGCGGATGACTCTGCGGGACTTGGTGTCCTGGCGGTGACGGGAGCCTCGACGTTCCTTGCGACCAGGAACGCGATTACCCTCAACACCGCGACATCGACGTTTGGCGGCACTTTGACGCTTACGGGGACGAATATCGCTGTGACCGACAATGACGCTGGCACAGATCTCGGTGTGATCAAGGCGACTGGCACGTTGAGCGTGACCAACTCTGGAGCCGCCGCAGGAAGCGTGACTCAGAGCGGCACCGGCATCACCGTTGGTGGCCTGATGACAATCACGGCCACCGGCAAGGACATTGACTTGGATGAAATCAACTCGACCGCTGGTGTCGTGAACAACTTTGGCTCGGTTTCGGTGACTGGTAAAGATGTCTTCCTGAAGGAACGCAGTTCTTCAGTTTTGGCGGGGGTGACGACGAGTGGGCTGTTGAATCTGATTTCTGGCGGTGGTGTCACCGATAGCGGTGATTTGACTGTGGCCACCACGACAACGATTGCAACGGGTGGCGCGATCACTCTGGATCAGGCTGGCTCGAAGTTTACTGGAGCATTGATCCTGAGCGGCTCGAACATCGCTGTCACTAACGACCGTGCAACAGTGCTCGGTAACACCACGGCTTCGGGGACATTGACCGTCACATCAAATGGAGCTGTGACCGAATTAGCTGACACAACTGTGCTAACAGTCGGTGGTCGCGCGACAATCAACGCGACGGACTCGACGGGAACGACCAAGTTTGACATCACGCTCGCTGGCACAAACAACAACAACTATGGCTCAGTCGCGGTTGATGGTGCCACTGTGTCGCTGAAAGAAAACAGTGATACCGATTTCTTTGCCTCGAACACGACAGGTTCCCTCACGGTGGAATCGGCCGGAAATATTACCGATCGCGGCGATGTGATTGTCGGCACGACGACCTCGTTGCTTGTTGCTGCCGGCAAGTCGATCACGCTGAACTCGACCGGATCAGAGTACACAGGAGCCATTACGGTCCTGGCCACTACGGTCGCGAAGAATGTCACCATCGTTAATGTTCTACCGACGGTGCTGGGAGCCATCTCCACCAGCGGAACGCTCAACGTCACGTCTGGCGGGGCTGTGACTCAAGCTGACACACTCACCATCGGCGGTCGTGCGACCGTCACAGCAACGGACTACAACATCACGCTGAATACGGCGGCCAATACTTTCGGCTCGCTCTCGCTCGATGGCGAGGACGTCACCTTGCAGGAAACCGGTTCGACCGATCTCTTCACGTCGCGAGCGAAAGGCAACTTCTCGCTGACTTCGACCGGCAACATCACGGACAGCGGCACGCTGACGATTGTCGGAAGCACGACGCTGAGCAATGGCGTTAACGACATCGCGCTGGATTCTGGAGCCTCGACATTCGGAGGCAACTTGATCCTGACTACTAGCCGAAACGTTTCCGTGAAAGACAACGACCTCCTCGGATTGACTCTCGGAACTTCGGTCTTGACAGGGACTCTAAGCATCACCGCCAAGGGTAATATCTCGGACGCTGGCGGCGCGGTGACAGGTTCCGCCGGATTCAATTCAGCCACGTTTGTGGCCAACAATGGTGGCGACATCACGCTCACACAAACAACGCTTGCGGCGGGAGCTGGCGGCACGCTCAGCATGACTGGTGACTTTGCCACGGTGACGATGTCGACCCCGATCATTCTGGGAACAACCACGCTCACGGGCGCGTTGTCGATCACGACGGCCGGTGCTGCGAACCACATTACCGACAGCGGAAAAATTGTGGTTAGCGACACAGTCACCATCGATGCGGCTGGTGACAACATCACGTTGAATTCGGTCGGGAACTCGTTCGGGACGATCATTCTCACTGCTGGTGCGGCTGTGACCATCGTCGAAGCGGGAGCAACAGACCTGGGAACGTCAGGAACTCTTGGTTCTTTGGACGTGACGTCCAGCGGTTCCATCACAGACAGTGGTGTTCTGACGGTGACCGGCGCAACAAGTCTCACGTCAAACGGCGGTTCAATTTCTCTCATCCAGGCGACTTCCACCTTCGGTGCGTTGACCCTGAAAGGTGCGGACATCACTTTGACTGACAACGACGCTGCCACGGTTCTCGCCACAGTGACCGCGACAGGTGATGTCACTCTCACGACGGCCGGCGCTGTGACCCAATCCGGATCCGCCACGATCACGGTCGGTGGTCTGCTGCAAATCACGACGTCGAACGATGCCGTCACCCTGGACACTACGGCCAATAACTTCGGTTCGATTTCGGTCCTCAGCAGTGCGGCAGTGATCATCAAGGAAAACAGCGACACGATCCTGTCGACGATCGGTGCCACGTCTCTGACAGTGACTTCTACGGGTGCGATCACCGACAGCGGTGATCTGACTGTGTCGGGTATCACTGATCTCACGGCAGCCAACGGCGAGACGATCACGCTAGACCAATTGGCTACGGCACTGTCCGGCCGTATCAATCTCAG
>VGZH01000029.1 GCA_016872645.1 Planctomycetota bacterium | reverse complement strand
AAAACACAGCAGCCCGGACACCGTTTGGTGACCGGGCTGTGTTTGTTTGGCAAGTTCGAGATCAGGCAAGATCGATGGGCAGGTTGCAAACCTGCCGCCGAATCATTGCGAGACGATCTCGAAACCTTTGATGTGTTCATTGCTTTGAGCCAATTCAGTCAGCTTCGCTTTCAAGTCCAGGTCTTTGTTCGCCAGATGGAACTGGCAGGTCCGCTTCTTGAGGTCGGTTTGGACGTTGGAAACGCCTTCGAGATTCGCCAGATCGCTGCGCACGGCAGCGGCACAGCCGCCTCAGGTCATCTCTGGCAACTTGAGCGTCACCAGCACCGTCCCTTTCGGGAGAGCTTCGTCGACAACGGCGGCACTGGCCGGATCAGCGGCGTGCGGATCGCTCGCCACCGGAGGCGTACTGTTTTGGCCACAACCAAGCGCAGCCGTCAGCATCAGGGAACTCAACCAAACTTTTCTCATGGACTAAATCTCCTCAAGTTCGGAACAAGGCGAAAACTCGCGAGCAGACCAATCTCGCGAGGTGCAGGATTCTAAGGTCGGCCTTCCGCGTGGTCACGCTGCAATTCACTTGTTCTTGAGCGTTTGATACGGATTGGGAGGGGGGATGCTCACTTCGCCAGGCTGGCGTGCTCCGCGCCGTGCGAGTTCGCCGCTAACATGTCCGGCCCAAATTTGGTTTTCGTTTGAGGCTCTCATGCAACCGACTCAGTTCATCAACATTGTCAGCACCGTTCCGCTGGTCGCACCCAAGGTTTTGAAGGCCGAATTGGCGATCACACCCGCGACCACAAAAACGGTGCTCGATAACCGCGAGTCGATCCAGCGGATATTGTCCGGTGAGGACTGTCGCGTGCTGGTCGTCGTCGGGCCGTGCTCGATTCACGACCCCAAAGCGGCGTTCGAATACGCTCAGCGACTGAAAGGACTGGCCGAAAAAGTTGCCCAGCAAATGCTGCTGGTGATGCGGGTCTATTTTGAGAAACCGCGAACAACGGTCGGCTGGAAGGGACTGATCAACGATCCGTACCTCAACGATTCGTTTGACATCCAAGCCGGCTTGCGACTGGCGAGGAAGCTGCTGCTCGACATCGGCGATCTGGGATTACCTGCCGCGACGGAACTGCTCGAACCAATCACGCCGCAGTACATTGCCGACTTGCTGACTCTGGCATCGATCGGCGCACGCACAACCGAATCGCCGACTCACCGACAGATGGCCAGCGGGCTGTCGATGCCGGTCGGCTACAAGAACGGCACCGACGGCGGCCTGCAAGTCGCGATCGACGCGATGATCGCCGGCCGCACGCCACATGCGTTTCTGGGCATCGACGGCGACGGCCACACCTGCGTCGTCAACACACGCGGCAATCCGTGGGGACATCTGATCCTGCGTGGCGGTCGCTCGGGGCCGAACTACTCGCCGGAGCAAATCTCCGCAGCGGCCGCTGAACTGATGGCCGCGAAGCTCTCGCCGCGCATGCTCGTCGATTGCAGCCACGCGAACTCGAACAAAGACTACCGCAATCAGCCGAACGTCTGGCGTGAAGTCATCGCTCAGCGAGTCGCCGGCAACCAGAACATCATCGGCCTGATGCTCGAAAGTAATCTGCATCCGGGCAATCAAAAACTGACGTCCGATCCGTCGTTGCTCACCTACGGAGTCTCAATCACCGACGGCTGCATCGCCTGGAACGAAACCGAAACGTTGATTCTGGAAGCCCACGAGAAGCTCCGCAAATCTTAGCTTGGACGACCTCGTCCGAGTTGCAGATGTTCGTTGTTCGAATCCCGACCCGACCTCAAGGAGATTGAGATGCACGCAACTGGATTTCGACACGGTGGACGACTCTGGGTGACCTGTCTCGGCCTGCTGCTCGTTGGCACCATCGCCCGGGCGGATGATCTCAGCAAAGAAGAGCGCGACGCCGGATTCGTGGCAATGTTCAACGGCAAGGACTTCACCGGCTGGCGGTTTGAAGGCAAAGAGTCTCCTCCCAAAGAACTGCCGGATAACTGGAAGGTTGAAGAAGGCGCCATCAAGTTGTCCGGTGGAGGCAAGCCGCACCTCGGCTCGGCCAAGTCGTATCGTGACTTCGAGATGAAGTTCGAATGGCGAGCCGTCAAAGAAAACTACAACAGCGGCTTCTTCATCCGCAGCGGTGAGAAAGTCGGGGCCAATCAAATCAACCTCGCGAAGGCCCACGAGGGAGCTTTCATCGGCGGAAAGATCAACGGCGCGAAAGAAGTCCCGCAGTTGCAGAAGAAGCCGGGCGAATGGAACGAGTGGCATGTGCTCGTGGTCGGCGACAAAGTCACGTTTTGGTGCAACGGGCAACTCGCCTGGGAAGCGACCGGCCTGCAACCAACGGAAGGCTACATCGGCCTGCAAGCGGAGGGTGCTCCGCTCGAATTCCGCAAGCTGAGAATTCGCGAGTTGAAACCGGCCAAATAGCACATCGGACTACCGGCTACGGGGAAAAAGACTATCAAGAGGCCGGCCATGACAAAGATTACAGTTCGAGCATTCCTCCTCTGTCTGCTGCTCGGAAGAGTCGCACTTGCCGCTGATCCGCTGCCGATTGGCGACGTTGACGGCCAGCCGCTGGCGGCGAACGCCAAACGGATCATCGACGCGCTGCAGTTCCTCGGCTCACCGTTGCCAGCCGCGGAGATCGAGAAGCTCAACGCGGCGGCCAAAGAGCGTGACGCGAAGCAACTCCAACAATTGCTCGACCCGCGTGTGTTGTTGCTCGCGCACATCAATCCAGAGTCGCGGGTGAAGGTGCGGCGCGGGCCGGCCGCCGCTGAGTTGCAGCAGTTCGGATTCACGCCGGTGCTCATCAAAGTGCTCAACGAGAGCACGGTCACGAAGCGGATGAAGCTGATCAGTCCGCAGGGCGGAGCGGTCTATGCTGGAGCCAGCAAGTTTTCGTTACAGCGGCAGCAGCAGACGGAATTGAACGACAACGAGAACATCAAACAAGACGGTGATCGGTTTCTCTCCGCCGAGATGTTTGAGCAACCGCCGATGACCGATCGGCTCAGCGGTTTGGAAGTCGAGTACGCCATCGGGTTGATCCTCTCCACGGAGTCCGGCAAGCGAGAAGCGACGGTCGGCATTGATCTCGAACAGGGAAACCAAGACCTCGGCTTTCGCGGTGAGGTGCCGGTGCTGTTTCGCATTGCCCCGGCAATCCCCGTGAAACTGTCCATTCGCGACTTCGATGGAATGCCGACAACCGCGGCGCTTGTTGTGAAGGATCGCGCAGCGCGTATCTACCCGCCGCAGCCGAAACGGCTCGCTCCCGATTTATTTTTTCAGCCGCAGGTCTATCGCGTCGATGGTGAGTCTCTGCTGCTGCCTCCGGGCGAGTTCACCGTGCAGTTCGCGCGCGGGCCGGAGTATTGGGTGCGTGAGAAGAAAGTAGACGTGTCGCTCCGTGATGCGAAAGTCGAGTCACCGAGTGACTCGTCAACTTGGCAACTCAACCTCGAACGCTGGGTCAACCCGCGCGACTTCGGCTTCTACTCCGGCGATCATCACATCCACGCGGCCGGGTGTGCTCACTACACGGTTCCGACCGAAGGGGTAACGCCGGAGGACATGTTCCGGCAAGTCAAAGGGGAAGGCTTGAACGTCGGCTGCGTGCTGACGTGGGGGCCCTGTTACAAGTTTCAGAGGCAGTTCTTTCAGCCCGCACCGCTCAATATCAGCGAGACGTTCACGCTGCTGAAGTACGATGTCGAAGTCAGCGGATTCGGTTCGCAGGCGTTGGGGCATGTCTGCCTGTTGAATCTGCGAGATCAAACCTATCCCGGCTCGGACGGAACCGAAACGAAAGGTTGGCCGACTTGGACAACGCCCGTCATGCGCTGGGCGAAACAGCAAGGCGGAGTCACCGGTTACGCGCATTCGGCCAGCGGTTTGTGGATTGATCCACCGAAAGCTGCAGCGCGATTCCTCACCAAGCGGGACGCTGACAAGAACGGCAAGTTGTCGCTCGATGAAACGAAAGGCGCACTGATGCCCGAGCCGTTCGAGAAGATCGACACCGACGGCGATCGTTCATTGACCGAGCGGGAACTGACGCAGGCTCACGACCGAGCCGCCGATCAATTGCCAAACCTCGCGATTCCTGAAATGAACGGTGTCGGCGCAATGGAGTTGCCAGTCACGGTCGTCGAAGGGGTCTGCGACTTTATCAGCGCGATGGACACTCGGAGGATTCAGGAGTGGAACACTTGGTATCACATCCTCAACTGTGGCTTCCCGTTGAAGGCCAGCGGCGAGACCGACTTCCCCTGCATGAGCAGCCGCCGCGTCGGGCAAGGCCGTGTGTACGTCCAGCTTGGTGACGTGGAGAAAGTCGATTTCGCCGCGTGGTGCGAGGGAATCAAACTCGGACGGTCGTATGTCTCCGACGGCTTCGCCCACGCGCTCGACTTCGGAGTCAACGACGCTCGCCCCGGCTTCGATGACGTCGCGCTGTCGCAGCCCGGCGAGGTCACGATCACCGCGAAGGTCGCGTTCGCTCCGGTCACTCCGGAGACCGTCGCTCAAGGAGTCGTCGAGCCAGTCGGTGGCAAACGGCTCGTCGGCGACACCGTCGAACTGCACGGCCCGCGTTCCGACAAATCGGTCGAGGGAGGCGAGCGGCTGGTCGAGATCGTCGTCAACGGCCGAGCGGTCGTGTCCCGGAAAGTGCCGGCCGACGGCAAGATTCACGACCTCAAATTTCAAATCCCGATCGAGCGCAGTAGTTGGGTCGCTCTGCGTCACTTCCCGCAACTGCACACGAACCCGGTCAACGTCCTCGTCGCCGGCCAACCGATCCGCGCCTCCCGCGACAGCGCCCGCTGGTGCGAAGAGGTCATCGACCTGCTCTGGAAAAACCGCGAGCGAGTGATCGCGGAATCGGAACGTGACGAAGCGAAACGGACGTTTGAAAAGGCAAAGGCGGTCTACCACGCAATTGCCGAGTCCGGCCGGTTACCCTAAGCCGCAGACATTTACAGCCGTTTGACCTTGATGTTTTTCCAGCGGCATTTGGCTCCGTTGGGCCAGCCTTTGCCGCCGTGGACTTGGACGGAGATCGAGCCGGCGGGGCCGAGCGTTTCGGCGACCTTCTTCGCGTCGTAGCCTTTGCCGTCGAACTTTGAACCGTCGAATTCGTTGACCTTCAGGCCGTTGATCCAGGTCGTGATCTGCGGCGGATTGCCAACGACGCGAACCTTGGCGGTGTTCCAGTCGTTGACCTTCCAGGCTTTGAGCCATTCGTCGCTCGTGCATGTGAGGGTTGTGGTCGGAGCAGGTTCGGTCGGCTTGGCGAACAGCTTCAGAAGCTTGCCGTCTTTCTCTTCGCCAAAGATGTCGTAAGGCCGGGTGTTGAAGCCGCCGGTTCCTTCGCCGTAGATGTGGCCGACGTTTCCTCGGTCGTGATAGTCCACCATCATCTGGAAACACTGCCCCTTGTCGTTGGCTCGCACGAACAGGCCGGAGCAGACGCCCCAATCGGGCTTCATGTCGATGAGCAACTCAAAGTCCTTGAACTTCTCATCGGTCAGCAGGATACCGCCGTTGCCGCTGCCGGGCGGGTCTTGCTCGCCAGCGATGGCACCATCCTCGACGACCCAGCTTCCACCGGTGCCGTGTCCGATCCGCTCCGGGTTCTTGTGCCAGCCGGCCAAAGTCTTGCCGTCGAAGATCGGCTTGAAGTCGTCGTCCGCAGCGCGGGCGAAATCGAGTATGGGCAACAACAAAGCGGGCAACAGCAGTAGTAGGCGTCGCATGGAAAAAGTCTCCGAAGCGGAAGTGTGATCGAGTCCGTCAAACGTCGAAAGGATGCTAAGACCGCCCAGACAACAGGACAAGTCGCACGGCGAGCAACTCCTGTTGCCGGTACAATCGGGGACGTCCTATCTTCGCGCCCCCTTCGATCCGGCTGGTCGGGACTGGATCGCAACTCCGGGAGCCTCCGTGATGGCTCGTGCGATCGTTGCCGCAGGTTGTTGGTTCGCGCTGCTGAATCTGTTCGGCTCCGCGCCGGTGTCGGCCGACGGTCTGTTGAGTTCCGCGCGCAGCGAAGTCCGGGATTCCAGTTCGTCATCGCCCAAGTCAGCCAGCAGCCCTGGCAGCCACTCGGACGAAGACGATGATGGCGATTCGTTTTTCGGAAGCCTGCTGACGAGCCTCTTCAGCAGCGACTGCGAATGCGATCATCATCAAGCCAGCAGCTTCACCGGCGGAGCGGTCTTCACCGTGTTGGCATCGCCGTGGCTGATACCCCGCTCGATCCTTGAGGACAAAGACGAGGTGCTGACGATGGCCGACTTCCCGTATGCCGAGAATTGGGACGGCTACTTCGTCAACCAAGTCCCGCAACCGGAATGGGCCAAGCCCTGGTCGGGACGATTCCTTGCGGAGTCAGGAACCAACTTCGACGGCCTGCAAAAACATGGCGGCCGCTTGCGGCTCGACACGAGCTCTCGCTGGGGCTTGGACACCGAATGGAACTTCCGACGCGAGACGCTATCGTCGGTACACGACACGCTCTGGAACGGAGATGCAAACCTCGTCTATCGGTTCGCTCAAAGTCGCCGTGCGGCGTTCTACACCGGCTTGGGAGTCAACTGGTTGTCGGATCGCTTTGGCGGCAACGCGGGATTCAACTTCACCTACGGCGCGGACTTTTACCCAGCCGATCCCTGGGTCATTTCCGGGGTCATCGACTGGGGCACGCTCGGCCATGCCACGATGTTTCATGGCCGAGCGACCGTTGGAATGATGCTCAATCGGCTGGAAGTCTTCACCGGCTACGACTACCTCAAGCTCGGCGGCACATCGCTTCCGAGCTTCGTGGCGGGCGTGCAGCTCCATTTCTGACGCATGTGACACGCGGCTCACTCTTCTTCTTCGTGGACCTTTGACGAAGCGACGATCTTTTGTTGCTCGTTGCCGGGGACGACTTCGTAATGCGATGGCTCGAAGGTGTACGAGCCTTGGCCACCGGTAATGCTCGACAAGCTGCGGGCGTAGGTTTGAATTTCCGCCAGCGGCACCGAAGCTTTGACGACCGTGAAATTTCCGGGGAGCGTGTCCATTCCCTCCATGCGACCGCGGCGCGTGTTGAGGTCGCTGGTGATGTCCCCGAGCTTTTCGCCGGGGACAGTGATCTCCGCCTTCACGATGGGTTCGAGCAACACCGGCTTCGCCTTTGCGAAGACCTCTTTAAAACACTGCCGCCCGGCAGTCTTGAACGCGGTTTCGTTGCTGTCCACCGGATGGTCCTTGCCGAAGAACAGGACGCACCAGCAGTCTTGAACCTGATAACCGGCGAGCACTCCTTTCTCCATCCGCTCCTTCACTCCCTTCTCGACGGCGGGAATGAAGTTGTTTGGAACGCTGCCGCCGCTGACGCAGTCCACGAAGGCGTAATTCAGCACAGGGTCGTAGTGAAATGACCGCAGACTCTCGAAGCGTTCCTTGATGAAGTATTCCTCCGGCACGATCCCTTGCGGCAGCGGGCCGATGCGAAAGTGGACTTCGGCGAACTGACCGGAGCCGCCCGACTGCTTCTTGTGGCGGTACATCCCTTCGGCGTTCATGTTGCAGGTTTCACGGTACGGGATGCGCGGCATGGCGGTGTTGACGTCGACTTTGTCCCGCTTGTGAAGCCGATGCACGATCGCTTGCAGATGCAGGTCGCTCATCCCTTGAATGACCATCTCGTGGGTCTGAGCCTCGCGCGTGACGTGGAAGGTTTGGTCTTCCTCTTCGATCTTGTGCAGCGCAACAGAAATCTTCTGCTGATCGGCCGCGGTCTTCGGAGTGACGGCGAGACCGACCATCGGGCGTGGGAAATGAATCGGAGGGAAATCCACATGGACTCCCTGAGCCGAGACGGTGTCACCGACCGACAAGTCTTCCACCTTCGCGATGGCGATGATGTCGCCGGACGTGGCGTAATCGACCGGTTCGCTCTTCGAGCCTTGCACTTCCAGCAGATTGCTGAGCTTGATCATCTTGTTGTTGCGGTGATCCTGAACCGTCGTGTCCTTGGCGATGTGGCCGGAGAAGACGCGGAGATAGGCCAGCTTGCCGACGAACGGATCGATGCGGACCTTGAAAACCTGCGCGACAAACGGCTCATCCGGCGACGGATTGATAATGACGTCCTTGCCTCCTTCGCCGGTCGCGTGATGATCTTCATCCAGCGGCGTCGGCGCATAATCGGCCAGCGCATCGCCAAGCTCCTGCACTCCAACTCCGGTCTTGGCAGAGGTAAACATGATCGGAATCAACGTGCCATGTCCGATCGCTTTGCCAATGAGATGGATGATTTCGTCTTCAGAGACTTCTTCACCGCCAAGAAATCGTTCCATTAATGACTCGTCGGCCTCGACGATCGCGTCCATCAACGCTTGATGGTAGTCCTGCGGATTGAGCGGCAAGCCAGCCGGGACGTCCCCTTTGATTTGCAGCGCGCTGTGAACCGCAGTGAACTTGCTGCCGGTTCCGTTCGGGACGTTGATCGGCACGCACGAGCTGCCCCAGTGATCACGGATGCTCGCGACGAGTTTTGGGATATCGACGTTGTCGCCGTCGACTCGGTTGACCACGATCATTCGCGCGAGATGCTCGTCGGTCGCCAGTTGGAAGCAACGGCGAGCATTCACTTCGAGTCCCGCGTTCGCATTCAGCACCACGACAGCGGTTTCAACCGCTCGCAACGCGCCGCAGACTTGGCCGATGAAGTCGGGATAGCCGGGGCAGTCGATCAAATTGACCCGATGGTCGGCGTGCTCGTAGCGGCAGACATGCGAGAAGAGGGACTGCTTCTTCTCCTTCTCGTCATCATCGGTGTCGAGCAGGCTGGTGCCGTCGTCCACCGAACCGGCTCGCGTGCCGATACCCGCCTTGAACAGCAGCAAATCGGCCAGAGTCGTCTTTCCCGAATGCCCGTGCCCAACGAAAGCGACGTTCCTGATCTCATCGACCTTGTGCTTCGACATTCTCAGCTCCCTCAGTGATGTGCGTCACGGAGCCAACCGATCAAGCGCGAACTCAGGCAAACTTAGACTGCCTCGTTCGCGAAAGAAGTGCATCGCACGACCGGCCAGCCAAACCTCCGCCTCGGACGGGCGGAACCAGGCGACATGGTATCCAGCCCAACGGGAGTGGCAACAAAGAGCTAACCTGCTGGAGTACCTTCACTCCGATTCACCCCGCTAAACCTCGCGGATGTGACCGATGCGGCGTCGAATCGTGCGTTCGTTGCATTCATGCACCTCAGCCAACTCGCGATGACTGAACTCCAGCAGCTTCAGAAACACCACCGTTCACAGTTCGCCGGGCGGGCGGTCGATGAGTTCGTTGGCAGTCGCCGCAATCTGTGACAACTTGGTGCCGCATCGTGCGCTCTCCGGAGAAATGATCGCGTTCATAGCCCCGCGAGCCGCGAGTTTGCGTCGCCAAATTGCGGCAGCTTCACGTCCATGCGGTCCAGCAGCGACAGGTACAGGCTGCACAGTTTGCGGTTCTCATCGCCGCTCGTGGTGAAATCCAAGACGCGACCGGTTTCGAGCGTGCCACCCAGACCACCGGCCAGAAGCAGCGGGACCTTGGACGAGTCGTGTTTGCTGCCCGACCACATATTGTTGACGAACATCAGGCACGAGTTGTCGAGCACCGTCCCTTCCCCCTCCGGCATCTCGTTGAGCCGCGTGGCGAGGTACGCGAGCTGGCTGACGTAGTATCGCGAGACCTTTTCGTAGTCGTCCCCTTCGTCGTAGTGCGACGCCGGATGATGTGCGGTCCGCACGTCGAGGAA
Organism: Planctomycetota bacterium; assembly: GCA_016872645.1. Taxonomy (GTDB): domain Bacteria; phylum Planctomycetota; class Planctomycetia; order Planctomycetales; family Planctomycetaceae; genus SXKJ01. The sequence continues at coordinate 51,143 of VGZH01000029.1, read as the reverse complement.
CGGATAGAACAGGCCCGACAGATCGCGGCACAACAGCAGCGTGGCGACACGCGATTTGTCGGTCTGAAATGCGAGGGCGATGATGTCTCCCATCAGCCGCATGTGCTCGCGGATGTCCTCGGGCAGGCCGTTGTCGGGACGCTTCATCGTGATCGCCAGTCGGCCTCGATTCGCGGCGTTCGTGTCGGCGGTCGTCTTCTCGTCGCGCATTCGTTCGACGCGTTTCTCGACTTCGCGAACGCTGGCGAGGTACTCATCAAGCTTCACCTGATCGGCACTGCTGACCTGCCGACTCAGATGCGCGGCATGCTCTTTGACCCGGTCGAGGATACTCTTGGTCCGCTTGCTTCCCTGGTTGTCGAACAGGCTGTCAAACGCCAGCGACGGATAGACCTCCATCGGCACCGGCGAGTTCGCATCCTGCCACGAAATGTGCGAGCTGTACGCCATCGAAAAGTTAGTCTCGTGATACCCGGTGATCGGCTGCTCGCAGCCGAGCACCAAGCTGGGCATCGCCGTCTCTTCGCCGAACCGATTGGCGAGTACCTGATCGACGCTGATTCCGCCGCGCAGCACCGCTCCCTTTTGCAACGCCACACCCGACAGAATGTTGCCGGTCTGTCCCGGATGAATACCTACCCCGGTCGCGTGCTTGTTGAACAGGCCGCTGACGACATTGAGCTTCGTCTTGAGCGGCGCGAGCGGCTCCAGCGTCCTGCTCAACTCCATCTCCGCCCTGGCCCCCTTGGCCCACCAATGCTTCGGATTGATCCCATTCCCCATGAACATCGCCGCGAAACGTTTCGGAGGCAGGGCACTTTTGCCCGACTCATCGGACCACACCGGAACCGACTCCAGCCACGGTAGAGACATCGCAACACCGACGCCTCGCAGGACCGTGCGGCGGCTAATTCGAGATTGATTTGTCATCACAGATCGACCTCTCGGGGAAACATCATTTGCGGCGTTCGTCTTGTCCACGCTTCGTCAGGAATTGAGGACTGGTGACGATCGACTCGATCAGGCTGCCGAACCGTTCATTGCCGGCTGACAGTTTAGCACGCATCTGCTCAATGGTCGTCTTGTCCGACAGTTGCAGGCTTCGGCCGAGGGCGTACGCGAACAGTTTGCGGCAAAGATTTTCGAGGAATTCCTCCTGACGTTTCTGCGACAAGTATCGCCGCAGGCCGTCGAGGCCAGTCCCCTCGCTGCCGTCGGGGAAGGTGGCCTGTGCATCGACCGAATGGCCGCCAAAGTCTTGGTCGCGGCGTTCGCCGGTTGGGCCGTAGCTCTCGAAGACCAGGCCGATCGAATCGAAGCGTTGATGACAGCCCGCGCAGGCTTGGTGATCGCGGTGTCGAACGAGAAGTTGTGGCAGCGTCAGATCGCCAAGCATCGCTTCATCTTTGGGAAGCTCGGGAACTTCCGGTGGTGGCGGCGGGATGTGCTCGCCGAGCAGTCGGCGGACGACCCAGTAGCCACGCTTCACGGGACTCGTCCGCAGGCCGGGTGAGTTCTTCGTCAGAAAGACCGACATCGGCAGCAGCCCGCCCCGACCGTAACGATGAGCGTCTTCGATGCGGAACCAGGTTGCCGGGCCGGTTTGCGGTTCGGCATTCGTGTCGCGGACCGATACGGCTGCGGGGATGCCGTAGTGCTTCGCGAGGATTGAGTTCACGAACGTGTGATCGGCGTACAGGAAATCGAGGACCGAGCCGTCCCGCTGCACAACGTCGATGAAGAAACGGATCGGTTCTTCGAACATGGCGGCCCGCAGTTCGTTCGTGAAACTGGCGAAGCGTTGGCGATCGACGCTGTTGTGTTCCTCGAAGCGGCGGAATTCCAGCCAGTTGCCAGCGAACTCGGTGGCGAGACCTCGAACGCGGTCGTCTTGCAACATGCGGCGCGTCTGCGCGATGAGCACTTCCGGCTGATGCAGATCGCCAGCAGCGGCGTGAGCCAGCAGTTCATCATCGGGCATGCTCGACCATATGAAGTAGCTCAACCGGCTGGCGAGTTCGTCATCCGACAACAGATGGGCGGCTTCACCGGACGCCACGAAATCGAAGCGGTAGCAGAAGTGTGGCGACATCAGCACGCTGACGACCGAATCGCGGATCGCCTCTTCGTGGTTCAGTCCGTCTTGCTCGCGCAGGCGACGATAGAACGCGAGCAGATCGTCCCGCTCGTCGGGCGACAGGGTACGGCGATACGCACGCTTGGCGAACTTGGTGAGCGATTCGAGGTGGCTCGGTTCTGCGTCGAGTCGCGCTTTCTCGATCCAGCGGCAGTCAGCATTCATGTTCGCGAAATAGGTTTCGATCGCCTCAATCGCTGGAGCGCTGGCTTCTTGCTGGCGGGCCTTGACCAGATAGGCGTCTCGCATTCGCGTGAGCTTCGCTTCGGTCGTCACGTCCTTGTCTTCAGGGCGAGCGAAATCGAACTCGGCACCGCCAGCGAAGCGGGGCGGCTCAGCGCGCTCGAAGAACAGAAAATCTTTGTACTGCCGCATCGGGACACCGGTGACGAAGTTTAACTCTTGCCACAGCAAATCGAGTTCGCGTTGGCCGGCTTCGTCCAGAATCAGTTCATACAGCGGTTCGTCGTCGCGGAAGTAGCCTTGCATCAAGTGAAATCCGGCCGTCAGCAAGCGTACATCGGCCCCCAATTTCGCGTCGGCGTAGTGGCCACGGCTGGAGATCGCGAACGCATTCGGAAACACGCGGCAGAAGCGCTCGCGAGCCGCATCGAGCGACTCATCCTTGCCCTCACCGGAATATCGCATCCGCTGAGCAGCGAGCTGCCGATTCCACCACAGGACCAGCGGCTGGCTGCCATCCGACTGCCCCTTCACATGCAGCTTCTCGATCTTTGGATCGAGTTCTTTGCGCAGCTTGATGACGAGGTCGCGGAGTCGCTCGCACCCCCGCCGCGCCTCATCTGACTGCTGCGGATCAGACGGCAACTTGTCCCATTCGGCCCGCACTTCGGCGAGTGGGCCAGTCGGTTCGGATTCCATCAGCGCCAAGCACATCGCATCGAGATATTTCGTGCTGAGGGAAAGCGGTGATCGTGATTCGAAACGTCGGCTGGACGATTCTGTCCGACTTCGAGATTGGGAAAAGATCACTCGTTCGGGGAGGTGTCGTCGTTGCCACGCGGCAAAGAAGTAGTCCGCGAGATCGACATTGTGCCGCTGATAAAAGTCAACGATCTGTTGCACGCAAAACTTGTCGCGATCGGTTTCGGTCACAGCGGCATGCGGAGCGAAGACGAATCCCTCCGGCTTGAGCACGACGTGATCCGCGACGAGTCGAGCCGCTGCCAGATATTTCTTCACGAGCGCCGGCGACATCGTCAGCGATTCGCCGGAGTTGTCGAATCCTGCTTCGTTGGCGGGATCGACGGGGAATTCGCGGGTTGGACGGAGATCGACGCCGGTCAGATCGCGGATCGTGTTGTCGAACTCGGCGTTGCTCAACCGCCGCGCCAGCACTGGCCCTGGATCGCCCGCGTGGCGGCGGGCTTCGTGCTCGCGAAATTCTTTGATCCACTCGCTGACAACTTGCCGGACATGCGGGGTCGGTTGTTGCGGAGCGTTTTTGGGCGGCATCTCGCCAGCTTCGAGTCGTTCCAGGATGAGGTCCCACACGAGATGATTCTGCACGACGGCTGCAAGTGACGACTGAGCGCTCAGGTCGAGCTTTCCTTCTTGTTTTTCGATCCCGTGACAGCTCACGCAGTGGCTTTGGACAAACGGCAGCACGTGGTTGTTGAAACGCTGGTCCAACGTCGGTTCAGCGGATGGCTTGTCGGGCTGCGCCGTCACGACAACGAACCCGGCCAGAGCAGCCAACGAAACGAACAGGGAAAACCGCGACATGAAACAGCCCTTCCAATCCGGCGGCCGTGAGGCTTGTTGTTGCTCGCCAGGTTGTTGTTTTCTCACTCAAAAGCGACCATCAGGCCACTGCCCACTCCGTCGCCCCGCACTCTAGGATATCGGAAGGCCGAGCATGAAAAGAACCAACAGAAGTCTTGGCTGGTTTTCGTTCGGCATCTTATGGCTGACCGCGTGTCACGTGACGATGGCTGATGAAGAATCGCCAGCGGCCAAGCCGAATATCGTGTTCATCATGGCCGATGACCTCGGCTGGGCCGACGTCGCGTTTCACGGCGGCAACGTACCGACGCCGCATCTGGATCGGCTCGCACGCGAAGGACTCGAACTCGCACAGCACTACGTTGCTCCGGTGTGCAGCCCGACTCGAACGGGATTGATGACTGGCCGCTGCTGGAGCCGCTTCGGCGTCACGAATCCGCAGAACGAACGGGCGTTGCCGTGGGACACAGTCACTCTGCCGCGAGCGTTGCAGAGCGTCGGTTACGACACCTGCCTCACGGGCAAGTGGCATCTCGGATCGCTGCCAGAGCAGGGGCCGAATCATTTTGGTTTCGATCATTCTTACGGCTCGCTGGCTGGCGGAGTCAGTCCGTGGAATCACCGCTATAAGCAAGGGCCATTCACACAGACGTGGCACCGCAACGAAAAGTTGCTCGAAGAACCGGGGCACGTCACCGACCTGATCGCCGCCGAGGCCGTGAAGTGGATTGAGTCGCGCGGCAACGCCCCGTTCTTTCTGTACGTCCCGTTCACGGCGGTCCATCTGCCGATCAAAGAACCGGACGAGTGGTTGCGTGGTGTACCAGGTTCGATCAAAGGGGACGTTCCACGCCACTACGCCGCCTGCGTGATGCACCTCGACGATGCGGTTGGCCGAATCATCACGGCTTTGAAAAAGAAGGGGCGTCACGACAACACGCTGCTGGTCTTCACCAGCGACAACGGAGGCAGCACGGCTGGGAACAACGATCTCAATTACCCCGACGACAACTGTCCGAACGGCAAGCTGGTCGGCAACAATCATCCCTGGCGCGGCGAAAAGGGATCGCTGTACGAAGGTGGCACGCGCGTCCCGACGGTCGTCTGCTGGCCCGGCCGAGCGAAACCCGGCAAGGTGAGCAGCCCCGTGCAGATCACCGATTGGATGCCGACGTTCTGTGCCATTGCCGGTGCTCGTCTCGAACGTGAATTGAATTGGGACGGCATCAGCCTCGTGTCGCTGCTCACGGAACATGCCGATCTGGCGACTCGTCCGTTGTACGCGGTTGCACCCGGCTGGCGTTCGCGTTCTTTGCGACTCGGCGACTGGAAGCTCATCGTTCACGAAGACAAGAACGCTCGCAGAGTCGAACTGTTCGACCTCGCGGGCGATCCAGCCGAGTCCAAGAACCTGGCCGAACAACTGCCCGACCGAGTCCGACAAATGCTCGATGAACTCGACAGAGCGGCGAAGCGTGATCGAGATGCCGTCGCAGGGAAATGAACCGTTGTGCCGACCTCGCTTAGGGAAATGCGAAATGAAAACTGAAAGCTTTGGCGGGCGAATGATCGAAGTGGCCGACAGCGAAAGTGAGTTGCGGGCGTTGTACGGAGCACCCTCCGAGATTGCGGCTCGCAAGTGCCTGCATCGACTCGATGAGCATTGCCGACACTTTATCGAGCGGTCGCCGTTTTTGTGTTTGTCGAGCGCGGCGGCCGACGGTTCAGCTGACATTTCGCCACGAGGCGACGCCCCTGGATTCGTTCGCGTGCTGGACGACCAGACGCTGTTTGTGCCGGATCGATTGGGGAACAATCGCATCGACTCGCTGAGGAATCTGGCGTGCAATCCATACGTTGGACTGCTGTTTCTAATTCCTGGCATCGACGAAACGCTCCGTGTAAACGGGGTCGCGCGAGTCGTGCTGCGATCAGAACTGCTCGACGATTGCGCGGTCGGCGGTAAGACGCCTCGCAGCGGAATACTGGTCGATGTGCGTGAGGCGTTCCTGCAATGCGCGAAGGCTCTGAAGCGGTCGCGACTTTGGTCCGCGGACTATCGGCTGACACGCGATCAAATGCCAACGCTGGGCAAAATGCTCGTCGATCAGCTCTGTCTGGCCGCGCCGGCCAGCGAACTCGACGCGATGATCGACAAGGCATACCGCGAAAAACTGTACTGACCTGCGATTCCAGCACGACGAGCCAGCGAGTGGTCTCGAAGATTTAACCACTCGCTGGCGCGTCGTACTGGTTGATGCGCGGCGCTCGACTTTCTACCGTGCCGCTTCGCTGGAGCGGACGATTTTCACCACGCAACTATTCATCGAGCGGGAGCGACCCATGAACTTTCACGTTGTGAGATCCTTATTTCCTCTTTTGGCAGGTGCGATGTTGAGCCACTTCACTCCGACAGTCATCGCCGACGAACCATTGGTCTTCATTTCGTCCTTCGCAGCCGGGGACAAAGGAGCCATTCACGCTTTCGAGGGGAATTCGAAGTCCGGCCAGCTCAGACCGCGGCATCAGACAACCGGCGTCGAGAATCCGTTTTTCCTGGCGGTCTCGAAAGACCAGAAATTTCTGTACTCGATCCACGCGAAAAACTTCGGCGGCAAAGACCACGAAGAAGTGGCCGCGTACCAGATTGAGGGACGCACGGGAAAACTGAAACTGCTCAATCGCCAATCGGCACGCGGCACAGCGGCCTGCTCTCTGGATGTCGACGCGATGGGCAAGTCGGTGTTCGTTGCCAACTATTCCAGCGGCAGCGTCGCGTCGCTGCCGGTGCAGGCGGATGGTTCGCTCGGCGAGGCGGCGTCCTTCGTGCAGCACACCGGATCCAGCGTCGATCCCGCTCGGCAGAAGGAACCGCACGCGCACTGTATCGTCGTCAGCCCGGACAATCGGTTCGTGTTCGCGGCAGATTTGGGACTCGATCAAGTGCTCAGCTACCGGCTGGATGCGAAGACGTCGAAACTGACTCCCAACGATCCGCCGTTCGCCAAATCACCCGCGGGAGCCGGGCCTCGGCATCTGACGTTTCACCCGAACGGCAAACGAGTCTACGTCATCAACGAACTCAGCAATTCGGTGACTGTGTTTGACTACGACTCTCAAGCGGGCAAGCTCACTGAGAAACAAACCATTTCGACCGTTCCGCCCGACTTCAAAGGAACAAGCCACTGCGCCGATTTAAAGATCACACCGAACGGCCGTTTCCTGTACGGCACGAATCGCGGGCACGACAGCATCGCCGCTTACCGCATTGGTGACGATGGAAAGCTGACGCTGATCGGCATTGAACCAAGCCTTGGCAAGGGTCCGCAAAACCTGGCGATCATGCCCGGTGGTGAACTGCTGCTGTGCGCGAACATGCCGGGAAATAACGTCGTGACGTTTCGGATCGACTCGCAGACCGGCGGTTTGAAATCTGTCGGTGAACCGATCGCGATCACCAGTCCCTCCTGCATCATGGTCCTGCCGTCTCAAACCGAGAGCGCGTTTGTGCTGGAGCCGGGCTTCGAGATGCTGCTCAATGGGACCGATCTGACCGGCTGGCACTACGCCAACGGCCCCGAGTTTAAAGGCCAGAAAGACGCCAGCGATGGCCGTTACTCCGCTCGTGACGGTCATATCGTTGTAAATCCGGGCAAGGGCCTGGCTCAGATGTGGACCACGCGCGAGTTCCCGCACGACTTCCACTTGAAGCTGGAGTTTCGCGCCGAAGTGAACGCCGACAGCGGTATTTTCCTTCGCAAGCCGCAGCTTCAATGTCGCGACTACCTGGTCGCCGGCCCGTACAAGGACTTGAAAAAGTACAAGCCACAAGACTGGAACGAGATCGAAGTCATCGTCAAAGGTAAAGTCGCCACCTGTACCTGCAACGGCGAAGAGTTGAAATTCCCCAACGAACTGCCGACCACCGGCCCCATCGGTCTCGAAGCTGACCGCGGCCAGATGGAGTACCGCCGCATCCGCATCAAGGAATTGAAGTGACCCCCAAAGGGCGTTTCAGGCAGATGCTCGGCCGCAACGACTCGCGGGCAACTGGTCGTCAAGACGAGATGCTCGTGGTGGTGAAGCGGGATTTGGAGATCAAGAGATAACTCGAAGCGACTTCATTCGGCAGACGGCACAGTTTCAGTCATTGCTCAAATCGTCAGCCAACGATCGCGCGAGGCGACTTCCCATTGATCGACAAGCTCGCCCCCCGCGATCACGAAGATCGCTCGATGCAAAGCACTCGTCGGGCAGACATGACGCGGAATCGCCAGCAGTTCGTCTCCTGGTTGAAATTCGTTCGCGCGAGACGTCTGCAACACGAGGTGTTCTTCGTTTTGCAGGACTTGCTTGGCATCGGGCAGGTCGGGAAACATCACGCGCTGCCCAGCCGGAGGATCAGACGCGACTGCTTTGTAACCGAGGTCCAGAGTGATTCGATCGGCGGCCGGACGGCTGACGACTCGCGTCAGCATCACAGCAGCGGGGGGAAAAACCAGATCGGGAAAGTGCTCCGAGTAGCCAACGTCGTTGAGCACACAAGTACCGGGGCTGAGCTCGATCGTCGGGTCGTCGATCTCGGCGTAGATCGGAAACGAGGCTGTGCCTCCGCAGACCATGCGCGGCACCGTTTGTCCCGACGCGACCAAGTTGTCACGAAACGCTCGCACCTTGTCGAATTCCGCCAGGACGGCGACTCGGCGTTCGTCTCGCGAGAGCTGATGTTGATGTCCGTCGTAAACGTGAAAGCCACCCGGATTCAGTCCGCGAGTCGCCGCGATCTGGCGATACAACTCGGCCGCATGCGAGCCGACCGGGACGCCCGTCCGATGCTGCCCGACGTTGATGTCCAACAGCACGTCAACTCGACATCCGGCCGTGTCCAGCGCTTCACCCAGTGAAGCGATGCCGCGCGGATGATCCGCCGTGACGGACAGTGTCACTTCTGGAAACTGTTTCACGAACTCAACAGCGCGCCGCACGTTCGGGCCGACGAGGTTGTAGGCCAGAAAGATGTCTTTGATGCCGACGCTGGCCAGCATCTCGGCCTCGGCGAACGTCGCGCACTTGTGCTTGACGATGCCGAGTTCCAATTCCATGCGAGCAATCTCGCGCGTCTTATGTGTTTTGCAGTGCGGACGCAGCCGTTCCGGCCGTTTGGCGATCTCGATCATCCGCCGCAGGTTGTCTTCCAGCAATTCCCGAAACACGACTAATGCAGGGGTGATGATCTGGCTGGTGTCGGCGATGCGATATCGCGAGTCCATTGGGATGTCTCCGGCGAGAGAAATAAAAAGTGTGATAACGGCTGTCGGCCATCGGCTCACGGCATCCGGCCGAAAGCCGGCACCTCAACCGAGCAGCTCTTGAAAGTCTCTGAAAGTTCGAGTGTTCGCAACATCGTTCGCTTCTAGCCCCGCGCGTCGGGCTTGAAAGATTCCATACTGCATGACGTCGAAGCCGGCTGTACTGTGAGCGTCGGTGTTGATGACAATCGGAATGCCTCGGTCCTTTGCGGCGGCGGCGTGGATGTCGTCCAGGTCGAGCCGGCTGGGATGTGCGTTGATCTCTAACCAGGTTCCATGATCGGCGGCCGCTTTGAGAACATTTTCAAACGTCACATCGGCTCCCGGTCGCTGATTGACCAAGCGGCCGGTTAGATGGCCGATGGCATCGACGTGCGGATTGCGGATCGCATTCAGCAACCGCTTGTCGATCTGCTCACGCGGTTGTTTGAGTCCGTAATGTAAGACGGCAAGTACCCAATCGGCCTCGGCCAGTACGTCGTCGGACAGATCCAGCGTTGCGTCTTCGAGGATGTCGCACTCGATCCCTTTGAGGATTTCGATGCCGCTCACTTCGCCTCGTACTTGGTCGATCGCTTTCCAGTGCGCTCGCAGTCGTTCGGCGTCGAGTCCGTTGGCCATCGTGACTCGTTTCGAGTGATCGGTGATCGCGATGTACTTCAGGCCGCGCGCCTTGGCGGCTTCGGCCATCTCGCGGATCGAGTTCATGCCGTCGGTCGCTGTCGTGTGCATGTGCAAATCGCCGCGAATGTCTCCGAGTTCAATCAGCTTCGGCAGATTGCCTTGCTCCGCGAGCTCGATCTCGCCGCGATTTTCCCGCAGTTCCGGCGGAATCCAGGGCAGATCGACGGCTGCGTAGACCTCTTCCTCGGTGCGGCTCGCAACCAGTTCGTCTCCGCGAAAAAGGCCGTACTCGTTGAGCTTCAAGCCGCGCTCCTGAGCACGTCGCCGAATGACGATGTTGTGCTCTTTCGAGCCGGTGAAGTACTGCGAGGCTGCGCCGAACGATTCGTCAGGGACAACTCGCAGATCAAGTTCCAAGCCGGACTTCAACCGCACACGCTGCTTGGTATCGCCGCGAGCGAGCACCTTCACCACCAACGGATTCGCTGCCAGCCGATCCATCGCCGCGTTGTAGTCGATTGACGTGACCAGCACATCGAGATCGCCGACCGTCTCTTTGCGTCGTCGGCAACTTCCGGCGACAGTGGCTTGCGTGATGCTGCCGAGCTTCTGCAAATCGGCGACGATCGCATCCGCTTCGGCCTTCGCGTCGGCGAGGAAAACACGCTGACTGGCTTCGGTCGCGAGGGCGAGTCCTTCGAGAATCGACTGCTCGGTCTTCTTCCCGAAGCCTTTCAGCTCCGCGATGCGACCTTGCTCGGCCGCTTGTTTTAAGCTGTCGAGCGTTTGGAGACCCAATTCTTTGAAGAGCGCGGCGACCTTCTTCGGACCGAGCCCCGGAATGCGCAGCATCTGCACGACGCCGGGCGGAAGTTTCGTTTTCAACTCTTCCAACTGCGGCAGCGCACCAGTGCGGACGATGACGACGATCTTGTCCGCGAGGTCTTTGCCAATTCCTTCGAGTTGCTGCAACTCGCCCGGATCGCGTCCGACGATTGTGGCGACATCCGCCGACAACGCTTCCAGAGTCCGAGACGCATTGCGATACGCTCGCACGCGGAACGGATTCGCGCCATCCAACTCCAGCAGGTCGGCGAGTTCCTCAAAGAGGCGTGCGATCTCGACGTTTTGCATGGCACATTTGCCTTGGCGAGCGGGAAGACGTCAGCCCCCCGGTCGAACGTTGCTCCACCTGAAACGAATCGGGGGGCAGATGCCCCCCGCTCGCCTGAGTGTGTTGGTGTGACTACTTCGCGCACTTCGAGAAATACTCCTGGCTCCCCTTCGGGTCGGGCTTCATCGACGCGGAACCGGGTTTCCAGTTCGCCGGGCAGACTTCGCCGTTGGCCTCAAAGAACTGCAAGGCGTCGAGCATCCGGATCGCCTCGTCCACGTTGCGGCCCAGCGGCAAGTCGTTGACGACTTGATGGCGGACGATTCCCGCCTTGTCGATGAGGAACAAGCCACGTAGAGCGATACCCGCTCCTTCGATCAGCACGCCGTAATCACGAGCGATCGACTTGGTCAGGTCAGCAACAAGCGGGTACTTGATGTCGCCAAGTCCACCTTTATCGCGCGGCACCTGGGTCCAAGCCAGGTGCGAGTAATGGCTATCGACCGACACGCCGATGACCTGGCAATTCCGCTTGGCAAACTCATCGACCTTGTCGCTGAAGGCCGTGATCTCCGTCGGACAGACGAACGTGAAGTCCAACGGGTAGAAAAAGAGGACAACGTACTTGCCCTGCAGATCCGACAACTTCAACGGACGGAATTGACCGCCATCCACAACCTGAGCATTAAAATCGGGGGCCGCTTTTTGAACGAGATTCGACACTTGGCATTCTCCAAATCCAGAAGAGTGAGGGAAACAGTCACCGTATTGTGTTGCTCGCGCCGCGAAGTGCAACGCTATGGCATCGACCGCCGACACGAAAACACGGCCCCCGCCAACCGATCGAGAAAATTGAGCGGATCGCCCACGAGTTCGGGCTTCGGCATGCCCAGCTCGACGGCGAATTCGATGCCAGACCTGATCTCCTTGAGTCCTTGATAGGCCGCATCGAGAACTTAGACGGAATCCACGGGTGATTCGATCCTACCGGCAGCGACCACTTTCGTCCGAACTCAAACCGCTTGACGTTTGAACTCGGTCCCCAAGGTGAATCGATCTTTGCCAGGAAGCGAAGCGGTGAAACGGTAGCGGCAAACCAATACGCGGATGAGATCTTCCCAAACCATGAGATTCTTGTGGTTTCGCATGATTGGCCCGCTGGTTTTGTGATAATAACCCACAGCTTCAGCCGGCTGATGGCTGTGGGCTGAAAGCTGTTGGCTGTTATCCCAACCTTTTCAACTTTGACACGCGACCGGTCCCGACCCACTCGGCGACGAAGATGCTGCCGTCCGCTCCGAAGCAAGCGTCATGTGGATGCACGAACTTGCCGTCGAGCCACTTCGACTTGTCGCCGCGAATCTGTCCGCCGTCCTTTGCGGTGATGCGAGCCACATCCTCACCCAACCGGGCGACCACTTCGTTCTTTTCGTTGAGCAGCGTGACGCGCGCGTGCAGTTCAGGAATGCAGAGGAGGTTCTTCCAAGTCTCGGCATTGGCGGGTAAGCCGAAGCCTTTGATCGTTTCGAGATATTTGCCTTCCATCGTGAAGTACTGCAACGTGTGATGCGCACGATCGCAGACGACGATTGAGGGCGTCCGCCCGTCTCGCTTGTCGACCCACACTCCATGCGGAGTCCGGAACTTTCCTTCGCTGTCGCCGACGCCGCCAAAGCAGTTCAGCCATTTGCCGTCTTTGTTGTAGCGATGGACGTAGGAGGCTCCGTAACCGTCGATCAACAGGAAGCCGCCGTCATCAAGAAACGCGAAGTTGGTCGGCAGAAATCGATTCGGCCCCCAAACCTTATCTCGCTCCGGGCGGTCTTCGGGCCGAGTGTTCTCACCCGGCGCATAAACTCCCGATTCCATCGGAGCGTACTGCTGCCAGATGATCCCACCCTTGAGATCCATCTTGGCGAACGTCTTGAGATGCTGATACGCACAGACGTAAAGAAATTCTTCGCTCCCTTCTTTGCGAATTTCGATCCCGTGTCCACCACCTTGAAACTGAGCACCGAACGCGCGAACGAATTTGCCTTCAGGATCGAACACGAAGATCGATGGATGATCTTTCAGATCAGCACGTCCCTCGTGAATGACGTAAAGGTTGCCCGACTGATCGACCGCGACGTTGTGCGTTGTTTGCCAGGTGTATTTCTCAGGAAGCTGCGGCCACTCATGCTGCACCTCGAAGCGATGTTCCCCTTCGCCAACGATCAGCGGCTTGTCGGTCTTGCTGGCGGTGACAACGGCCGGAGCAGCAACGATTGCGGCGGTTCCCACGGCAGCGGTAGTCAGAAACTGACGGCGTGACAAAGGCATTTGAGACTCCTGAAAAATTGAGGTCGGCGAATCGCGAGAGGTATTACTTCAGTACGCGATCAAACAGTTCGTAACCAAGTTGTCGCATCTCGTTCGGGAAGTCGTGGCCGCAGTCGGGATGCTCGACGCGCAAGTGATCTTCGTGGCCGTACAGCTTGAACACTTCACGAGCGGCAGCAGCCACGCGATCAACGCTGTCGTGTCGGAAGTTCGAGTCCTTGAGCGGCGCTACGATCAGTACCTGCCGCGGGGCGAGCGAGCCGACCAGTTCATGAAAGTCGAACGGTATCTGCTGCAAGCGGCCACGATACTCGGCCAACTTTAGCATGTAGCGTGTCTGACACCAACCTTTTTCGGGAAACCAGTTCTTCTCATGGCCGTCGTAGTAATCGAGATAAGAATCGAGTCCGCAACTCGTCACCACCGCTTTGATCCGGTCATCGAAGAACGCCGTGTACACGGAATTGTGCCCGCCCAGCGAATGTCCGATCGTCCCGAACGCACCCGATTTCACATACGGCAACGAATCGAGCAGGTCCAGCCCGCGCATGTTGTCCCACACGGCTTTGAGCGTCCCGCTCTCCCAGCCAAGCGACTTGATGTCCGGCTGATACTTCGCAAGCAATGGGTAATTCGGTGCGAGCGTCACAAAGCCCCGCTCGGCAAGTTCGCTGGCGTATTGCCGATTCGGTTTCCCACCCAAGCCGACGACCACTCCGTGACCGACCACGTTGTCCGTGCCGTGCAGACACAACACGCCGGGAGCCTTCTTGCCGTCGGCGCCGAGCAAACTCTTCGGCACACACAGATACGCCGGGACGCGGGAGCCCGGTTCCGACGCATACGTCACGAACCTTCGGACATAGCTGCCGCAATCGACCTCTTCCTCGACCTTCGCGTCAAGCGGACAGCGTTTCTCTTTCCCAGGCAGCTTGCCCATCACCGACTGTGCCCCCTGCAGAATCTCCGCGCGGCGTATGAGCCAATCGGCCGGAGTCTTCACTGGGAGTTGCTCGTTGTTTGGGCCGCGATAAACCAACAGCTTGTCGCGCGGCAAACGAGGGGTCGGAAGCTCATCGCAATGAGCACGCAATCCCCAACTCAGAAATGAAATCACAACGGCGGCGAATGCGGCTCGAAATGGCATGGTTCACCTCGGGGAGTCGGCGGACGGAGGATCAACCGAGGGGATGTAACGATTCACAAGTTCGGCGTAGTCTTCGCGCACCGGGCTGAAAACATCGAGCACCAAGCACGGGCCACCGACGGCGACCGCTCGGTGTTTGACATTCGGCGGGATCAGGAACATCGCTCCCGGCTGACACAACCGAGTCTCATCGCCAATCGTTAGTTCCAGCGTGCCGCGGATCAGCATGCCCCCTTGCTCGTGCGGATGCGAGTGCAGCGGCACTTCGGCTCCCTCGTCCATTTCGAGATGCGACAGCATCAAATTTTTTCCGAACGGCGTCCGCATCCGGCAACCGGGTACCGGCTCGATCGTTTGAAAATTGGAGATGTCAATGAAGCCCATGCTGCTCTCCTCGAAGTAGCCCGGCCACTCCATGACCGGAGGTTCGATTCACGGAGTGACTCGGCGACTTTATCGCTGAATTCGTGCCGAGCCGCCCTTCGCGAACGCTTCGACTTGATCGACCGTAGCCATCGTGGTGTCACCGGGAAAGGTCGTCAGCAGCGCGCCGTGTGCCCAGCCGAGCTTGATCGCCTCTTCCGGCGAGCGGCCCTTGAGCAGTCCGTAGATGAATCCGGCTGCGAACCCATCGCCCCCGCCAACTCGGTCGTAGACGCCGAGTTCACACGTCGGAGCTTGGTACGTCTTCCCTTCGATCCAGCAGACGGCACTCCAGTCGTGCTTGTTGGTCGTGTGGACTTCGCGCAGCGTCGTGGCGACCACCTTGATGTTCGGCAGTTGCTTGACGACGTCGTCCATCATGCCGAAGAACGCGGCCGGGTCGAGCTTTGATGAGGATTCGACATCTTGCCCCTTCAGGCCGAGTCCCTTCTGCAAATCTTCTTCATTGCCAACCAGCACATCCACGTTCGCGCAGATTCTTCGCAAGGTTGCTTGAGCAGTCTCCAAGCCGCCGGAAATTTGCCAAAGCTTTGCTCGGAAGTTGAGGTCGAACGAGACGACCGCACCAGCCGCCTTTGCAGCTTGCATTCCTTCGATAATCAAATCGGGAGTCGTCGAGGAGAGCGCGGCGAAGATGCCGCCACTGTGAAACCATCGAACTCCGCCAGCCATGATCGATTTCCAATCGAAGTCCCCTTTCTTCAGCCGAGCGGCTCCCTCATTGCTGCGGTTGTAGAACACGACCGGCGCGCGGACACCCAAACCTTGATCGCTGTAGACGGTGGCCATATTCGGGCCGGTGACGCCGTCATGTTCAAAGTGCTTGTAGAACGGTTTCACGCCCATCGCGCGGACTCGTTCAGCGATCAAGTGGCCGATCGGATAATCGACCATCGCGCTCGCGACGCCGGTATTCATCCGGAAGCAGTCGGACAGATTCGCCGAGACATTGAACTCACCGCCGCTGACGTGAATGTCGCACTTGTTCGCTTTGCGGAACGGGATGATGCCCGGGTCGAGCCGATGCACGAGCGCACCGAGCGACAGAAAATCCAAAGCCCCAGTCTGAGAGATGTTGAGCATGTTGTCTTTCGTTGAGGTGAGTGATGCGTTCGGTGTGGGTCTGCCGACCCCGCTGCTGTCTTGGGCCGCAGGTCTCCCTTCGCTGCGGAAGACCTACGGTCGGGCAAAACGGCGAGATCGAGCGACCCACGCCGAGCGCGGGTGGTGGTCAGAGGCCGGCGACCTCAAAGCCCTTGCGGTATTCTTTGGTCAGGAACACATCCGCTTTTGACGAGTTGCGAGCTTTGAGTGCGGTCGCATCCCAATCGAGTTTTGCTCCGGCACGGAACGCGACAATGCCGAGCAGCACCGTTTCCGTCAATGCTCCGGAGTAATCGAAGTTGCACGTCGTCGGGGAGCCGGTCTTGCAGGCTTGGACCCACTCGCGCCAGTGACCGATCGACGCGGGAATTGTTTTCTCCGGCGCTTTGAAGTCCGTGAACTTATCCTGCGGCAACAGGACATACCGGCCGTAATCTGCGGCCAGCATCCCCTTGTCGCCGACGAACAGCGCACCGAGTCCCCATTCGCTGAGTGACCGGCCGCTGGGGTCTTTCGTGTTCTTGACGAGATCGTGATGAGCTCCGCCGTCCGACCAGTGAAACTTCAAAGCTGGCATATCACCTCGAGCCGGGAAGTCGAAATCGCATTTCGTCCAGGCGGGTGCTCCGTCCGGATGCAGTTCCGGTCCTTCGCACGCGGCAGAAGTCGGATATCGCAGATTGAGCGCCCAGAACGGCAAGTCCATAACGTGGCACGCCATGTCGCCGAACGTCCCGGAGCCGTATTCCCAGAAGCGTCGCCAGTTGGCCGGATGAATGCCGTCGCAGAACTCGCGCTGCTTGGCCGGGCCAAGCCACAGGTCCCAATTCAGATGCGCGGGGGCCGGCTTCGGTGTTCCGAAGCGGCCATCGGACCAACCCTTGTTGCACCAGTTAAAGACTTCTCGCACCGGGCCGATCGCGCCGCTTTGAATGACCTCGACGACTCGGCGGTAGTTGTCGCCGGCGTGAATCTGAGTCCCCATCTGCGTGGCGAGTTTGTGCTTCTTGGCCAGTCCCGCCAGCACGCGAGCCTCACGCACCGTGTGAGCCAGCGGCTTCTCGCAGTAGACGTGTTTGCCCAGCGTCATCGCCAGCGCGCTCGGCGGAGCGTGCGTGTGATCGGCAGTCGAAACGACGACCGCGTCGATCTTGTCCTGCATCTTGTCGAACATCTCGCGGTAGTCTTCGAACTTCGTGGCGTTCGGGAACCGCTCACCTGCTTTGCCGAGATTGTTCCGATCAACGTCACACAGGGCGACCATGTTCTCGCTGACGAGGTTGTTGACGTTGTCCCCTCCTTTGCCGGCGACGCCGACGATCGCGAGGTTCAACTTTTCATTCGGGGACTTCGATTGAGCAAAGCTGCGGTCGGACATCCCCACCCACCAAGCGGTCGCGGCGGCGGAGGTTCCCAAAAACTGACGTCGGCTGAGGCGGCGAGACATGGCGGGAGTTCCTTGAGCAAGCGGAGAAGGTTTGGCAATTCCGTAAACACGTCCGCAGTTTGCAGAGTGGCCCGCGAGTTTTCAAACTCTGCGACCTCGGCGATTTCGGAGAAGGAGAAATCATGCGTTTGCGACGTCTTTGTGTCTTTTGTGGTTCGAAAGTCGGAATGGACCCGCGGTATCGCGCGGCGGCCGTCGAACTCGGACAATTGCTAGCCCGCGAGGGGACCGGTTTAGTTTACGGCGGCGGCAGTATCGGCCTGATGGGAGTGCTCGCCGATGCCATGCTGGCTGACGGGGGCGAGGTCATCGGTGTCATCCCGGACTCTCTGGCGACCAAAGAACTGCTGCATTCCGGCGTGACCAAAATGCACGTCGTCGCTTCGATGCACGCTCGCAAGGCGTTGATGGCTGACCTGTCGGACGCCTTCGTCGCAATGCCGGGTGGATTTGGAACCTTCGAGGAGTTTTTCGAAGTCGTCACCTGGTCGCAGTTGAAGCTGCATCGCAAGCTGACCGGTTTGCTGAACGTCGGCGGCTACTACGACCCGCTTCTGCGATTGGTCGATCACGCGGTGCAGGAAGGCTTCATTCAGCCAAAACATCGCAATCTGCTGGTCATCGAAGAGCGGCCAGAAGTGCTGCTCAGCCGACTCGCGGCCGAGACGATCGTTCACGATCCGAAGTGAGTTTGTTTTGCGGCCAGGTCTCCCGATTGGCAATTCTTGCCGCTCGCCAGCGCGACCGGATGAGTTGTAGCGGTCTGTGAAGCTGCGCCCGATTTTTCGACTGTGATCCTCCAACAGTGGTCGGCTTTGAGCACAGTCTTCAGCGATGGCATGCCGATTTACGATGACGACGAGTGAGAGGAACTCGAGTGAGTCCACGGTGTCAGGCATTGGTCACAGGACCATCTCTAGGGAGGGAGTTCGTTCTGGCGAATGACCGCGACGGAGGTGTTCAGCCTGCGCCGGGTCGTCATCGCGAAAGTTTGAGCTTCGCTCAAGTTTTCGTGCGCAGGCCACACAGGACAAACTACCAACTAAGAGTGCACCGCGATGATGAGTGAGGAGTGCTTGCGATGAAACGCAACGTGTGGACGATGTTGTGCGTCTTGTTCTTGCTGCTGGCGGGAGCTCACGTCGCACAAGCGGGATATTGCGGGGCGGCCAGCTACAACTGTTGCCCGACTTCAACCTGCGCTCCTTGTGGTGATCTCTGCCAGGCTCAGCAGCAATGCACGACCTGTTACAAGACGGTCCAGGACGTCGTTTGGGACCGCTGTGAAAAGATCTGCTATCAGACCGTCTACGATCAGTTGTGCGAGCAGGTTCCCGTCTGCTGCACGAAGACTTGCTATGAAACTTGCTATCGCGATGAGTGCTACACCGTCTGCCGTCCTGTGACTCAAACCTGCTGGCGCGACGAGACCTGCACGATGCGCGTGCCGTGCTACCAGACCTGCTACCGTGACGAGTCCTACACTGTTTGTGTTCCCTGTACGCAAACCTGCTGGCGCGACGAGTGCTACAACGTCTGCAAGCCGTGCTATCAAACCTGCTATCGCGATCAGTGCTACACCGTCTGCAAGCCCTGCGTGCAAACGTGCTGGCGGGACGAGTGCTACACGACCTGCAAAGTCGTGTCCGAGACGTGCTACAAAGACGTCTGCTACACCGTTTGCCGCCCCTGCACCGAGACGAAGTACGTCGATGTCTGCTGCGGCGAATGGAAGACGGTCAGTGAGTGCGTCCCTGGCCCGATCATCAACAAGTGCGTGCAGGATCCAGGATGCTGGAGCCAAGATCCCTGCACTGGTTGCTGCACCTACAAGCCTGGCTGCTGCCGTACCGTTCAAGTTCAATGTCCGCCGACCATCTGCTGCCGCAAGGTCTGGTGCCCGAAAGTCGTCAAGCAAGCAGTCTGCTGCACGCGCTGGATTCCGGAGACTCGGACCTGCCGAGTTCCCTACCAAGTCTGCCGCACCGTGCAGCAAACCTGCACTCGCAAAGTGCCGTACACGACCTGCACGATGACTCAGGAAACGCGCACCTGCAAAGTGCCGTACACGACCTGCACGATGCAAACCGAGACGCGCACTCGCAAGGTGCCGTATACGGTTTGCAGCACTCGCCAAGAATGCCGGACTCGCAAAGTGCCATACGTCACCTGCTCGTGGACGGAGAAGTGCTACACGAAGAAGGTGCCCTACACGACTTGCACGACGGTCACCGAGACGCGCACTCGCAAGGTTCCCTACACGGTCTGCAAGCAAGTGCCTTACACCCGCATGGAGACACGCACTCGCTGCGTCGCTCGCCAAGTGCCGGTCAAGCAAAGCTACTGCGTGCCGCGAGTCGTTTGCCGCCAGGTACCCTACACGGTCTGCAGTCCGGTCTGCCCGCAGCCAAGCTGCCCGACCTGCGTCGCAGGTCAACCTGGCCCAAACTGTGGGACAAAGTAAAGCCAGAGGAGGGGCACTCTTGCCCGTCCTACGAAAACACGAAGGCTGGCGACAAGTTTCGCCGGCCTTCTTTCGTTTTCAGTTCGCCCCTAACATTCGCCTCGGCTGCTCGCAAACCGCTGAGCCGCCTTAGAAGGCTTCGCTCATGGCTCGTCAGTTTTTGAAAGAGTTAAAGGACGGCGATTCCGTCGAAGAAGTCTACTTGCTGGCGGACAAGCAGCTTCGAGCCAACCGACAAGCAAATCTCTTTTTGCTTGCCTCGCTGCGCGACCGTACCGGAACCATGTCCGGCCTGATGTGGAACGTGGTCGAGGAATCGCTCGCCAACGTCAACGCTGGCGACTTCGTCAAAGTCTGCGGCCGAGTCCAGCTTCATCAGGGCAACCTGCAAATGATCCTGACTCAAATCCGGACCGTCCCCGCCAACATCCTCAACCCCGAGGATTTCGAGCAGCGTCCGAACGCTGACGTCGAAGCATTGCTTCGCAAGCTCCGCAACTTGTTGCTGTCGATCGAGCATCCGCAGCTTCGAGCACTCATGGAATGCTTCCTGATCGATGACGAGTTGATGGATGATCTCTCCAAGGCCGCCGCCGGAGTTAAAACGCATCACGCCTATCGTGGCGGCTTGGTCGAGCACATTGTCAACATGCTCGAGACCGCTAAGCGGATTCGCGACCTTTACCCGGCCGTCAACTTCGACGTGTTACTGGCTGGCATCTTCTTGCACGACCTCGGCAAGGTCCGTGAGATGAGTCTCGACAATGCCTTCGTCTACACCGATGAGGGGCAGTTGCTCGGCCACCTGATCATCGGCATCGAGATGCTGACCGAGAAAATCGCCGAGGTCGAACGGCTGACCAACGAATCGTTCCCGACCGAGATCGCGTTGCGGCTCAAGCACATGATCGCCAGCCATCACGGTTCCTACGAGCACGGAGCCGTCCGCCTGCCGATGACTCCCGAAGCGATCGCCTTGCATCACCTCGACAACCTCGACGCGAAGGTCCACGAGTTCGCCCGCACGATCGCCGACGATCCCAACACCGGCTCAACCTGGACCCCGTTCCTGGCCCGAATCGACCGCAAGCTGTTCAAGGGACAGACCGCGAAGTAACTCAAGGCAATTGATCGTTGGTTATTGGTCATTAATGCTTTTCGGATGACCAAGGACTAACAGCCAATTTCAAGCGGATCCCCTGGCAAACCGGCCCAGAGCCATCAACGGGAAGTAAATTCGATAGAGGTGGTACTTCAGATAGAAGACCTTCGGAAAGCCGGTACCGGTCCATTGGGCCTCGTGCCAGGTGCCGTCGGGAAGTTGCGTGTGGAGAAGATACTCGATTCCGCGACGCGTCTCTTCGGAATGACCTTCGCCGGCTGCGATCAGGCCGAGCAAAGCCCACGCGGTTTGCGAAGCCGTCGTTTCGCCTTGTCCGCGCAGAGCAGGTTCGTCGTAGCTGCGAATCGTTTCGCCCCAGCCGCCGTTGCTTTGCTGTTTGGCTTTGAGCCACTCGACCGCGCGACGGATGCGCGGGTCGGTTGTCGGGATGCCGATCTGTGTCAGTCCGACGATCACCTGCCAGGTGCCGTAGAGATAGTTGACTCCCCAACGGCCGTACCAGCAGTGATCGTGCTCCTGTTTCGACCAGACGAATTTCAAACCTCGTTGAATCGCCGGATGGTCGATCGACACTCCCAGGCCCGCGAACATTTCGATCATGCGAGCGGTCAAGTCGGCGGTGCTGGGATCGATCATCGCGTTGTGATCAGCGAACGGAACACGAGTGAACAATTCGCGCGTGTTGTCTTTGTCAAACGCGCCCCAGCCACCGTCGCTGGATTGCATCGCCAGAATCCAGCGAGCTCCTCGATGCACCGCGCTGAGAATTGGTCCCATCGACCGGACTTGAGCCACCGCATCTTCCGCGTCTTCGGCCTTTCCGGCGACGACGGCGGCGACGTCTTTGTCTTCCGGATGCCCGCTCCAATCGTCGAGCAGGAAGTCGGCCGCCCAATTCAGTTCCGGCAGGCAGCGGCTGAGCGCGATGCACACCATGCCGGTGTCGTCGACGTCTGGATAGAATGCATTGCGAAACTCGAACGCCCAGCCGGACGGTTCGGTTTTTGAGTCTCGTTCGGCCCAGTCCCCTCGTTGCCGAATCTCTTGCGACAATAGCCAGCGCATCGATTGTTGCAGCGAAGGATGTTCCGGTGGCACCTCAGCATCGCGCAGAGCAATTGTCGCGATCGCGGTGTCCCACACCGGCGATTTGCACGGCTGCAAGCGGTCGGCGTCGCCTTCAGAAATCGTCAGCCGTTCGAGTTCGAGCAACTGCGACCGGACCTCTGGCGAATCGTCGGAATAGCCGAGGCACCGCAGCGCAACGATGCTCCACACGATCGGCGGGAAGATCGCTCCGAGTCCGTCGCTGTCGGCGAAGCGGTCGAGCATCCATTTTGTTGCCTTCTTGATCGCCCGCTTGCGGAGCGGTCGGATGCGCCAATGGTCGATCGCCTTCAGCGTCGCATCGACGCGGCGAAAGAACAACTCCCAATCGATCAACGTCTTCCTGGTCAGCGCGTCGAGCGTTTCACATTTCGGCATCGACGTCGGCAGTTCTTCCGGCGAGCGAACAAACAGTTCGCGAATGCCTTGTTCGGCCGGCAGCGCCGTGACTGGCCGGAATGCCCACATCAGGCTGAGCGGCACGATGATCGTCCGCGACCAGGCCGACATCTCGGAGATGTTGAACGGCATCCACTTCGGCAGCAGCACGACTTCCGGAGGCACTGCCGGACATTGCTCGTAGGAAATCACGCCAAGCAGCGCGAGATAAAATCGCGTGAAGCTGTTGACCTTCTCGGCCCCGCCCGCCGCGAGGATCGCGTTGCGTGCGCGAACCATGTGCTCGGCATCCGGCGAGTCGCCGACGATCTTCAGCGCGAAGTACGATTTCACGGACGCACTGATCTCCAACGGACCGCCCGGATAAATCGCCCATGCTCCGTCGGGAAGCTGTTGTTGTCGGATGTAACTCGCGCACCGCTTCGATGGCTCGGACTGTCCGCGACCCAAATGCGTCAGCAGCAGGACGTATTCGCTTTCGAGAATCGTGTCCCCTTCCAGCTCGCCGCACCAATAACCGTCGTCATGCTGGATCGAGAAGAGGTAGTCCCGCGCACGACCGATCGCTTCCTGCAAGGGTGCTTGTTCGAGAGTTTGTGCTGCCAGCGTCGCTTCCATTTGCTCGTGCGATTTCCCCGAGTCGCGGCCTCGCACCGGCGTGGTCGGGAACGACGGCCCGCGCCCCAACCGATCGTGAGCTGGATCAAATCGCCGACCACGAGATTCCAGCCAATCCGCACTCATTCCTTTGAAACTCCTGAACAGAAATCAGTCTGCCTTGACCAATTTCGGAGGCCAATCAATTTCAAGTCGCGCGGATCGTAGGCACGCATTTGTTTCGGCCGCAAGTTCAGTTGAAACGTTTGCCGGATCCGTCGAGCGGCGTTACATCATTAGCCACGATGAGCGACGACGTCCGAGCCGGCGAATTATTTGAGATTGAACCGACGACCAGCGGCCGGCACTGGCATATTCCGTGGTGGTTGTTGCTGGCGGTCGCGATCGTCGTCGCCGAGCTGACCACTCATCCGGCGATCGGAGTTGCCGTGTTCTGTTTGAAGTTTGGCCTCAACGACTGGCGGACAGCGGCGTGGCTGTGCCGAGTCGATCCACAGCCGCGACGGTCGCACAGCATCTGGTGGTTTCTGGTCGGCAGCGGCTTCTTGAAGATCTTCCTGATGTCGTCGATCGCGTTTCCGGTGCTCGCCGGCTGCTGGCGAGCGATCACCAAACAGAAAGTCATTGATGAGGTGCGAGTGGCGATGACGATTGGACTGTGCGGCATGTTGTTTTCGTTTGTCGTGAATCACATCGGATTGTATTTCGCCTCGCGCCGCCGGGTCCGAGTCTGGTTGAATCGACAACTGCATCTGTTTCGCGACGGCAACGTCTGGCCGGTGCGGCTGACAGGAACAAATCGGTTACGAGAAGTCCTCAACGGCAGTGCGTTTCCGGCAATCCTGGCGTTCATCTTGGGGATCGCGTGGTTAATCGTCTTCGGATTGCAGAACGCAATCGGTCCGGCAATTACCAGCGGAATCATCGCTTCGGTCTCCGGCCTGATCCTGCTGGGGCACGGATTGTCCGTGAAGCGGATCGTCGCACGGACACCCGAGGAGTGCTGGGGTGACTTACCCGAATTGGAACTGGACGACTCTGAAATGTAGCCCGAGCCCTCGTGGGTCGGTCGATTCGTTCATTGCGGCGAAATCCTCCAGGCCACCTGGGCCTGGGCTACCGGTTGGCGGTCGAGCGTGTGAAGCACCCCCAGACACTCGCGAACCACGATGGACTTGCCGATGCCGACCGTTGCTTTCCAACTGGCTTTCGGCCGTAGCCGAATGCCAGCAGCAACCATCCCGCACACAACCAGCAGACGGCGCGGTCGCGACCCGGCAAACGATCTCGCCATTCCCAGTCCGGTTTGAGCGTCACGCTTCCTTTCATTCGCATCCGGTTTCCCGCGATGGGATGTTCAACTTTCAAAGGCTGACCAGCCAGCAACGCTTGTGCGGTGGTTGAATAATCCAAGCCGCACATGCGCCCCAGCCGTTCCAGTTGAGCCTGCGGTTCCGCGACGAAGTCTTCGTACCGCATCCGCTGTGATTGACGCCGTCGAAACAGGCAGGTGAGCGCGGCCAGCACATTCATGAATGTCCAGAATGCGACCGAATACAACGCCGAACGCGGTTTGATCGGGAATTGCACTCCCGATTTCTGGTCCGCCTCCAACGCCTTCTTGCGTGACCACACCACCGCGCGAGCGTCTCGCACCAAATGCACCAACCGCAGGTCGATCCCGCGCAGGTGCGCGAGTAACGCGCCCCGAATCGGATTCTTCGACGAATCGACAATGATCGACTTACCACTCGTCTCGGCAATCGACTGATACAACGCCTCAGTCTGTCGCAGGTACGCATGAAATTCGGAGGTGGGAGAAAACCGCTGCCGCAGCATCCGAGCCAGCTGCACCAAGCCGAGTCCAGAAAATAATTCGATGCGCTTTTGCAAAGCGACATAGCCCTCGACGGTCGCCTCCGGCACGCGACGTTGCCAGCCTTCGCGGACGCGCGTCCAAAAGTCGCATTCGGTTCCCAGTTTGCCGCATGCGCAGACTTCGTTCGATGTCCAACCTGCGCTGTGCAGATTGACCAACTCGCCGACACCAACCACATCGGGATGACTGGCCAGCACAGTATCGAGCAAAGTCGAGCCGCTTCGGCCCGCTCCGATGATGTAGATCACTCGTACCGCTTCGGACATATTGCGTTCCTTCGCGCCCATCCCTCAGCAATTAGATCGGCGCGAAGCTGGCCGAACTGTGGCGATTGTGCGGCGCGTCACGGATTTCCCAACGTCGCTGATCGGCGGAATTCGCCGATGGAGCTCACGGCGCAGCCGCGCCGCAGTTCCGACACTCCATCGCGTTGGCCGTCAGTCGACTGCCGCAATGTGAGCAGGTTGCTGGATCAGGAGTTGCGTACTTGCAGAGGCCGGCTTTGACAGGCCTTCGCGCAGCTTGCGCTCCATCTCTTGCTCGGCCAGAGTGAAGAATTTGTTCGCCATCCCACGCATCCGCCAGAACCCAGAGATGACCGTGAAGAACACACCGACGAACAGAACCTTGAACAACACACCGAAAATCGAGATCGAGGAGGTCATCGCGAGAACCCTCCATCAACCGTCTGGGATCGTTTAGGACTGTGGCGCCGAGGCTACCGTTTTCACGCCCAAACTCTAACCTCTGCGGCGTTTGTTTACGCTATCCCAAGCCGAAAGGAACTGCGATGCCCACACTCGGAGGCATACCCCGGAACATTTCGCGATGCCGATGGTTCGCGATCTCGCTCGTCTTCTTGGGTTTCACGCTGAACGCTTGGGCGGACGAGAACCCGGCCAAGTTCGCCAAGTGGGAGAAGACGATTGCAGCGTTCGAAGAGGCCGATCTGAAGCATCCGCCGAACAAGGGGGGCATCCTTTTCATCGGCAGTTCGAGCATCCGGATGTGGGATGTGCAGCGATCGTTTCCCGAACTGCTGGTCGTCAATCGGGGATTCGGCGGATCGCAGATTGAAGACTCGACGCACTTCGCTGAGCGAATCATCGCCGCTCACCAACCGCGAGCGATCGTGTTCTACGCCGGCGACAACGACATTGGTTCCGGCAAGTCGGCCAAGACCGTCGCGTCACACTTCGAGCAGTTCGTCGCCAAGGTGCGTGGCAAGTTGCCGGAGACACACATCCTGTTCATCGCCATCAAGCCCAGCGGGTCACGCTGGAAGTACGTCGAAACACAGCGTGATGCGAACGCTCGAATCCGCGCGTTCTGCGAGCGTGGGCCGAAGCTGACGTTTGTTGATGTCGTGACTCCGATGCTCGGCAAAGACGGACTGCCGCGCGACGAACTGTTTCTCAAAGACAAGCAGCACATGACGCCGGCGGGTTACAAAGTCTGGAACGATTTGCTGCGTCCGCACTTGTCCAAACTCACGCCAGTCGATCCCGGAGCGGCAGCGTTGTTGAAGGCCAAGCGGGTCGTGTTTCTCGGTGACAGCATCACCTACTCCGGCCAGTACATCGCGTACTTAGAGACGTTTCTCACCACGCGCTTCCCGAATCGACCGACTGAGTTCATCAATCTCGGCCTGCCGAGCGAGACCTGTTCCGGCTTGTCCGAAGACGGGCACGCGGGCGGCAAGTTTCCTCGGCCGGATGTGCATGAGCGACTGCACCGAGTACTCGACAAGCTGAAGCCGGACCTTGTTGTTGCCTGCTACGGAATGAACTGCGGTATCTATCTGCCGTTCGCCGAGGAGCGATTCGCGAAGTACCAGGACGGCATTCGTCGACTGCGAGCCGCGGCCGCGGCGGCCGGAGCCAAGGTCATCCACCTGACTCCGCCAACCTACGATCCGCAGCCACTCAAGGGAGGCGGCAGCAAAGAATACAATGGAGTGCTGGATTGGTATTCCGAGTGGCTGATCTCGCAGCGAGCGAACGGCTGGACGGTCATCGACATTCATGGTCCGATGAACGCGCACCTCGCGGCGCGCCGCAAACAAAACCCGAAGTTCGTGCTCGCCGGGGACGGCGTTCATGCCGGCACGACCGGTCACTGGCTGATGACACAAGTCATCATCGACGCCATGTTCGGCTGGCCGAACACACGACCGGTTGTTGAACTCGATGGCGAGTTCTTGGGTACCGACGAACAAATGCTCGTGCCGCTGCCGGTCGATCCGACTTGGAACCCCGACTCACTCGAGCTGACGTCGGCTCGAGAATACTTTGCGACGTTCGACGTGAAGTCGGCGGTTGCGAACGCTTCCCGATACGACGTGCTGCAAAAGGGAGAATCGATTGGCTTCGTGACCGCTCACGAGCTCCGTACCGGGCAGAGCGACCTGACTCAGTTCAAACCGTTCGCGCCGACGCAGCACGCAGCGGAGTTACTGAAGCTCGTCCAACGTCGACAGCGGTTGCAGGGAGATGCGTGGCTGAATGACGTCGGGCACTTGCGACCCGGCATGGCGAAGGGTCAGCCGATCGCGGAAGCAACCGCCGAAGCCGCCGAGTTGAATCAGCAAATCGAAAAACTCGCGCGGCCGGTTCACATCAACCTGGAACTCAAGCCGAATGCCGAACCGTTCCCCGGCAAGAAGTCCGACTGGAATGGATTCGATCGCTACGAGTTCGATGTCGCTGGCAAGTCCGCCAGCGTCGTCGTCCCCAAGAAAGTTGGCGCAGGCAGACCGTGGGTCTGGCACGGCGAGTTTTTCGGACACAAGCCGGCTCCCGATATCGCGCTGCTCGGGCACGGATTTCACATCGTCTACTTGAGTGTGCCGAACATGCTCGGCTGCCCCGACGCCGTCTCGCACTGGAACTCGCTGTATCGCGAGTTAACTCGGCGCTACGGCTTCGCGAGCAAGCCAGCACTGGTCGGTCTGAGTCGCGGCGGCTTGTACTGCTACAACTGGGCGGCCGCGAATCCAGACAAGGTTGCTTGCATCTACGGCGACGCTCCGGTCTGCGACTTCAAAAGCTGGCCCGGTGGAAAGGGGAAGGGCCAGGGGAGTGCGGGCGATTGGAACCTGGTCCTCGAACGCTTTCGTTTCGCGGATGAAGCCGAAGCTATCGCCTGGAAGCTGAATCCGATCGATAACCTCGCAGGACTGGCCGCTGCGAAAGTTCCATTGCTGCACGTCTTCGGCGATGCCGACGAGGTCGTGCCGTGGGACGAGAACACCGGCCTGATCGCCGAGCGATACCAAAAGCTTGGCGGCAAAATCGAACTCATCCGCAAGCAGGGAGTCGGTCATCATCCACACGGCTTAGAAGACTCGACGCCGATTATCGAATTCATCCGCAAGCACGCCGTTCCTTGAGAGGTGCGATCGAAAATCGGGTGCGAATCTCGCTGGCTTTCTTTCCACGTTCTCCCGTTTCGCACCCCGCAGGTTTACACGGCGACGTCGAACGGATCTGAACTGTCCCCTCGAAGCCCTCGAGGAACGCATTCGCCCGAGTGCCACCATCACTGCCTGCGTCTCGCAAGCCAACTAGCTTCCTCGATTTTTCTGCGAAATCCCGACCAGCCGCTGACATTCAAGGGAGATGACGCTGAACAATGCCAAGCATTGTTTCGTGCAGGTGGCCGTTGGTGGCGAGGATGTGCGTCTTCCTGAGCGGCAGCGGTTGGCCAGAGCAGGTGGTGACTCGGCCGCCAGCTTCTTCGACAAACAGCCGGCCGGCGGCGAAGTCCCACGGAGAGAGTTCGTACTCGAAGTACGCTCCGAATTGCCCGCAGCCGACCATGCACAGGTCGATCGTCGCGGCTCCCAGGCGGCGGATGCAGTGAATGTTGTGACCGAAAAGTTCGCGTATCGCGGACAACGTGGCCTCCATAAGCGCGCCGCGGTCGTAGTAGAAGCCAAGGCCGATCAGAACTTCGTCGAGGCGTCGATGTTCGGAGACACGCGCTCGCTGAAGGTTGTGAAAGGCTCCGTGACCGCGCGACGCGACAAAACTGTCGCCGCGAGCGGGATTCAGGATCACTCCGCAGACCGGTTGCCCAGCTCGGTAGTAAGCGACCGAGATGCCGAACTGCGGAATCCCATGCAAGAAATTATTCGTGCCGTCGATCGGATCGATGACCCACAGATGCTCTGCATTCGCGTCGGCGAAGTGTGCTTCCTCGGCCAGGATCGCATGGTTCGGGAACTCGCGACGAATAACTTCGACAATCGCGTGCTCAGATTCGACATCGGCCACCGAGACACGGTTGAAGCTCGGCTCGCCAGGTTTAGATTGGCTGACAACGTTCGCGAAGTTCTGAAAGTGTCGCAGCGCGACTTCGGCTCCGGCATGGGCAGCAGATTCGGCGATTCGCAGTTCGGGAGGCATCAGCGATCAGCCTTGTTTGGCTCGAAGCACGACTTGCAGTCCGAAGGTCTCCTCGAACAGCGAGCCGTTTTGCTTGAGCGCGAGTTGTTCGAGTGACAAGTCCTCGGCATTCGGAATTTGAATGACGAGGCGGTCGTCTTCACGCTCGCAGGTCAGGTCCGGGATGCGTTGCGAGTACGAACGGTCAAGCGCGATGGCGACCCGCAACAGCGCGGCAAGCTTGCTGACGGTGACGCGACTGTCTCGGTCGAGCGAGGCGTAGCCAGGATGAGTCGGCTTCGGAGAGGCTCGGCGGTGATACCGGGCAATGAGCGCGACGAGCAATTGATCTCGCCGAGTCAGCCCAAACAGTTCTCCGTTTTGGATCAGGTACATCGCGTGCTTGTGGTAGCTGGTCGTATTGACGTACAGGCCGATCTCGTGCAGTAACGCGGCGACGTGCAACAACAGGCCGGTGCGAGCATCGAGTTGATGTTGTTCTCGCAACTGCTCGAACAGCTTCTTGGCCAGCAGCGCCACGTGCGCGGCGTGCTGCTCGTCGAAATTGAACTTGCGGCCGAAATCGATCGCGGAGCGAATGACTTGCTCGGCGAAGTCCTCTGTCCACGCGCCGCGCACAGCCATGTCTTTCAACAGACCGTCACGAAGATTGACGTTCGTGACTAAAATGTGATCGAGGCGCAACGTCCGGGCCAGCAGACTGTACGCCAGCAGGGCGGGACCAAGCGTTTCGGCATCGGGAAATGCAATTTGGTACTTCTGCACGATCTCGTCGGGAGAGAGTTCCAACACCTTGTCGGTGAAGCGCTCGAGCGCTGCAGTTGAGACCTTGCCGAGTTGCTGAAGTTTCTTTTCGGGCAGAATCTGTGATGCCGCAAAACGGACATCGCCTCCCAAAGCAATCAATTCGGTCGAGCCTTCGGGGGGAACGTGCATGACGATCTCTTCGACCGTACGGCCGATCTGGCTCTGCATGATCGAGCGGACCTTCAGCTTCGGCAGACGATGCTCTTCGAGCATCTCGCGCAACCGCAGCGACCCAAGTCGGTAGGTGTGCGAGTACGCCACTTGACCGTTCTGCACCAACAGAACTTCCGTGCTGCCGCCGCCAACTTCGACCACGACCGTCTTGGCTGACGCGAGCATCCGTTCCGAATCGAGGAATGGCTTGATGCCGACGAACGTGATCCGATTGACCTCAGCCTCGTCCAGCGCTTCGACGGTCAGGCCGGTGGCAATATAGACGCGGTCGATGAACGACAAACGATTCGACGCCTCGCGCACCGCGCTGGTGGCGACAACTCGAATTTGATCCGTGCTGGTGACTTGGTATTCGCGCAACAACTGGCGATAGCTGACGAGCACCTTGACGCAGTCCTCGATGGTGCCGCGTTTGATCGCGCCGCGCGTGAACGTGTCTTTGCCGAGGTCCACTCCTTGCGACACCGTTTCCAAAATGCGGATGCTGCCAGCACCATCAATCTCAGCGATGGCCATGCGGATAGCGGTGGTGCCAATATCGATAACCGCAACCGGGCGAGCGGCGGGACTAGCGGCAGCAATCTCGATGGGTACAGCGACGGTCACATGCAGGTCCTTCGCCTCTGGGCCACTTCTTCACGGGTCGTACGACTTTCGCCGGACGACTCAAACAGCTCGTACGGCCTCGATCGCTTCACCTCGACTCGGATAATGCGTCCAAAGCCTGGTCAAATTCATCGTTTGCAGCACGTCAAGCATGTCGGGCGAGGCGTTGCAGAACGCCGCTTGGCCTCCTTTGCCACCCGCCTTTCGACACACCTTGATCACCACACTGATGATGATCGACCCCAACATCTGCTCAGCTTTGAAATCCACGACAACATGCACCAGTGACGGATCGTCGAGCACTTCCAGGGTCGCGTTGGATTCCAGGTGAACGTCGTGATAACGGAATGCGCTGGCATCCCCTTGAGGGATGACGATCAGGACGTTTCCGTCGCGTTCCAGGCGAAAAACTTTATTGGTCATTGGCAGGAAAATTTGCACGGGGCTTGCGGAAGAAGTAAGAGGGTGAGTTCTCACTCAACCGGGGCGGGATTATGGACCGTCTCGTCAGGGATTTCTATGCGGTACGAAATCCGGAAGCAAATTCTTCAGGAGTGCTTCGGCAGCGATTCGGTGCGCCAATTCGTTCGGATGCGCATCAAATCGGTTAGCCGTGAGCCCCCGCGACGAAAACGGTGTCAGTTCAGGCTCGAGGTCCAAAATGGGAATCTCGCGTGCCTGGCAGTACTCGACGATCTTCCGATGAGCCTCGCGAAACGGGTATTCCGGCCCCAGATTGTGCAGGAACGGAAAGACGACCAAGCGAAAGTCTGTGCCGTGTGTCTTACACAACGCCTGCATTTCATCCAGTTTCAGCGTCATCTTTTTCCAGGGCTCGCCCGAGTAGTACTCTTGAACGAACGAGAAATATCCACGCACATCTTTCAGCGTTGCTTGTCGAACCCGGAAATAGAGCCAATTGAAAAAATACGTATCGCGAAACAGAAAAAAAGTCGGCGAGTGCTTACTCAAGTCCTGGTAGTACGTCCGATGCCGCTCGTGAAATGTCTCGATGTCATTGAGACACAGCACATAGACCGCCGTGTCCACGCGATGGCCGTTCTCAAAAAGCACTTTTAGAATTCCATCGATCCAGAATAAGTCAGTACCGGCGTCGGAGAGATTGGACACGATGACTCGCCCGTTCGAGGCCGGTTCGAGCGCCGCTCGCACGCGATTGCTGAAGCGGTCACGTACGTCCTTCACACCCTGCGCGAATGTAAAACTATCACCAAGGAACACCAAATGCCGCTGGTCTTTGGCAAGCCGCGTCGGGTAGTCGCGGTCATCGCGAATCATCAGCCCTTCGCCAGGACGAATTTCGAATCGATGTTTATCCACATGCAGTTTGAACCACTTTTTCGACACGTTGGTCATATTGAACGAGTCGGAAGCATCATAGACCAACGCAAAATACAACTCGATCGTGGTCAGCAGCGCCAACGCCATCCACGTCGACAGCCCTGCGTTCACCCAACTCAATCGTTTCGGTTGGCCACGCCACTGGCCTCGCAGCCGCAACAGCAACCAAAAGACCAAACCGCCGGCGATCAGCCAGAATACCATTCCCCACAAATAGCCGTCTGACAAATACAACAACACGTCAAGGGTTCCTCGTCCGAACTTTCTTCGCGAGCATCATCGGCGTGCGATGCGGTTTCGTAAAGTCGCCGTCTACAGGTGAGTGCCGCCGACGGCGAGCTTAATCCACTCCGACAGTAGCGAGTTCATCAGACACAGCCGCCACGTCCGCAGCGGACAATTCACCGCGTGCATCTGCGTAACCAACCAGCAAAGCGAGGTCGGCGAGCCGATTGATGCGGCGCGGTATTCCACCGCTGAGCTCCGCGATCTCCACCAGAGCTTCGTCATCAAAGATTGCAGTTCGAGCACCTGAAACTTCCAGCCGAAACTGTATGTATCGCGCTGTCTCGTCAGGTGACAGCGCCTGCAACATCGCTCGGACGGCGAGCCGTTCTTCGAATCGCGGAAGCCGAGCTAATCGGGACAACAACAGCCGATCTCCCAGGAGGATCAGCGAGAATGCTCGTTGCGGTGGCTGCTGAAAATTGAGCAGCAATTCCAATGCCTGCAGTGTCGCCGGGTCGTCGATGAGATGCGTGTCATCGATGACCAGCACGGGGTGGCGTCCTGCGCTCGCGTGCTCGTCCAAGGACCGCTCAATCATTCGCAGCGCTGCACCTCGCGGAAACACGGAGGGTGTTGGCCTATCGGAAACGACAGACTCGCCACCCAGTCGAATCGCAACGTCGGTCAGGAGATCGTCGGCAGACATCTGCGGAAACACCAAGTTGATCCATGGCCCGATTTGCCGGCCCAAGTTATTGGCCAAACGATGTGTGACGAATGTCTTTCCGGCGCCCGTCGGGCCAACGAGCACGCCCGCCCCTTTTTGGTTTTCGATCAGGTAACGAAGCTTCAACAAGGCGGCTTGGTGGGTCTGACTCGGAAAGAAGAACTCCGGTTCGAGCGTGTTCTCGAACGGCCGTCGCTTCAACTGCCAATACTGCGAGTACATGATCGGTGTGTCCCTTGCCGCCATCCTGTGGGAGCAAACATTCGAATCTGATTACCGCATTTCGAGACTGCAGAAAGGACGCTCTGAAATTTTCGCCAATCGGCGTTGCGGCTCGAATTCGATTTGTCCTGTGAGCATGGCGACTCGCGATTCAACGGACGTTGCGGAGGCCAGAACTAGGGCACTTGCCGATTGCTCTCGCGAGCTTTGGTGGTTTGCAGGAGTTACCAATCCCAATGGCCGCAAACGCGGGCTCGACTTCACTCGAGGAAAAAGATCCGTCGTGGGAAGTGGTTCTGCGTCCGAGAGGACACTCAGCGGTTGAGGCTCGGAGCCGCCGCCGATGCGTGCTTCATCGAACCCCGACACTTTGTTGAATTCTGCAAGGTCCATCTCGGTGATTGGGTCATCAAATCCTGGCGTGCCGCTTTTCCAATTTGATATGACGAGCCCGCAAACAAATAAGACGCCAGCAACCGTCGAAACGATCCGCATGCGGCGCGACCGCAATGCTGTGAGCAATCCGTTCGCACTGCTTCTTTGCGGAACCTTTTTGAGCCGCGACGACTTGTCCTCGGATCGCGACTTGGGCGTGGTTTCCGTCAGCTTCGCAGCAAAGAGTTTGCCTGGCGGAGTCGTCTCCGAGTCGGAAAACTTCGCGGTCGGCAGCGCAACGGCTGCTTCGATCGCAGCCAAAATTGTTGGGTCGGTAGTTCCCCTGTCGTGCGGGTCTTCGCACGCGAAAATCGAAAACAACACGGAAGCCGAGCACCCTTCAGGTTTGATTTCGAATTTCGATGGCGATTCAGACACAGTCAACTCCCGCGAGACGAGGATGTCTTTTCGAGAGATCGGCCGCAAATCTGGCAAACTTTGACGATTTTGCGGCTTGGGTGATTTATTCCGCCGAACTAGCCATTGGTTCGACGAAACCTGAATCCTCCTCGAACTCATCCCCACGGATGTTATTGTGCCCTCCCGATGGTCGCCGAATCCCCCTTCATTCTGTTGCTCGCTGATTCGTTTTCGCTGCGCGGAACGAGCGCGTACACGTTGCGTCTGGCTGAACAACTGCCGCAGCATGGCTTTCGAACTCAAATCGTTTGTCCCTGTGCTCGCATGGTGAAAGGCGACCATCGCGACGAGCTACCGATCGAAGAATATCCGCATTTGCTTACACCAGTTTTGGGACAGGTGGTGCGGCGCTGGCTGCTCACAGACCTTTGTGAAGACCCACCCGCGTTGATTCACATTCAGTCGCGGCACCTGCTGCCGTCAGGGACATGGTTATCCAAGCGTCTGGGCTGTCCGTTCGTGCTGACGATGCAGGACTTCCTTCAACCGCGTGAGCGATTGCCGTTCTCAGAGGTTTGGGGGCATCACATCATCACCGTCAGCGAGGTGGTGCGCACCGAATTACTGCACCGCGCGAAACTTAAACCCGAGTTGTGTTCGGTGATCCCCACCGGCGTCGACGTACCGGCAGAGTTACCGCGTCCGATCTTTGAACCGCACCGCACGCCTGTGATCGGGACCGCCGGACCGCTCGAAACGGTCAAAGGCTTTACGTATTTCTTGGGAGCCGCTCAGCGAGTCGTCGCAGCGGACGTCGCCGCCGAGTTTCTGGTGGCCGGAGCCGGTCCCGAGGAAGCCAACCTGCGCCGCCTGGCACGCGAATTGGAGATTGCTGATCGAGTCACTTTCGTACCGAACTTGCTGGACTTGTCGCAGTCGTTGTCGGCGATGGACATTTTTTGTCTGCCGTCCCTGCGTCAAGGACTCGGCACTCTGATGCTGGAGGCGATGGCACTCGGACGACCAGTCATCGCCAGCGACGTCGACGGTGTCGACTCGATCGTCCGGGACAACGAGACGGGGTTGCTCGTACCGCCATCCAACAGCGAAGCCCTGGCTCACCGAATGCTCGAACTGCTTCGCGACCCGTTCCGAGCACGCCGCTTCGCTGACGCCGCGAGCCAAATGGTACGGCGAGACTTCAGCACGGCTCGCATGGCCCAGCAAACAGTCGCGGTCTATCAAAAAGTGCTCGGCATCCATCATGCGGCTGTCGCCTGATGGTTCAAGGCGCAGTCCCACAAGGTGTGAGCGTCAGCCCCCTTGCCACTCCACAAGCCATTTCCAGGTTTTATTTTTTCGATCGAGACCGGCCAGAAGATAAACCGTACCACCATCGCGAAAATTGAACTCAATCCACCAGCAAGGTGGCAATTGAGCAGGCGGCGTCAGATGCCGCACGACTTTCGCGAGCCGCTCTGGAGCATCGGTGGTGATGCGCTCCATCCCCTCGTCCTGCAACCACAGAGCACGCTCCGCCGAGTTCACCGTCCAGACACACGAATACATCGAATCCGTGCGATGTCACCCGGCTTACGCTGCACGAGATCGTTGATGTCCAGCCCATCCAGTTTCCCAGCCAGAGCTTTTCTGATGAGCTGCTTGGTCGGCGGAATAACTTGTTCGCGGCCGCGATTCTTGCGAACAGACTGCACCGTCACCCACATCGCCAAACGATTGCGAAGCGCACGTTTCACAGCGACGATCGTGTCAAAGTCGAGGCCGATGAGTACGGTTTGATCGCGAGTGGTCTTCGCCGCCGACAAGACGCGAACAAGTTCTGGAATCGCGTCGACGCCACACTTCATCTCGATGAACAACCGCTTGCCTTGAGGCACGATTGTGAGGACTTCGGCAAGCGTCGGTATTCGCTCACCGACAAACTGCGGCGACTTCCATGAGCCGACGTCGCGTTTTTTGAGTTTCGCAAGCGTACAATCCTTCACGGCCCAATCCACTCCGCCCGTTCGCAGCATCGTGTCGTCGTGAATCGCAACGAGCTGTCCATCGGCCGTGCGCTGCACGTCGATCTCAGCGGCATCGGCTCCCTGCTGCCATGCAAGCTGAATTGCGGCGAGCGTGTTCTCTGGGGCATCTGCTGATGCACCGCGATGCGCGATGATTTCGGGAGTCATCACGTCCCCTTCGAAAGCACATCCAACATCGCTCGGCAAAAGTCGGGCAGGTCGTCCGGCTTGCGGCTCGACACGAAATGCCGATCGACGATGACCGCGGCGTCGGACCAAATGGCCCCCGCGTTGATCAGGTCATCCTTGATGCCCGGCGAGCCAGTCACCTGTACGCCGCGATACACGCCCGCCGAGATCGGCATCCATCCGCCATGACAAATCGCCGCGACCAATTTGCCAGCCGTCGCGAACTCCCGAATCAACTGCAACACCTTCGGATCGCGTCGCAGCTTGTCCGGCATCCAGCCACCGGCACAGATCACACCGTGAAAATCCGCCGACTCCATCTCAGAGATCAACGCATCCGGCACGCACGGATAACCGTTCTTGCCGACGTATCGCTGGCCGGCCTTCGGCCCGGCGATCGTGACGTGAATCCCAGCCTCGATCAGTCGCAACTTGGGATACCACAGTTCGAGGTCTTCGTAGGCATCCTCGACGAAAATCAGAATGCGGCGGTCGATAAGCGATCGGGGCACGGCAAGCTTTCTCACGCGTCGTAATACATGGTGAACTCAAACGGATGCGGCCGTTGACGCAGAGCATCCACTTCGTTGGTGGTCTTGTACCAAATCCAGGTGTCGATCACGTCTTCTGTAAAGACGTCCCCTTTGAGCAAGAACTCGTGGTCGCGACGGAGCGCCGCGAGGGATTCCTCAAGCGAACTCGGCACTTGGGAAACAGACTTCAACTCTTCCGGTTCGAGGTCGTACAAGTCTTTGTCGAACGGCGGACCGGGGTGCGTGCGGTTTTGGATGCCGTCGAGCGCGGCCATCAGCACCGCACTCATGGCGAGGTAGCCATTGCATGAGGCATCCGGGATGCGGAACTCGAGGCGGCGGCTTTCGGGGTTCGGATTGTGAACTGGGATGCGAATCGCCGCCGAGCGGTTGCGGTAGCTGTAGGCCAGATTGATCGGAGCTTCGAAGCCCGGGACAAGTCGCTTGTAGCTGTTGGTTGTCGGACAGCAGAACGCCATCAACGCTGGTCCGTGTTTAAGAATCCCGCCAATCGCGCACATCGCCAGCTCGCTGAGTCCTCCGTAACCGGAGCCTGCGAACAACGGCGCGCCGTTCTTGAACAGCGAGAAGTGCAGATGCAGGCCAGAGCCGTTGTCGTTCCAGAGCGGCTTAGGCATGAAGGTCGCCGACTTGCCGTGTCGAGCGGCGACGTTCTTCACGAGGTATTTGTAGAGCAACAGGTTGTCAGCGGTACGCAGCAACGGAGCGTATCGCATGTCGACTTCGCATTGGCCGGCGGTCGCCACTTCGTGGTGCTGCCCTTCAACCTCGATGCCGCATTCCATCAGCTTGAGCATGATCTCGGTGCGCAGGTCTTGCAGCGTGTCAGCGGGCGGCGTCGGGAAGTAGCCCTCTTTAAAACGAATCTGGTAACCGGCGTTCGGTCCCGTCGAACCTTTGCCGCGGTTCCATTGACCTTCGACGCTGTCGATATGGTAATACGCTTCGTGCTCGTTCTGATCAAACCGGACATCGTCGAACACGAAGAACTCAGCGGCCGCCCCGATGTTCGCGACGTCGGCGACACCGGTTTGCAGCATGTAGTTCATCGCCTTGCGAGCAACGTTGCGCGGATCGCGCGGGTAATCCTGCCGAGTAGTCGGGTCTTGGATGTTGCAGGTTATCGCCAGCGTCCGGCTGAGGAACGGATCGACGATGGCAGTCTCGGCCACGGGGACCAGCAGCATGTCGCTCTCGTTGATCGACTGCCAGCCGCGGAGCGAACTGCCACTGAAGCCGAAGCCATCCTCGAAGCTGCGTTCTTTCAGAATCTTGGCCGGGATCGTGACGTGTTTCTGAGTCCCCGGAAAATCCATGAAGCGCAGGTCGATCGCCTGGATTTCCCGTTCACGGCAGAGAGCCAGCACTTCGCGCGGTGTCATCGGTCAAGCCCCAATCCCAAGTGTCTGACGAGGTGGCATATCGTAACGGCCATCTGGGAGGAATGAAGAATGCGGACACTTGCCATCGTGGCAAACCCTGCCGACGACGCCCAAGACGGCGACCGCTCCCGGCACAGCGGTTGTGCGCATCCTCCGGTTAACGGCGGGACTTGCCGGTCAAATCTGGCTGTGGAACAGAGTCGATGGCAAGCCCGCAATCCAAGCTGGACGATGAATCTGCCCGGTTGAGAACCGTGAATTGCACGGTTATCATCCCGCTGCGTCGGAGGCTGCCGCCGCCACCGACTTTGCCAAACATGCGGCGAGACACTCGTCGTTAAGGTTTTCT
The DNA here is from genome assembly GCA_016872645.1 of Planctomycetota bacterium. Classification (GTDB taxonomy): domain Bacteria; phylum Planctomycetota; class Planctomycetia; order Planctomycetales; family Planctomycetaceae; genus SXKJ01. The sequence goes on along the minus strand of VGZH01000029.1, from coordinate 12,328 downwards.
GAATGAGCGAATCAATCACTCTGGAGCTGACCAAAGACCAAAAAGAGATCCTCTTGAAGGGTCTTCGCTTCGTTCGCAGCTCAATCATGCTGGACATCAACGATCAACCGACCGATGCGTCGGAAGAAGAGCGCCGCGCGAACCTTCGCCAGGTGACGGAATTGGCCGAGCACGTTAATCGTGCTCCGGTCATGGCGCACTGAGCACCATGCTTTACGAGCACGTCTGCGTCGAGAGTCTCGCTTGCGAATTGCCGCCTCACGTCGTGACGTCGGATGAGATTGAACAGCAACTCGCTCCGGTTTACGAGCGACTCGGTTTGCCGTTCGGACGACTCGAACTGATGACCGGCATTCACGAGCGACGCTTCTTCGATCGGGGCGTTAGGCCGAGTCAGATCAGTTCGATCACCGCACGCAAGGCGCTCAATGCCTCTGGGCTGAAAGCCGACGACATCGGCCTGCTCATCCACGGTTCGGTCTGCCGCGATCAACTCGAACCGGCAACGGCTAGCGGAGTGCATCACGCGGTTGGTCTTCCGAAGAGCGCCGCGATCCTTGATGTCAGCAACGCGTGTCTGGGATTGCTCAACGGGATGCTCGTCCTGGCGAACATGATCGAACTCGGACAAGTCCGAGCGGGCATCGTGGTCGGGACGGAGGACGGACGCGATCTCGTCGAAGGTACGATCCATTCGTTGTTGACCAGCCCGGACGTGACTCGGCAGAGCATCAAGCTCGACTTCGCATCACTGACGATTGGATCGGGTTCGGCAGCCATCGTGCTCTGTCATCGAGACCTCAGCCGCAGCGGCCATCGTTTGCTCGGCGGAGTTTGTTTGACGGACACCAGCCACCACGAACTCTGTGCCGGCGGAGTGGAATCGGTCACTGCCGATGGCCGACCGCGCATGCAAACCGATTCCGAAGCTCTGTTGCACGCCGGCATCGAGCTCGCCGCTGCGACGTGGGATCGCTTCCAACTGGAACTCGGCTGGCAAACCGCCGAAGTCCAAAAAGTTTTCACCCATCAAGTCGGCAAGGCACACCGCAAGCTCCTATTAGATCGACTGGGCCTGTCGGCAGAGATCGACTTTCCAACCGTCGAATTCCTCGGCAACACGGGAGCCGTCGCTCTACCAACCGCTTTCGCCCTCGGCGTCGAACGCGGGCACGTCGCTCCCGGTGACCGAGTCGCGCTGCTGGGCATCGGCAGCGGCTTGAGTTCGATCATGCTGGGCATCGAGTTGAACGCTAACTAAACCGCAGCGACAGTCAGGACGATCGCCTTCCGAAACTTCGATTTCAAATCCGCTGGAGCGCTCGCCCTGACTGTCGCTTCGGGTTAGTGTGCTGTGTATTCGAAACCCTCCGGCAACGCCGATTGAGGAACCGCTGGAATGAATCACGTCTTTGGTTGCGGTTTGTTTGTCATCGCGATCTGTTCGTGGACCTCGCTGCGCGCCGAAGAGCCAACCGTCGATCCCGAAGCCAACAAATTCTTTGAGTCGAAGGTTCGCCCGGTGCTGGTCGCTCGCTGTCTGAAGTGCCACGGCGAGTCACAGCAAAAGGGCCAACTGCGACTTGATTCGCGTGAAGCTGTGCTCAAAGGTGGCGAGAACGGTGAGGTCGTCGTCATCGGCAAGCCGGCCGAGAGTCTCATCGTCGCAGCCATCAACCGGACGGGGCTGGAAATGCCGCCTGACGCGCCGCTGAAAGAGAACGAGATCGCCGCACTGACCGAGTGGGTTCGACGCGGCCTGCCCTGGCCGACCGACAATGGCAAGTCGCGAGTCCTCACTCCCGGCGGCCAGGGGATCACCGATGCCGATAAACAATACTGGGCCTTCCAACCGATCCGCGATCCAAGTGTCCCCGATTTGAACTCTGCAATTTCAAATCTGAAATTTCAAATTCGCAATCCAATCGACCACTTCATCGCTGCGAAACTCGTGACCGATGGATTTACTCCCGCTCCCGAAGCCGACCGACGCACGCTGATTCGACGTCTGACCTTTGACCTTACCGGCCTGCCACCGACTCGTTCCGAGATTGTCGAGTTTGAAAGTGACTCGCGTGACGATGCCTACGAGCGACTCGTCGATCGGTTGCTCGACAGCCCAGCCTACGGCGAGCGTTGGGCGCGGCACTGGCTCGACCTGGTCCGCTACGCCGAATCGGACGGCTATCGCAAAGACGATTACCGGCCACACACCTGGCGGTATCGCGACTACGTCATCCGCTCGTTCCAAAGCGACAAGCCATTCGACCGCTTCGTGCAGGAGCAAATTGCCGGCGACGAGATCGCTCCAGAAAATCCAGACGCTCTCGCCGCAACCGGTTACTTGCGACTGTCGCTCTACGAATACAACCAGCGCGACGCACGGACGCAGTGGAATGAAATCCTCAACGACATCACCGACGTGACCGGCGACGTGTTTCTCGGCTTCGGCATGGGTTGCGCGCGATGCCACGATCACAAGTTCGACCCGATCTTGCAGAAGGACTATTTTCGTCTGCGAGCCTTCTTCGCCGGCATCCTGCCGCAGGACACACAGCCGCTGGCAACCAAAGCCGAGATCGAAGCTCACCAGGCCAAGCTGTCCGAGTGGGACGCGAAGACCGCCGACATCCGCGCCAAGCTGTCCGAACTCGAAGCCCCGCATCTCGCCAAGTTGAAGGCCAGCGCGATCTTCAAGTTTCCGGCGGAAATCCAAGCGATCCTCAAGACAGATGACGTCGGCAAGTTAGCACCGCTCGACCGGCAACTCTACGACCTGGCTTACCGCCAAGTGCAGTACGAACACGAACAAGTCGGAGCAAAGCTCAAGGACGAGTCCAAAAAGAAATGGGACGAACTGCGAGCGGAACTGAAAAAGTTCGACGACCTCAAGCCCGCCACACTGCCGATCGGTTACACCGTCACGGATGTCGGCCCGATTGCGCCGGCGACGGTGATCCCCGGCGACAAATCCGAGACCGACATCGTCCCGGGATTGCTCTCCGTGCTCGACGATTCTCCGGCCAAGATTCTCCCGGCTCCGAACGCGCCGCGATCCACTGGTCGACGAACCACGTTGGCTCGTTGGCTGACCGCAGCCGACAATCCGCTCACGCCGCGCGTGATGGTCAATCGCATCTGGCAGTACCACTTTGGAAAAGGTTTGGTCGCAACAACCAGCGACTTCGGCCGCCTCGGCGAATCGCCAAGTCATCCAGAGTTGCTCGATTGGTTGGCGAGCCGCTTCGCCGGGCGCGCAACCGTAAAAGACTCCGAGCTCACTCCCTGGTCCTTCAAATCGTTGCATCGACTGATCGTCACATCCGCAACCTACCGGCAGTCGGCAACAAATCCGAACGCCGAACAGCAACAGCTTAAAGACCCGGCCAATCGACTTCTTTGGAGAGCGAACATTCGCCGGCTCGATGCTGAACAAATCCGAGACTCCCTGCTGCTAGTCGCCGGTAAGCTGGATGCACAGGCGGGTGGGCCAAGCGTTCCCGCCTCGAAGCCACGACGCTCGATCTTTACCGAACAACGCCGCAATTCGCCCGATCCGCTGCTGGACGTCTTCGATTCGGCGGACGGTTTTTCGAGCACTCCCGAACGGAATGTGACAACGACGCCCACTCAGGCGTTGCTGATGATCAACAGCAAAGACTCGCTGGCCCATGCCGCAGCGTTCGCTCGCCGCGTACAGTCCGAAGCGGGCAGCCAACGCGATGATCAAATTGTCGTGGCGTACCGCTTGGCCTTCGGTCGCGAACCGAACGGGGCGGAACGTGCTGCCGCCATCGAGTTTCTTAACCAGCAAGCCGCTCGCAACGCGACAGCGGCTTCGTCCACGCTGACAGATTTTTGCCAAGTGCTGCTGAACTCGAACGAGTTTCTGTACGTCGACTGAAGTCTGCGGGGGACTCTTCCCGCCGATACCCGCTGATCTCGATTCAGGCCTGTCGACGCAACACAAGAATCGGACACTTGGCGTGACGCAAGACTCGTTCGGTGACCGAGCCGAGCAGCACCCGCGCGACTCCGTGATAACCATGCGATGGCATCGCGATCAGGTCCGCGTGAGCTTCATCGGCATAGTCGGCAATCATCAATCCGGGATCCCCTTCACGGATGATCTGAGTGACGTCGGAGGCTTGATGGTCAGCCAAGAATTTCGACAACTGTTGAGCTGCCGCTTGCGTTCGTGAGGAAGCGTTCTCTGCGGCCCAACCTTCCGGGAACATCATTGTCGCCGATGGCAATGTGACGTACAGCACATGCAAATCTTTTGGCTGCGCCACCAATTCCATCGCCGTCCGCAGCGCGTCCGCGGAGGCCGTCGAAAAGTCCACCGGAACCACGACAACTTTCTTCGGCAGCCAACCCATGATGTTCTCCCGTCCGTTTGCCCGGCGTTTAGTGAGCCATAAGAAACGCTAGTGGTTTTCCTCGACCCAGTGCAGGGCGCGCCGAAAAAGTTCTTTGCTGTCGGTGATGTTGAGTTTCTCTTTCATGCGGAATCGGTATGTCTCGACGGTCTTAGGGCTGACTTTGAGTCGCGTAGCAATCTCTTGAGTGTCGAAACTGCTGCCGATGAGCTGGAATACTTCCAATTCACGATCGGAAAGACGCTCTTCGGGGCGATGGCCTTGCCCGAGCACGCTGCCGGCCTGAATGCGGATCAGCAATTTCTCAGTCATGGCTTCGCTCAGATAAATCTTGCCTTCCAGAACTCTCCGGATGGCATCCACGATTTTGTCGGTCGCCTGTTCTTTGGTGATGTAGCCCAAGGCGCCGGCTTGCAGCACGCGCTCGGCGTACAATGATTCCTGATACATGGACCAGACCAGCATCCGCACAGTCTCGCCGCGTGCTTTGATGCGTTTAATGAGATCGAGTCCGTTGCCGGTCTTCAGACTAATGTCGATGACAGCCACATCCGGCTTTGTCTCGCTGATGAGTTGCAAAGCCTCCGCCAAATCGGAGGCTTCGCCGCAGACGAGCAGATCGGCGTTCCGTGAAATGCGCAACGCCAGAGCCTCACGGACTGCCGGATGATCATCGACGATCAGAACGCGAGCCGGTTTGGCGGTTTCGTTTCGCGGCATGTTGCTCTCTCCTCAATTCAACGGCGACAAACTCTCTCATTACTGACTTCGACGGAGCACGAGCATTCGTTGGAAGCGTAATCCATACCACGATTCACGCTCGATGTCTCATTCCCGTTGTCAGAGTGCAAGTCACAATCGTCCCTTTAGGTTTGGCTCGATCAATGGTCAGAGTCGCGCCGATCATGTCGGCCCGATTTCTCATGATCCGCTGTCCGAGTCCTTCGCGTTGCGGCAACGGCCATGGTATTCCGCGACCATCATCTTGGATTCGCAGGACGATTTGCAAATCGTCTTGCTGAAGACTGATGCGAACTTCACGAGCCAGAGCGTGTCGTAACGCATTGCTCAGCGCTTCCTGAGCAATATGGAAGAGATGAGTTCCCACGACATTGTCTTCAATCGCGACAGGACGGTCACATTCGAATGTGCAGGAGACGCGCGATTGCAGACCCGTCCGTTCGACCAGATCCGTCAAAGCCACCATGAGTCCCTGCGAGTCGATCGGAACTGGATTCAGGTTTCGGCTGATGGAACGGACCTCTTCGAGCGTTTTCTGCAAATCCCGCCGCAGCTGTTCGGCCAGTTCGCCCGGCGACAGACGGGATAGCTTCGGTGACAACTTGGACTGGTCGAATCCTTGCCGTTGCGGGGCGGAAGCGCATGAATCAGGGGACAACGACTCGACCAAATCCTGGGCCACCATCGTCAACGCGGTGAGTTGCTGCCCCACGCTGTCGTGCAAATCTTGACCGATGCGGCGCTGCTCGAAAGCAGTTGCCTCGGCCACTTCCCGTTCGAGCCGCTTGTTTTCCGAGAGATCCCGAAGTATGCCGCAGAAAAGACCGAGGTGCGTGATCTCGCTCACTGCCAGATCGGCTGGAAATGTCGAACCATCTTTTCGTCGAGCGACCACCTCGAGACTGTTGCCGATGACTCCCGCTAAGCCGTTTTCCGCTTGCATCCAACCATCACCACTCTGCATTTGACCTTCGGTCAGTGGAACAAACTCTTGAAACCGCCGGCCGATCATTTCATCGAGCGAATGGCCGAACATGCTCAGAGCCGCAAGATTGACCGATTCCACTCGTCCTTGTCGGTCAACGGTCAGCACCGCATTGAAATCGTTGTTGAGAATCGCTTGCAATCGTTCTTGCTTGGCGTACAGCACATGCGTCCGTTCGGAGACGCGTTCCTCGAGTTCGTCGTTGAGTTGACGCAATGACACTTCGGTTCGTTTGCGTTCGGTGATGTCGAGACAGGCGCCCACGAGCCTCCACGGAATGCGGCCAGTCGGCGTGTCACGGAACTCCACCTGCCCGTGGGTCGCAAGCCAGCGCACTTCTCCCCCCGGACGAACGATACGTGCTTCGACCCCTTGGCGGCCGTCTCCTGCTGGGTTGATTGCCGCATTAAAGCTTGCGCGGACCTGGCGAAGGTCTTCCAGTTTCACAAATTGAAATCCGTCCTCCAATTTTCGTTCGATCCCGGATTCCACGCCGAGCATCGCGCAAAGTTCGGGTGAATAGCGAACGCAGTCAGTCTCAAAATCGGCGAAATAAGTGCCGATATTGGCCGTCTCATTGGCCAACCGCAGCCTCTTTTCACTTTCACGCAGTGATTCCTCGGCCTCCTTTCGAGCGGTGATATCTATGTGAATGCCAATCATGCGGACGGGCTTACCTGTCGGGCCGTCGATCAACGTGGCGAGTGCGAGAATCCAACGCCAAGAACCATTTTTGTGGCGCATGCGAAATTCCGTTTGGTAGCCGGGCCATGGATTCTCGAGATACCTTCGAATTTTCTCTAACGCTGGTTCGAGATCGTCTGGATGCAAACGCGACTGCCATTCGTCGAACCGATCTCCGATTTCGACTTCCGCATAACCAAGTTGTCCCTTCCACTCACGGGAGTAACGAACAGTGTCTCTGCCGAGTTCCCAGTCAAACAAGCCAACATTCACTCCTTGGATCACGAGCGAGAGACGTTGTTCGCTTTGGCGGAGTTCGTCTTCGATCCGCTTGTATTCTGTGAGATCAACGCCGAGCCCGCCGACAAATCGTTTTCCACTTTCGTCCCGATACGGAAACTTGTGGCACAACCACCAAGACTGCTTGTCGTCAGCCGTTCGCGTTTCTTCGAGAACTTCCAAGGCTCGGTCCGTCTTAAGTACGATCTGATCGTTGGCTCGAAACTGGTCGGCAATCGACTGAGGCAAAAGTTCAAGGTCAGTCTTTCCCTGCCAGTCTTCAAAACGGACTCCAAAATGCCGCTGATGATTCTTGCTGAGAAAAACGTATCGCCCCTCTTCGTCTTTCATCCACCCACAGACCGCGCTGTTATCCAAGAATGATCGTAGTTGCCGCTCCGTGGCACGCACTCTTTCTTCGGCCTGTTTGCGGTCGGAGATGTCATTGATCACCGCCGCCATTTGCATTGGTCGGCCGGTATGATCGTGGATGAGATTGACGACGACGTCTCCCCAAAGATGACCATCTCCCCCTTTGCGAACATAGCGGACTTCGGCGTGATACTCCGAAATATCTCCGCGCCACAAGCGGTTCATCCCGTTGAGAACGGACTCGCGGTCCCCAGGGTGCAGGATGTTCTGGTATGGCGCGTTCAACAGTTCCGCCTGGCTGTAGCCCACCATGAAACAAAAGCGATGATTGACGCGCAGCAGTTGCCCAGTGATCAAGTCAGCCTGGTACATTCCGACTGCGGCACCTTCAAAAGCCGCGCGGTAGCGTAACCCACTTTCGGGTTCATGTTCGTCAACTTGTATTTGCTCCTTAGTGTTCTCAGGCAGCGGTATGCTCGAGTTGACGAGGCTACGCCTGATTGCCACGCTGGTCACCACGGCAACGATTCCGGCCGAGGTCATGAGAAGCAAAGTGACACCAAAGCTGATGCGGATGTCTTGAAGTATCGCTTCCCGGCCGGCGTTGAGACTTTCATCCGTCGGCCAATGCACCAACAACGTCAGGCCACAAAGTCCCAAGAGAGCGAGTGTTGTTGCGAGACCGAGGCTGAGTTTTCTTGAAGTTGTCATGGCTGACTTCGCGGAGATGACCCGTTTGAGCCCGACGGTGTCAGCGGGCTGTCGTTGCTGACGGAGGTGTCGATCTACCCAGGCTCTTGAGGTATGCCAGGAGATCCGCAAAATCGGCCGAGCGAAAGTCCTTGAGCAAACCGCCAGGCATCAACGACTGCGGAAGCGTGCGCCGGGTCTCGATGTCTGACGTTTCGATGCGGATTGTCTGGTTGGTTGAGTTCCGCAATAAAAAGCCCTCTGCCGATTCGTAGACAATCAGGCCGGTATGGACCTTCCCGCGCTTGGTCTCAAACAGAGTCGTTTGGTAGCGGGTCGAGACATCGCGATTTGGCAGCGCGATCGCGACGAACAGATCCTGGCGAGAAAAACGGCTGGTGACACCCGCCAAATCGGGGCCCAGCCCTCGCCGGCCACCGTGACATTGAGCACACGAGCGTTTCTCAAAGAGTTGTCGACCGCGCTCGACATCGCCGGCCGTCCAGTCCACGAGTGCCAGCTGTTCAGTCAACCATGTCAGCGTCTCGGCGTCTCCTCCCAGCGCGCGTGCCGATTCGGCCGGAAACATCTTCGTCAGAAACTCAGTCCAGCGCTGAACCGCTTCATTTTGTGGCCGATAGCCGGGCGGACCAAAAACGAATCCTAAATCTCTTCCGAAGTTTCGAGCCAGTAATTTCGCCGCCTTGTCGCGGATCGGGAATTCCTTCTCATCGGTTCCCAACCGTCGCAACGCCTTCAAGAGCGCGAGCTGTTCATCAGCGGTCTGGTTGGGCTTGAGCGCAGCCAACGCGTTGAGGCAGGCCGTCAGCACTTCCACTCGTGATTCGTCCAAGCCCTCGACGAATCGATCTCGATCCCGTTCCTCCGGCTGCTGAGCGAGGATGACCAGAATCGCTCCACGAACCTTGAACTGCTCCAATTGGCGCCGCAGCAATTCACGATGTTCGGGCTGTTTCGATTCGCCGATCAGAAACACGACATCGTTGTTCCACGGATAATCGGCATCGTCCGTGATCGCTTGGACGTACCGCTCGATGACCTTCGGCAGCAGGTCTTGCGGCAGTTGCGTGAGGAACAAGACGTGCCCCGGCCGACCAAACTCCGGCTGCACGACCAGTTGATCAGCAAGATCGTTGTCGAGCTTCGCCAGCTCGCGATACAGCTCGCCGACGCGATCGTCCCAGTTGAGGTCCTGGTGCATCTTTCGCGCGACGATCTTCGGCTCCAGTCGTACCAAGCCGCGAGCGATCGCCTCCGCCTGTGCTCGATTGCGAGGGGTCAGGATGCGCGCTGCCACCAGCAAATAGTGAATGTCCTCGACCGGATCACTGTCGTCGGTGATCTTTGCCAGCACTTTATCGAGCAACTTCGTGTTTGCGATCGAAAGCATCGTCAGCGCTCGCGCCAACTCGCGATCGACCTCGGGGTCGCCTGTTGGAAACGATTCGGTCAAGCGGACTCGCAACGGATCGAGATCGCGCTCGAAGGCCGACAGGTCGAGTCGCGTCGAATACGCCTCAAACGCCGCAGCCGTCCCTGCGGGGGGCACCATGTCCCCCAACGCCAGTTGCAGCAATCGCGCGGCTTGCAGTTTCAGGCTCGCCGGGTGATCGCCATCGAGCACTCGCACCGCGAGTTGAATGCCATACTTCGTGGAGGCGGTTGATCGTGGCAGATAACCGACGGCGTACATTAACGTTCCTTGCCAACCAGTCTTCACGACCGTTTGTGACAGCGATTGAAAGCTGGCTTGATCCAATCTCGCAACGAGTCGGCTGCCCGTCAGACGATTGAAGCGGTCGTCACCACTGAGTTGCTGCACGATCCCGTTTACGAGCAGCGACCAATCGCTGACGTTCTCAGCCGACAAGATCGCCTCGAGAGCCGCGCGAGCGACGAGTGGATCACGGTCCTGAAGAAACGAATTCGTGACCTCGGCGTCAAGCGGCTTGACGCGTGTGCGTCCCAACGACCAGATCGCCTTCGCGCGCACTTCGGCCGGCGTGGCTTGCGACAAATCCGCTGCTTCGGTTTCGCTGATGCCACCGAACGACTCGGTGAGAACATCGATTGCTCGCAACCGTACGGCTGGTAACAAGGCCTCGTTGTTTGCGGTCTCGACAAACTGCTCGCGGCCGAGCTGCCGAGCCAACGGTTGCCAGTATGCTCGCGACCAACTGCTCAAGGGCTGCGGAGCGGTCAGACACGCGCTGAGCTTGTCGGTCGCCGACGAGTCTTCAGTCAATTCGTCAACCGTCAGTTTGTTTTTTCTTCCCGCGGGATACGACACGCGCCAGACACCGCCGCGAGTCCCTCGGCCACCCACGCTCAAGAACAAACTGCCGTCGGGGCCAACTTCGGCGTCGGTCGGTGCGAAGCCATGATCACCGGCCGACGACAGAAACAGTTCCGGTTCCGCTTTCCAAGCGGATCCTTTTCGCGCGAGCGGCAACGCGAGCACCCGGCCGAACGTCCAGTCGAGCACGAACAGCGACTCGCGGTATTTCTCTGGAAACTGCCGATGCTGATAACAGACGACGCCGGTCGGTGAACCCCGCCCGGCAGCCGCCACCACGGGGGGCATGTCGAGGAACTCATCGGGACGCTTCCAACTTCGCGTTACCCAACCCGCGTGCGATCCCGGCAGCAACTGAAGCACACGCGTCGGACGATACCACGGCAGCGAAACATCACGCTCGTCATCGCTGTCGAATGTGAAAGCATCAGCCATGCGGTTGAACGCGAAGTCGTACGAGTTTCGCAGGCCGTGAGCAACCACTTCGCCACCGCTAAGGTCCGGCTTGAGTCGATACAGCACACCCGCCTCTGGCCGTTTGATCGGCGCGGTCGGCAGCGTGACATATTTGGAATCGATCCCGGTATCGTTGCCAGCGATCAAGTACCACCAGCCATCCGGTCCGCGCTGAATCGAGTGTGCATGATGCTCTCCACCGCACTTGACCTTCAACAGCACATCTGGTGGGCCATCGGCTTTGCCGTCACCATCGCGATCACGAAACCTCAACAGCCCTTCGCCACCAACGGCCAGGAGATCGGGACCGTGCCAGTACATGCCCTGCACTCCGATCGCTGGACCTTCCGCAAAGAGTTCCGCTTTGTCTGCAACGCCATCAGCGTCAGAGTCGATCAATCGCTTGATAAACCCGTTCCCCGCGACGGTAATTTGTCCGCGGGAGTCCATCGTCAGACAGTGAATGTCGTGAGCAAGTGCGTCATCCGCAAACAGCTGCACGTCGAATCCGGCGGGAGCTTTGAGCGCAGATTCCGCAGCGACCAGAGTTTCTCCGCTCGGCCTCAAGCCAACGAGCATCGCAGATGCGAGGACCAGTGAATGAGCCCAACCATCTTTGAGCCGGCGGTCATGGGTGAGCACCTGAGACATCCGAGTCCCTTTGGTTGAAGAGTCCGTTGGGTTATTTGGGCTTGGTCCCGCGACTGTGCGAGGCTTTCGACGGGAGTGAACTTTTCGAGTCGTCGAACGGCGGCTCCAAGCGAGAAAAGAACTCCACCAAGCGACGATCGTACTCATCAGGATTCACTGAACGAGCGAGATTGTGCTTGGCCTTTGCAACCAACCACAATGCTTCCGGTTGACCGATCAAGCGTGTGATCTCCCGTGCGACTCTGGGCATTACGTACGTGTCGCGCTGGCCCGCAATCACGAGTGTCGGTTTGCCAGCCAATTGCGGAAGGACTCGTTCAAGCATCGCATAGCGGCAACGTCGCCGCCGCTGGCTGATCCAGCGTGTGAGCGTGATGGTCACTTTGTAGTGCCATTTGGGAAACAGCTTCGCCATCACTTCGGGAGCGGCGATCGCAACAAACTGTTCAGCGTGCGCCATCATCAGCATTTCCGATCCGAAGGCTCCTTCCGTAGCGACCTGCAACACTTCCGGGCGTTGTGCTGCGACATACAGCGCGGCACCGCCACCTCGACTGATTCCGAACAAACCCAACGGGAGTTCGTTGAGGTCAGGTTGCGAATAAACGTGGTCGATCACTGCATTGAGGTCCATCACCTCGAAGTGCGTTAGCCAATGCAAAGGGACATATCCGGGCATCGAATCACTGTCGCCGTGATTGCGAAAGTCGAAGGTCAGCACATGGAAACCAGCTCGCGACAACGCCGAGCAATACAACATCGCCGATCGGT
>VGZH01000028.1 GCA_016872645.1 Planctomycetota bacterium | reverse complement strand
AACTCAGCCACGCTGGATGACGATTGCCGCCACGTTCACCCCGCGGGGCGGAATTCAAACCAGCGTGAAAGTACGTTACGACCAACCGCTTCGCTAAGTTGAATGGAAATTAGGCCGTGCTGACATTCACGCGAAGAGGATCATGGAAGCGGCCAAGTGAAGGAAGTCGAGAAAGTTGCGGGCGGTTTTGTCGTCGCGGGTGACGATGCGGCGGCATTTTTTCAGACGCGCGATGCGATTGCGTTCGCGGTACAGCTATCGATCGTAGGGTCGTTGGACTTTGCGGTTGATCTGGGGAGGGATCACGGCTTGGCTGCCCTGAGCATGGATCCTCTCCAGCACACGATCGCCATCGTAGCTCTTGTCGGCGACGACGTGTTCTACCGACAGACTCTCTAAGAGCGGTACGGCTCGTGTGATGTCGTGCGACTGGCCCGGGGTCGGCAAAACTTGCACCGGGGTGCCGAAACCGTCACAGGCCGCGTGAATCTTCGTTCCGAATCCGCCGCGCGACCGGCCGAGTTCCGGCACTCGAGGCTGACGACGCGAGGACTGGTTTCGGAAAATCGTTCAGGCCGCGTTCAGAGCCGGACTTTTGGACATTGTGGGTTTCGCACAACACCGGCTGTATTCCTCCTGAGTCAGATTGAGAAGGTCGCCGCGGCGAACCCAGGTCGCGGCTTGGCGCAAGATCTCTCCAAAGAATTCCGACTGACGAGTTCCGGTGATGAAGTTGTGCGGATGTGACCACAGGTGAACCATGCCGCCGTGCCGCGCCGCATGAGCCAGCATTCGCGACCAGCGTGCGATGCTCAGCTTCGTGGGAATTCGTCGCCGCAGGCCAACGCGCCAGTTCAAAAAGTAGCCCGAAGGGATCGCGATGGTCGAGGGTCCGTTCGCGAGAACGCTCGAATGCGGTTGCGGCTTCTGCCACAGCTTGACCTCTCGACCCAGCGCGGCGAGCGAATCCCAGCGCGCTTGCAGTGACTCGGGCAATACCAGATTCAATCGTCGCTGGCCGAGGTATTCGCGATACCCGTTGATCCCGGCTGGGGCGAGTGTCTCCACGAAGCCGACCTGATTGCGTGGAAACACCAACGTCCGCGGCGTGAAATTTTTCAATCGCCCCACCTTCGTGGCTAAGGAGAGTTCACGCTCGAAATCCGCACGCGTCAACGCGTGGTCTTGCAGAGCGATGTGCTGGAAGCCATGAGTCCCTAATTCATGCACGCCCGCGCTGCGAATGATTTCGAAACATTCGGGGCTGAGCCATCCACTCGTCTGGCCTTGCGCCAGTGCGTCCAAGAATTCGCGTGTGCGTGGCCACGGCTGACCTGAAATGGACTCAAACCACTCGGATTGTTGCCTCGCCTCTTCCGGAGACAGCACGAATGCTCCCACAAACGCGAACGTCGCGCGTAGTTCATGCTGATCCAGGACGTCGCGCAATCCTCGGTACGCCGCAATGAGGTTTTCTTGAGTGATCTGCTGCCGCAGTGATGGTGTGAGACTTGAAGGTCCCCACAAGCCTTCACAATCGAACGACATCGTGAACACGCCGGGAAGTGCTGTCACGGGAGGACTCCTGTTTGTGGTCGCTACGTCTCACACCTGAGCCGCATGTGCCACGGAATATCACGCCGCGCTGGGTAAGGCTTCAAATCCGATGTCGATCGCCTCGCCATTGAACGAAACGGCGAGTGGAGGGCAGTTACGAGGAGACGAAAGGTATGTTTGCGGCCCGTTGGCCTGCGGTCGCCAACCCATCGTCGAGTAAATCTGGTTCAATCTTGGGCATGCGCAGAACGTGAACAGGAGCGTGCCTCCTTGCCGTCGAATGAGATGTTCCGCGAGTTTCACTAATGCGGCGAATCGATCCACTCCACTGGCTTGCGCCGCAACGATGCGCCCGACATTGAAACCATGCCGTGGCCCCAACGACAGAACGACGGCATCTGAAATTCGTCCATCTTCTTCCAGCCACACGACCGCATGCCGAGGGCTCAGCTCATGAAAGAATCGCCACCGCAAGAACTCCGGCGAGAACTCCGGGCCGCTCGTCGTCGTCCGGTCAGCATTGAAAACGTCGGCGAGTTGTTCGAGCTGCGGATCGGTTGGAGCCGTCGTCCACCACGCCGCACCATGTGCTGACGGCAGTCGTGTCGAAGGCGTTTCGACCGGAAAATAGCACGGTGATGAATTCCTGCCCGACAACTTTTGAACTCCGAGTTGCCACCCGACTTTCAGCGGACGCAGCACTCGGCGATACCAAAGTGATTCCACACGTACACAGCCGAGCCGTCGATACAGCATTCCGAGCGGTTCGACCGCGCTGGGAATGACTGACAAGTCGTGCTGCCGCAGCGCCTGCATGACCATGCGCGTGCCGATTCCCTGACGGTATTCCGGGGCCACAATCAAATTGTGGTTTGCTGGCACCACAACAGACTCGTTTTCGATTCGCCAAGGGATACGCATCGCATGCATACATCCCACCACTTCACCGGACGAGGTCACTGCCATCAGAGAGTCTGCCCAGCGGCCTCCAAACGGATTCTGCTCATAGATCCAACGCACGTAGCTTCCGTTGGCGGCGGATGTCCCGGCTCCAAACTGCTGCGATGCGAACTGGAGATACGCCGCTGCGTGGGACGAACTCCCTTCCTGGCATTCCACTTTCTTCTGGTCTTGATCCATTCCGCCAACACCCCGTGGAGCCCTGACTGGCTGACTTTCTCGATTGGGGCGGGCTTTTACGAACGATGCGGCGGAACGGTCAATCACAGTTCAGGTCACCTCGACTGAACTCGCCGCGAGGAACCCTGTTGAGCCACTTTCGGGAGTTTGCTACAAGCCCGCGCGTAATGGACTACAGGATGGAGGCGGCCGGAGCGACGCGATGGAACGGGTACGGCTAGCCGTGGTCGTCAACGGCACGGGCGACGGCGGAGCTGAGCGAATGCTGGCTCGCGTGCTTACTCGGCTGCGCAAGGACGAGTTCGACATCAAAGTGTTTTCGTTGAACGAGTTTGGAACTGCGGGTCAACAATTGACCGATGCCGGCATTCCCGTGCTGGCGATGGAACTGCTGGAACGACGAGCGAATCCGTTGGATATCGCCAAATTGGCTCGTGAGCTCAAAAAGTTCCGGCCGGATGTGGTCCAATGCTGGATGTACATCGGCAATCTTTATGGTGGTTTGGCGACGAAGCTGTTCCGTCGCGACGTGCCCATCGTCTGGAACATCCGCCACAGCACACTCGACCCCAGCCTCGATACACGGTCGGTGCGCTGGTCCGCGTGGCTCGGTGGCAAGCTGTCGCGCTGGGTGCCGGATCACATCATTCTCAACGCCGAGGCCGCTCGTGCGGTGCATCGGCAAGTGGGCTACGTGAACGACAAGCTGGAAGTCATTCCGAACGGCTTCGATACCCGCCTGTTTCGCCCTGACCCGGCAGCACGGCAGCGAATCCGTGAGGAACTGGGAATCACCGAAGACACGCCGCTGGTGGGCATCGTGGGGCGATTTCACCGGCACAAGGATCATCAGACGTTCGTAAAAGCAGCCCGCGTGGTCGCCGATCAACTTCCAAGCACTCATTTCGTCCTGGTGGGCTACGAACAAACCTACACAGCTGCAGATATCTGGAGCTGGATCGACGCAGCCGGCCTGCACGAACAGTTTCATTTGCTGGGCAAATTCAGCGACGTGGCGGCCATCAACGCCAGTCTGGATGTCGCGGTCTGTTCGTCGATGACCGAAGGCTTTCCGAATGTCGTGGGTGAAGCCATGTCATGCGGCGTGCCTTGCGTCACGACTGACGTCGGTGAATGCAGCGATGTCGTCGGCGACTCAGGACGGATTGTGCCCAAGCAAGACCCGCAACGACTGGGGGCAGCGATCGTCGAGTTGTTGTCATTGCCATCTGACGCTCGTGCTGCATTGGGCCAAGCGGCGCGGCAGCGTGTCGTCGAGCGCTACGACATCGACAAGATCGTTTCGCGCTACCGACAAATGTGGTGCGATTACGCTGCCGCCAAGCCCGTTTGCTCGCAGTAATCGCAATTGACTCGGTCTTTCAGGCTCCTCTAAAACCGCTCACGCCGGCTTGGCGGCAGAAAGCCGTCGCGCCGTTCGGGAAACTCCACGGAAGGGATTCTCGGCATGATCTCCACTTCGTCAGCCGCTTCAGCATCGCAATCACCAAACCCGTGGGTGGACCGCCTCAAGCCCGCCACGTTGCCCAACGGCTTATCGATTTGGAAAATCAACCACCAAGAGACCGAGTTTCTGGACTCGGAGATCTTCCAACAAGACCTCTACTTAGGTGGCATGCTGGATCAAATCCTGGCGTTGCTCAATGATGTCGGGTTCGAGGTCGTACACGAGCAACAGGCCGACGGCTCCGAGGCTGGATTGTTTGACGTCTATGGCATCCGACGTTGATGCCGCATTCACAGATCGACGAGGCTATGTCTCTTTTGACGCTGCATCATGTCGGCTGCGCTGTGCCGTCCATTGAAGTCGCTTTGCGACCGTACACCGAAGGGATGGGCTTTTCGCGAGTCTCCCAAATCGTCGAAATCGCCAGCCAAAAGGTCCGGGTCTGTTTCATCGAGACTGCTCCGGGCGTGTTCATCGAGTTGGTGCAAGGGTTGGCGGAAGACTCGCCCGTCAGCAGCTTCGTGAAACGTCGCCAGTACTACTACCACGTCTGTTACAGCACTCCGAACGTGCGCGCGGCCATTGAGCAACTTGAGGCCAACGGCTTTCGTCGGCTGTCACTTTTCACGTCTGAAGCCTTTGGCGACTCTGACTGCGCGTTCCTGGTCACGCCCGAAATGGCACTCGTCGAACTTTGCACTGAAGGTGCGTTGTCGCTGTTTTAGGCCGCCGCGCGCAAGGTGGGACGTGACAGGTAAGCCAGAATCCGTTCAAACGACACGAACTCTTCCAGGTCATCGAGAGGAATTTGTCGCTGGAAGGTCTCTTCAATCACGCTGACGATCGTCAGTGTGGCTAGCGAGTCCCACTCTGCCAACGAGTGGATCGACGCGTGGCACAGTTGCTTCTGCGGGACGTCAGGAAAGACCATTGCCAAGCAATCTTCAAGCCGCGACGCGATGTTCGTTGAGGGAGTCATGCGACAGCACCTTTGCATACAGGGAAGGACAACGGGAATTGAATGCCGAGCGAGTCAATCGGATCGGTTGATTCGGTTCCAACTCAACAAGCCCAGCGAGAAGTTCGCCGATCGGAGCGTTGCGGTCCGTCGGTTGATAGTCGAGCAGAATTCGGTCGCAGCCGAGCCTCTCGAAACACGCTTGCAAGACTTGATGTTCGATCCGGCGAGAAAACGCGCGGCAGCTCATCACCCACACGTCGATCCACGGCAGTCCGTCCTGCCAACGTCCCGCGAGAATCGAGATTTTCCCGAGCGGGGCGTACTTGTCGACATAGCGCACGGCCAGCAGAAACCCATCCGGATCCGACAACCGACATCGCCACGCGGCGGCATCTAACCGCCGGCCATTTAGATTGAACTGATTCGTCTTATTGATCAGCTCGAAACATCTTTCGTCAGGCGCGTTCCATTCGAACGTGATTTCCGCGTCGGCATGTCGAAGAAATTCTTCGGGGTCAGCCGCTGTTGGTAACACGACAGCGCTCTCGCGCAGGCTGCGGACTCGAATCTTGTCTTCGAATGTCGCGGCCGGTTTTCCAAACAGATCCCGCAATTCACCGACGAGCCGGACGATCGCCTCGGCGTCACCTGCAGGGAATTTCCGACATTGAATGCCGGGAATGTTGGCGGCGACTTCTGCCAACTCAATCGGACTGTCATCGAGAAACAGGACACTGTCCGCACTGATATTCCAAGTTTGCAGAATACGGCGAACCGATTCCGACTTGGCTCCCCAATTCGCTTCGACGGGAAACAGCGCCTCTCGCGGCACAACCAAGTCTTCGCGCTGCAATCCCTGTTGTGCGATGATCGGGTCGTTCTTGCTGGCGACTCCGATGAGCACTCCCAGTTCGCTCAGCGAGGCCAGCATCTCTTGGTAGATTGCATGTGCGTGCGTCTTGTGGTCCAAATCCCACGAGACTCCTCGAATGCCCTCTTCTCCCACGATCCCCGACCACAGCGTATTGTCGAGATCCGTGATCAGTCCCTTCAGCGGGGCTGCGGGACGCAACAGATCGGCCAACATACTCGCAAGCGTCACGCTGTGCTCGTGGCGGTAGGGAAATCCCGTTCGCAAATCACTGACCACGTCGTGTCGGGAGTGACGCGGCGACTGCACATCGAGTTGCTCCGAGTCCACGAGACGCACGTCGCTCGAAGAAACCAATTCCGACGCAAAATCCGTGACCAAGCTACGTAACTCCAATGCTGCCGGCGATGACTGGCCACGCGCCGGCGGAAACATTGGCGGCAACGGTAAGGTTGGCAGCGACGCCACGACGGACGTTCGTTGAGACAACTTCGTCAACAACTCGGTCAAATGCAGCAATCGCAGACGCACCGATGACAAAATGTCCGCCTGCCAATCCGATCGCCAACCGTGGGTACTCCGCCAGCCCAGCCGCGCATCGAGGTCGCTCCATTCCAACGGAACGGCCACTCCATCCGAGGGCTGGCTTAAAAGCTTTTGCAACGTCCCCGACACATCGCCAAAGACACCGATTTCGACATCAATTCGTTCCGAAACCGTACGTTCGGTCAACTGAGCGGCGAGAAAAATTTTCAGGTACAAGGGGGTAAAACCGCACGCCAGTGTGAATCGTCGCCGCGTCTCGTTCGGCGTCCGCGCATTGACGATTCGCAACGCATCCACAAGTGTCACAGTTGGCTCCTGAAGGCCGCGCCCAAGGGGCGGGGCTTTTAGGACGGATTTCCAGAGCGGGTCAAGATCAGCGACCGACGGGCGCACGACCCACTCGCGCGGGAGAATGCCCAGACTGCACAAACCAGGAAAGATGCGTTTCGTTTGCGGGGTTTGCGAACAATGTCGCGGAATCCGGTTGTGACACGTCGATATGGGCTGACAGACATGCCGCGCGTTCGGCGTGGTGCGGGTACTTCGCCCGCACAGTGCGACCTCAGAGGACCAAGGACCGGTCACCATGCAATGGACTTCTTGGCTGGAAGCGATTCGAAATGCTGTCTCTCCGACCGTTATTGCGCGCCGTCGTGGAACCACGATTTGCAACGAACCCGCAGAGATTCTCGAAAATCGCTCACTGCTGTCGGTGACGTCGTTCTTCATCAACGGACAACTGAGTGTCAGCTCGGATGGCAGTGACGACATCACGATCCGGCCGAACCCGCTCAACCAGAATTTGGTGCAAGTGCTCGCGAACGGAACAGCGGTCTCGTCGTTGCCGACGATTTTGGCGAGCAATGTTTCGTCGATCGTCGTGACCGGTGGTGATGGGCCGAACACGATTGATCTCAGCCTGTTGACCTCCGCCAGGCTGACTCAGAATCCGAGCATCAGTGTCGACGGCAAGCATGGCGACGACATCATCAATGGCACGATGAATCTCAACCAAACGCTGCTCGGGGGTCACGGCAACGATTTGATTAGCGGCGGTTCGCTGGTTGATCTGATCGATGGTGGAGACGGCAACGACACAATCAACGGCGGATCGGGCAACGATTCGTTAATCGGTAACAACGGCAACGACGACATCGACGCCGGCCAAGGCAACGACACGGTCAACGGCGGCGACGGAGTCGACACGATTGACGGCGGCGCCGGAGCCGACTCGATCATCGCGGGCGACGGGGCCGACCTCGTGGATGGAGACACGCCCGGCTTCAGCGGAGGTGGCAACGACACGATTCTGGGAGGACAGGGCAACGACACAATCCGTGGTGGCGACGGAAACGACGTCATCAACGGCGATGGACAGAATGACTCGATCCTCGGCGGCAACGGCAATGATTCGGTCTATGCAGGATCGGGCAACGACTTCATCGATGGCGGCACAGGTGCCGACCAGCTGTTCGGTAATGCTGGGCTCGACACGATCAACGGCGGAGCAGGCAACGACAACATCAACGGCGGCAATGACGCCGATCTGATTTATGGTGACGACGAATTCTTTGCCCTGACCGGCAACGACACAATCAACGGCTTTGGTGGCGATGACACCGTTTTTGGCGGCAACGGTAATGACTCGGTCGGTGGCGGCATCGGCAAGGATGTGGTCGACGGCGGAAACGGGACCGACACGGTGCTCGGCGGCAATCAGAACGACACCGTCTACGGTGGCGATGGCAACGACAGTGTCTCGGGCGGCGATGGCAACGACGTCGTCTTCGGAGATGACTCGGTGGCTGGCGGGTTCGGCAACGACACGCTCAACGGCAACGCCGGAAATGACTCGATCTTCGGCGGTGACGGCAATGACAATGCCATTGGCGGAGCTGGCAACGATTCGATCTTCGGCCAAGGGGATGACGACACGCTCGACGGTCAATCCGGCAATGACGTGCTCGATGGCGGCCTCGGCGACGACGTTTTGGTCACTCAGATTGGCGACGGCATCGACACTGGCACTGGTGGAACCGCCGGCAACGACATTCTGCAGTTTGAAGGGACCAGCGGAGCGGACGCGATCACGGTCGGACAAAATGCCGCCGGACAATTGACGGTCAGCAACGGAACGTCGACGGTCACGATCACAAGCCCGGCCGCGACGATTCAAATCAATGCACTCGGCGGCAACGACACGATCAACATCAATACTCTGGATGCGACGCCAAGCGACTTGGTGATCGTCAACGGCGGCGACGGCAACGATGTCATCAACGCGGACAATCGAGCGGTTGGCTCAACCAGGCTGACGGCGAACGGCGGCGAAGGAAACGACACGATCTCCGGTAGTGCGGGAAATGACGTTCTCTTCGGCGACGGCGGCAACGACGTGATTGATGCCGGTTCCGGGGCCGACAGTGTCATCGGTGGGCTGGGCAACGATACGATCAGCGGTGCGGTCGGCAACGACTCCTTGCAAGGCAGCGAAGGGAGTGACGTCCTGGATGGCGGCGACGGCGATGACCTGGCGTCGGGTGACGCGGGCAACGACACCCTCCTCGGTGGAGATGGTCTCGACACATTGGACGGCGGCGACGGTGATGACGGGCTCAACGGCATGGCTGGCAACGATTCGATGTCCGGCGGTCTCGGAGTCGACTCGCTGTCTGGCGGCAACGGCCACGACTTTATGGATGGCGGAGCCGGCAATGACATCCTCAATGGCCAAGGTGGTAACGACCAGATCGAGGGTGGAGACGGCGACGACAACATCTTGGGTGGGGACGGCAACGACATCATCAATGGTGGTAACGGCAATGACTCGATCACAGGCGACGACGACAATGACCTGATCACCGGCGCAGATGGCAACGATACCGTTGACGGCGGCAATGGCGACGACACCGTTCTCGGGGGCGACGGTGGTGACCTCTTGCAGGGGGGTGATGCCGACGACATCGTGCTCGGCGAAGACGGCAATGACACCGTCAACGGTGGAGCGGGAACCGACACGCTCGCGGGCAACCTCGGCACCGACTTGCTGCCGGATGCCTCTGCGTCAGAAATCAACGAGAACTACTCATTGTCCGGCACCGTGTCGGCTCAGTTGCAGTTCTGAAAATCCTCAGCAGAAAATGAATTCAACAACTCTCGCAGCCCGACTGGTTCACGACCCGTCGGGCTGTTCTCGTTTGCGCCCGCTGCGAGCGGGTTGCCGGAGACTTCGAGGGCCGCTAAGAGTTCGCCTGCGTCCGACCTGATTCTGTTTGCACTTCAAACCCCAAAGCTCCCGCCACCGTGACCGCTCTGGCTCCCAGCGTTGATCCGCTTTCGATGATTCCGCCCACGAACAAGCCGGCGGCATCGATCACAATGGCGCGTGCCGAATATCAGCGACGACGCGACGGGTTCTTCCTCGAACTGCAACGGTTGGCAAAAACCGATCGCAAGCTGTCGCTCACCCGACTGGGTTTGTTTCTCGCCGGAATTGGCTTGGCCGCGATGTCGCTGACCACTCGCGAGGTCGCTTCGTGGTGGTGCCTGATTCCGTTCGGGCTGTTCGCGGCGGCCATCGTGCGTCACGAACGAGTGGCTCGGCAGTTGGATCGCTGCCGCCGAGGCATCGCGTATCACGACGCCAACCTGGATCGCTTGGATCATCGTTGGCAGGACTCGCAGCCACTCGGCGAGCGATACGTGGACGAGGAGCATCCCTACGAATACGACCTCGACCTGTTCGGCAAGGGGTCGTTGTTTCAGCTTCTCTGCCGAGCGCGCACGCGGTTGGGTGAGGACACGCTGGCCGAATGGCTGCGAACTTCGGCCAGCCCCTCAGTTATCGACTTCCGCCAACGAGCGATCTGCGAACTGCGTAGCCGAGTGGACCTGCGCGAGGAGTTGGCGTTACTGCCGGCCGAAGTGCATGATTCGATTGACCCGTCGCTATTGCAGGATTGGGCGGCGCGCACGCCGCATCTGCTTTCACGAAAGCTGTTGGCAACGGCCGGTCTGTTGGCGATTTCCGCCGTCGTCACCGGCTTCGGTTGGTGGGTGCTCGGCTGGCCGCTGGCGTATTTCGCGGCGGCCGTCACTGCCGAATTGGTTCTGCATTTCGCTTTCAAAAGTTTGCTGCAACAAGTCGCCCACGACATCGACCGAGCGGACGTAGGACTGGCAATTCTTTCACAAGTGCTCAATGTCGTCGAAGGTGAACGGTTTCAATCTCCCTTCCTGACCGCTTTGCGTTCACAACTCGACACCGAGCGGCATCCTCCCTCCTGGCAAATCCGTCGCCTGCATCGTTTGGATGCGTGGCTGGACAGCTCACTGCACAATCAGTTCTTCATGCCGTTCGCGTTCCTGCTGTGCTTGCCGATCTGGCTGTCGCATGCGATCGAACGCTGGCGAGCGACCATCGGCCCACATATCGCACAATGGCTCGACGCCGTCGGGCAGTTCGAGGCGATCAGCTCGCTGTCTGGTCACGCCTTCGAGCATCCGGCTGATCCGTTTCCGGAGATTGTCGGTCCCGATCCGCTTGTCGATGCGGTGGGACTTGGACATCCGTTGATCCCCGATGACCGTTGCGTGCGAAACGATATCCGTTTCGGCCGACAGCCACAGTTGGTGATGGTCAGCGGTTCGAACATGTCGGGCAAGAGCACGCTGATGCGGACAATCGGTTGCAACATCGTGCTGGCATTCGCCGGCGCACCGGTGCGAGCGACGAAGCTGCGGCTGTCGCCGTTCGTGCTGACGACGTCAATCCGCGTGCATGACTCGCTGCTCGAAGGGGCCTCGCTGTTCTTCGCAGTCATCTCCCGTTTGAAAGCCATTGTCGAACGGACCGGCGGGCAAACCCCACTTCTGTTTCTGATCGACGAAATTCTGCCGGGAACCAACTCGCACGACCGCCGCGTCGGAGCCGAAGCGATCATTCGACAGCTCTTGCACCGCGGCGCGGTCGGACTCGTGACGACTCATGATCTCGCCCTGACCGACATCGTTGAGAAGCTGGGCCACATCGCCATGAATGTCCACTTCGAAGACCGCCTCGAGGAGGGCCGCATGACGTTCGATTATCAACTCCGCCCCGGAGTTGTTCGCCGCAGCAACGCGCTGGAACTGATGCGACTGATCGGCCTGGGAGAACCCGTCGATTCCGGCGAAGAGCTGCAAGCCGAAAACCGATAGCCGTTATCCCATCTGCCCGCCGCAGAGTGTCCGCACGATTTGGCTGTCCGCCGTTATCAATGCTTCGTGCGGCTCGCCACAGCCACCCACCGACACCACGACCAAGTCCGCCCGTTTCCCCGGCGTGATCGTTCCGCAATCGTGCTCGCAGCCCAGTGCCCGCGCCCCAGCCAGCGTGCCGAGTTTGAGCAAGGTGCTCGGAGCGACATCAGGAAATCGTTTCCGAAGAAAGACGAGTTCGTTCCACAAGCTCAAGTCCGGGTTCGAGCCTCGCCCATCCGTGCCGAGCGCGACATTCGCTCCCTTTGCCAACAATTGTCGCCACGGATGCGGCTCGTGTCCGAAGAACTCGTGCGTACGCGGGCAGAACACGACACTCATGTGCGGCCGAGCGGCAATGAACTCGATCTCGTCGGCCGCCAGATAGTTTCCATGCACAACCAACGCTCGCGGCGCGTCCGCCAAAGCACGCAGGATGTCGAGCGGCCGACGGCCCGTCGGCAATCCTTGTTCCGGCCACGCACTGAACGATTTCAACAACTCGACGAATGGACCTCGACCGTCAGCGAGGAATTCCAACTCCTCGCGTGTCTCAGCCAAGTGTATCGCAACTGCGGCGTTAAACCGCTTCGCTAACTCGACCGAGCGTTGCAGCAACTCCGGAGAAACGCTGTACGGTGCATGCGGCGACAAGCCGTAGGTCACGGGTGCGAGTTGTGATTTCCGTGCCAGCCATTCCTCGGCGATCTGAATCTGTTGGTCGATCGTTGATGGCCGTAAACCAATTAACTCGCAAAATGCGACGATCTGGGGACCATGTGTCGGCATGAACAGCTCGTCCCAACCACTAGTTGCGATTTCGCCCAGCAGTGTCGTGCCACTAGCTAACGACTCGATCGCACCGATATTGAGCGCGACACAAGGCTTTGCCGAAGTCGGCGCGACCTGGCGACGGTACGCGACCAGCGATCGAATCCAGTCGGTGAACGGCTGCGCCGGCTGGAATGGCTGCTCGACGAGACTGAATTCCAGATGCGTGTGCGCGTTGACCAAACCTGGCAGGATCGCGACGTCTCCGAAATCGATCGCGACTTCATGCGGCTCGGCAGCACGGACGGCGGTGATGACGCCGTCCACAATTTCGATCAGCCCGTTCTCGATCGGCGGGCGATCAACCGGGAAAATCCACTTCGATTTCAGTCGCTGCAAGATCATGTCGAGATCGTAACTGCTCGCTCAGCGCACGACATCGCGGACCAGCACGAACGCCTCGGCCGCGTGGACGCTGACCGTCGATCCACGGTATCGAGCCAACGCTTCGATCGCTTCCAGCGAACGTGGATTAGGAGCCGGTTTGAGCTGCGAAGCGAAGCATCGCATCGCCTCCAGCTTCTTAGGCAGGTGGGCGGCGATGTCCACGAACACAGTCGGGGAGAAAACCTCACTGGCGATCGGCGGTGCCCATTCGGTTTCACTCAGTGTTTCGTAGCACAGCAACTGTTTCACCGAGCAACTCGCCAACGGCCGGGCAGCTACAAGTGCCGCGTGATAAACCCGTCCGTGGTCGGAGTGCAGATCGCCATGATGCGGCAGATAGACCTGTTCCGGCTGCAACTCCTGAAACAGTTTCGCGAGAGCATCGGCGATCAGATGTCCCGGAGTGACGTCCAGCCGTGGTGCCGGAAACTCAAGAAACCGAGTGTCGCGCACACCCAAGATCATGTGTGCTTGCCGTGCTTCCGCTCGCGTCTGCTCGACCGACTCGTCGGAATACAAATCGGGCGCACCGCGCGTCGCAATGATCACGAACACATCGTCACCCTCGGCCGCGTGCCGAGCCATCACGCCGCCGCAGCCCAAGACTTCGTCGTCCGGATGCGGAGCAATCACCGCGATTCGCATGGATTCAACCTTTGATGAACTTTTCCAACTCGGTAATGCGTGCCTTGAGTTGGCTGATTTCCTCTTCGACGACATAACCGAGCCGCTGCCCGACCGCCAGCTTCGGTAACGGCGATTCCCCGTCCGCCGCCGCGACTTCGCTCAACCACAACAGTCCGTCACCGGTTTGTACGAGAGCTCCGCGTTCCGAATCGGTCCGCAACACACGGCCGATCACCCCGCGAAACGGAGTCGTCGTGTCCAACTCCGATCGCCACGCGAGCAGCTTACGATCCTTGAGAAACGTGAATGCTCCGGGATGCGGCCGTCCCGCCGCCCGAATCAGGGCGTCAATCTCGCGAGCCGATTTGCTCCAGTCGATCCAGCCGTCTTCTGGAGCACGCTTGCCGTGATACGTCGCCGCCTTGTCATCTTGCGGTTGCGGATCCCACTCGCCGGCCAGCAGTCTCGGCAACCAGCAATCCAACGCACGGAGGATGGCCTGTTCGAGCGATGCCGTGACTTGCTCAGCATTATCCGTCGGCAGCACATCGAACGGTTCTTGCACGAGGATCGGCCCGCAGTCGACTCCTTCGTCCATCACGAAAAACGTCGCCGCACCGGGTGTCGCATCGAGCACCAGCCAGGCCACCGGTGCTCGACCTCGCCCGCGCGGCAAGCCCGTCGGATGAAAACCGATACTCGCCAACTTCGGCACTGCCAGCAACTCCGCTTTTACAAGCTGCGACAAGCCGACCACGAAGAGCAAATCCGGTTGCCATTCGCGAACCTGCGAGACAACTTCTGGCTCGTTGAGTCTCTGAAATCCGACACACGGCACACTCGCTTCGGCGGCGACCTCGTGCAGCCGAGCAAACCCGCTGACTGCGGTCGGATTGTCCGGTTGTAGTTCCAGCACTCCAACCACGTTGGCTCGGTGACGCAACAGCGCTTGCAGCGTCAGCCGGCTGCTGCCGACGCTCCCTGCCAACACGATGCGAAGTCCAGACGCGGTCATTTCAGGTTTGCCTTGGATCTGGGCCTCATCCCAGCGATGATGGAATCGTAGCGGTCATTTCTGGATGCAGCTCTTGTTGCCGCAATTCCTCCAGCCGCGACGTTCCACCACAGAGTTCGAGGTACTCGGTGAAATTGCCGCAGCCGAAGAGGTACTTGTCGAGAAACGCCTGATGCGCGGCTGGGTCTTCCTCGGCCATCAGCCATTGCCGCAAGTGGTCTTCGTCCGAGTAGTACTCGTAGGGCATGTTGCCGGGATAGCTGCCAAACGGCACCTCGCAGACGGCATCAACGCAAAAGAACGGGATCACTGTGGCGGTCGGGTCGCGACGGATTTCGTCATTCGAGATCAACCGCTCGCAACTGAGAACGACGTGTTTCGCCGCGCGAGCCACCGTGATGTCGGCCACCGACGTGCCGCGGATGCGGGCGTTGCCGTAGCAGTCGGCCTCGTGCACGTGAATGATCGCCACGTCGGGCCAGAGCGCTGGGATCGCGACGTACGGCGAGTCGGTGAATGGGCAGGTGATCGGCTTGGCCGCGCTGTGCTCGAACGTGTCCGTCCCGGCGACACTGCGAGCGGGCAAGAAGGACACCCCCATCGCCGCCGCTTGAAATCGCAGGGCGAGCGTGTAGTTGGACCACTCGCACAACTCGACTTCCCCCCCTTCGACGACTCGCCGCGCGTGCGGCGACAGCCCGCGAGCTTCCAGACCGATGATGTACGCGGCATCGACCCGCTTCAAAAGCTGCCCGCGTCCCGTGAGATTGCCCGCCGCGAGAATTTGAAAGTCGTGCGTCGCTGTGTGTCCGGCGAAGCCGAGTTTCTGCTTGCGTTGCCGCACAATCTCGTGCAGCAGGGCGGTCGAGATGCGATCGGCTCCGAAGCCACCAGAGGCCAAGTAATCGCCATCATGGACAAATTGCCGTACGGCGTCCGAAACCGACAACACTTTGTCGATGAGACGCTTTGGCCTCGTCCGAAAGAACGCTCGCGCCTCGTCTGCATCGGGATTGGTAAAAAGCGGTCCGTGTCCCACGTTCGACGCCTCCAGAGATGTTCAAGAGGCGAAATTCGTATCAAGTCAACCGCACTGCCGAAAGGTTGGCGAGTTTGTTGCCGTCAGTTCGCGCTGAAGATCACTAGCGCTTCTTCGTGGGTCAGCGGTTTCTTGAACTGATCGGATTGCAGTTCGACTTGCAGCTTCGAGTCTCCGATCTGAATTGCTTTGAGCGTCAGGTCGAAGTGGACATTGCCTTGGCCACCGATTTCGTTGATCGGTTGAAAGACGATCTCCCGTCCGCTGATCGTGTGGCTGGCAGGGCCGCGCACAGAGACGAACTGCAACTCGGCGGGCAACGTCACTCGAAAAGCGACGTTCGAAGCGGCTCCCGAACCTTTGTTGCGGATCACCATGCGGGTCGTGAACTGTTCGCCCTTGGAATACGCTTCGGCCTTCTCGGCGAACTCAATCTTGAGATCCGACGTTCCGATCGCACGGAACTGATAATCGGTCGAGGCTCCCTTGCGGTTGTTCTCGCTGACTTGCACCGAGCCGGCATGATTACCAATCGCCTTGGGAGTGACCTTGATCTTCAGCGAAAGGGTTTGGTTCGGATCGAGATGTGGGACTTGCCAGGTCACGGTGCGTTGTCTCGCGTCAAAGCGCCCACCCTCGGAGGCAGAGACAAACTCGACGGTGTTCGGCAGTGATTCGACGATTACGGTGTTATCGGTGGGATTGAGTGAGTTGTTCGTGATTCGATTCTCGAATTCGACCGGCCGGCCGACGAACCAGTTGGTTTGACCGTGCCGCGAAAAGCTGACGATCTGGCCGATGACGTTGATCTCGACTTGTTGCTCAGCGGCGGACGCGCCGTCGACTGTGATCACTGCGCGATTCACCGCTTTGCCGGGGCGGAGTGCAGTCAGCGGCAATTGGACCGTCTGCGACTTGCCCGCAGGAACCGTCCCCATGTCGTATTCGAGGTCTCGTTCGGCGACATCGGGGAGCTTCAGGTTCTCAGGGATCATGTTTCGCAGCACGACCCGATGGGCATCGACGTTGCCGTTGTTTGTGACCACAAAATTGAGTGTCACGGTCTCATTGACTCGGACTTGTGGAGCCGCGGTTAATTTGACGCTGAGCTTCGGCGAGGCGATCGTCGTGCGTGAGGCAACCTCGGCAGTGAAGTTCACGGTGGCGACGCTGCCGACTTGACCTTCGGCGATCGGGATGACCTTGACTTGGATTTCTTTCACGTCCCCCGGCTTGATGGCACCGAGCCGCCAGGTCAGTTTCTTACCGGTCAGTTCCGCTCGGGGAATTGTGCCGGAAAGCTTGGTCCCCATTGGGATTTGATCTTCGACCACCACCGCATTGGCAGTGCTGTCGCCAACATTGCGAATCACAATCGTGTAAACCATTGGTTGGTTCAGCGTCGCATTCGGTGGAGCGATCTTTTCAATTTTCAACTCGGGTCGCTGCGGTCCACGCGGAGCATCGGGTCGGACGGTGCCATCACCCGCGACTGACTCGGCGCTTTCTTGCGTCTCGAGGGGAGCGGCGTTCGTCGACTTCAGGCGATTCGGAATCGTTGCGTCACCAGACGTGTGGCGTGCCTTGAGCGGCACAGCCGGCGGCATATCGACATCATCGGGAAGCGACGGCAGTTCGAGTGGATCTTCTGCGGGAGGCACGGGCAAATCGGGAATGCGCGTTTTGCCATTGATGGTCTTCGGTGGACTATCCGCTAACAGGTTCTCTTCGTCATCGAGCGGTGACTTCTTCGGTGCGCGTTTGATCGGCTTGTCGTCGAAGTTGGGGGTATCCAGATCGAGAGTCACTCCACGAGGTTCGCGCGTGCCTCCCGCCTGGATGACCGGCTCGCGCGACGATGCGACAAGCCCCTCATCCGAACGCGACTGATCTTTGGCGGTTAATCGGTCGATCTCCGCCAGAACGGCTTCCGGGGTGTCTTCGAGCAAATCGAACGTCGCGGACAAATCGGCCGCTTCGGTCGCTCGCAAACGAGCCTCTTCGAGGTCTCCGAGATCCATCAGTTTACGAGCCAACTTGATCAAGTCTTGAGCTTGCTTTTTGGAATTCCGTGGGGCGGGAATCGGTTTGGGTTCTTCATCGAACACCGGCAACTCCGCTGGCCCAGAGTTTTTCGCTGCCATTTCCGGAGCGTCATCGATCAATTCACCAGGGTTACCTTCAAAAGACGACTCTGTACGTGGTCCGCGCTTGGCGAGCGGAACCGACGAAGGTTTGTCCTGATCAGTTGAGAAATCGTTGTCGAGCGGATCGAACGACGCGTGAGAGGCCGGCTGACGAGAAACCTTTTTCCGCGGAGGCAGGTCATCAAACGCGTCTTCCAGTGCATCAAATTCCTCTGGTTCCGACCGGCGACCTTTCAAGCTCAACTGCTGCGGCTCGGTGTTCCCTTCGGGTGGGTTGTCGCTCGACGCGGTCGAGCCGAAATCTTCGAGCGGCTTGAAATCCTCGATGCGGACTTTTTGCTCGGTCTGGGCTGTCTTTTTCGGAGACATGCTTCGCTGAAACTGGAGCAATCCCAGCAGTCCCAATCCAACGCAACCCGCCAACGCCGTCAATTTCCAAATCGAATTGCCGCTTTGCATCGGATTCCCTTCCGCAAAAACTTGGGACAGGCTTCCAACCTGCCCGTGACTTCTCGGCACGTTGGAAACGTGCCCCGCGATCAGCAACAACTGCCGCTGTGACTGCTGTCTTCGCAAGCCACCAAATCCAGCCACCCTCGGCAGTCGCGACGTTACATATCAGATGGCCGAAAACGGGTGAAGACGAGTTTCAGGGAATGCAGGCTCACTCTTGCCGCGTCGCCACGAACGCGAATTTGCGGCCAGCCAGCGTGGCCGTGCCTCCCATCGTGGACTTGTCGGTCGTGAACAGAAACGCGTCGACCGAGATTTGCGAGTTCGCCAGGTCAATCTCCAGCTTGGCTTGATGCGGGACGTTGTAGACCTTGCCGTAGAGTTCGTAACGGCTCTTCGTGTCGTCGGAGACGAACTTGCCGAGCATCGTCCGTTGCTCATCAACTTTGATCTCCCAAATGCCAGTCCAGCGCCCGTCGATGCTGACTTTCCAAGCCCCGGCAAAGTCGCGCGGCAAGACCCCTTCGTGATCGTTGGGATTCGGCTTGGCCGCATCCGCCGCCGGAATCTGCGAGCCGTTCAATCCGAACAGCTTCGCGTCGCCAACCGGCTTGATGAGGCCCGCGTCGGTAAACTCGATATCCGCGCCGCTGCCATTCGGCACGACTTGCCCGATGTCGAAACTGAACGAGTGCCCGGCGAAAAGCATCACTTCTTTGCCGTTGGCGGTGGTCTGCCCTTCGCGATCTCCGCGATAGGTGACGAAGCGTTCCAACACCAAAACCGGCAACGGGTTCTCGCGACCTTTGACCTTTCTCTGACCCCACGACAGCAGCACCTTTGACCAATGCCCGTCGTTGGTCTGCACGATCAAACAGGGAGAGCCAATCTTGGCCGAGAGCGGCTGCCACTTCGCAGCCGTCGCGGCAGAGAGTTCCGCGAGAGCTGAGGACTCTTTCGTTGCCAACTTCAGTTCTGCCAGCGAGTGTCGATCAAACAGATCGCCGGCCGAGGCACACCTCGATGACAGGATCACGCAGCAAACAAATGCGAATCGGCATAGAGCAGTGCTTGGATTCATCAGACAGACTCCCAGTTTGAAGGACGGAACGGCGAGCATCTTCGGCAGCGTCTTCGCAACCGGCAAGCCGCTCACACTGCGAAATCTGCAATCGACGCGAGCAAATTGCCTCCCTTCGCGGATTCGCATCACGAGCAGCATTGCAACAACCGGAGGGCTGTTTGGGGCGAAGTGGGTCGAACATCAGCTTCGACAAAAGTCTGACGTGAATCGCGCGGCTAAAGTTGACTAACGCAAACCTCTTCACCAGTTGGACACACCATCTGGGACCTCCCGAAACTTTGATCGTCAGGCCGCTGGAAGTTCAAAGGCGACATCTCGACCAACCACTCAGACAGGTTCCGTGAGTTTGCTTTCCTGAAAAGGTGGGATATGCCCTCGATTGCTCGAAACATTGTGCTGCTGTTGCTGACGGCAAGCGTCGGTTGCCAGACCGTCGCTCGACCCGCACCTTGGCAGACAAGGCGCGTGCCGAATTCCCCTCCAGCCACGCGGTCGCCGGCCACACCTCGCAGCAGTTCCCCGGCCTGGCAACCGACGCCGGCCGATGGCAACGGAAAGCGAGTGCCCGATCCAACCCCAGATCCGCAAGCCAAAACAGGCAGTGCGACGCTCTCTGAAAAACTCGACGTGCAGACCAACAAGCCGGTCGCGCCGGAAGCGGACTCCCCTCAACTCCGCTTCACGCCAGTGCCACCTGGAAGCTCGCCGGAAAAGGAACCGACGAATGGAGCCGCTGTTGGTTCTCGCGATATCGAAGGCGGCGAGACGACACCGGATGTGATCGTCTCACCGCCGAAAACTGTCGTGCCAAAAGTCAACGCGAACAAACCTGCGGCGCCAAGCCTCGGCTTTGAAGTGCTCCCCCCGCCAGATGCCTCGGCGTCAAACGATTCGCCACTGAATCTGGAAATCAAAGGACAGCGACAACGTCCTGTCGGCGGGACGGTCACGTTCGACGTCGTCGTCCGTAATGACGGAACCCAGACGATGGCCAACGTGTTGGTCAACGTCGAGTTCGAGGACGCGCTGGTGTTTCCTGGCAGCGAGGAAAAACGGCTGAAGAAAAACCTCGGCCAGTTGCTCCCCGGCCAATCGCGCGAGATGCGGCTGACGCTGACCAGCAGTCGGCTCGGCCAGCACGATTGCAAATTTTCTGCCACGGCGGACAACATCGACCCGATCGAGAAGACCACGAAGGTCGAATTCATCGACGCGAAGCTGCTGGTACGACTGATCGGCCCCGCTCGCCGCACGGTCGGCAGCCGCGCTGAGTTCACGGTCAAGGTCGCCAACACATCGGACCAACCGATCGACGACTTGCAGGTGACACTGCATCACGACTCCGCACTGACTCCGCACGTCGCGACCGGCGGCTTCCAGAAGGAAGAGCATTCACTCCGCTGGTCGCTCGGCCGCTTGGAAGCGGGCGCGGGAGTCCAAGTCCAAGCTGAATTCGACTGCCGGCAACTCTCCGAGCAAGCCTGCATCACCGTCGAGGCTCGCAGCGAGCAACTCTCCGCCCTCGCCGTCGAGGAATGCGTGACCGTCGTTGCTGTTCCGGGTCTGCTCGATTTGCGAGTCTCCGATCTCAACGATCCCGTCCAGGTCGGCGACGAGGTCGAGTTCGAAATCACCGTGCAAAACCTCGGCTTGCAGTCGGTCTCCGAAGTGCAACTCGATGTGCAAACGTCCGAGCATCTGCAGGCCGGAAGGCATGCCGCGAAACTCGATGACCGCGAAGTGACCCTGACGCAGACCGACCGTGATGGCACATGCCGACTCACACTGCCGAATTCACTGCCGCCCGACGCAACACTGAAGATCACGCTCCACGCGAAAGTCCTCCGGCCCGGCGACTCCGAACTACGTGTGGTCGCGACCTTCGGCCCAGGTGGCTCGCCGGTGGAGGCCATCGAATTCACGTCGATCAATCCGTGACAGGGTCGCAAAAGTTTTTCTGTAGCCACCAATGCGGTTCCCATTTGGATGAGGAATCATGCCCAAAACAATTCTCGGCATCGGAGCACACTACGACGATTGCGTGTTCGGCATCCCTGGCACTCTGTTGAAGGCGGTGAGGAAGAATCATCGGGTCGTGATCCTCAGTCTGATCGGCGACTACTCGAACTGGAAACCAGCAGCGGGACGACACAAGGAGATCGTCGACGGGACCATCAAGCTCGGAAAAGAGAACGGCGTCGAGATGCGGTTTCTCGACTTCGCGGGGATGCGTTTCGACGTGAACCAAGCGACGAAGATCGCCGTCGCAGAAGCAATCACCGAGATTCAACCGGACGTCGCATTCATGCTTTGGCCGCACGACAGCCATCCCGATCACGAGGTGGCGTCGGCATTGAGCAAGACAGCTCTGGGGCACGGAGATCGATTGCTCGACGGCGGTTCGGCTCAGCGATTTCGAGGAACTGGCCGCATTTTCCAATTCGACAACGGCCCACGACACACGATCGGCTTCGAGCCAAACACGTTCGTGGACGTCACCGACGAGTGGCCGCAGGCGATCACCTGGCTCGGCAAGCTGATGGCGCTGGTTCGCAACGAACCGTTTGATCCGGCCAAACCGGATGGCGCCATGCGTACCAAAGAGAGCATTTCTGCCTACCGCGGTGCCACTTGCGGAGTCCGCTACGCTGAGGCTTTTCGCTCGGCGAATGCCTATCCGCAGGAGATTCTTTGAATGCGACTCGGGCAGTTTGTCCGATGATCTTGCCTATGGACCGAAGGCTGTACCCACCAAATTGACTTTGTTGATGGGTGGGAGTCTAATCCGGTTCATTATTTCCCGGCGGAAGATCGTCTGAGAGGGCGCGAAACCGTGAAACGCGACGCTGGAACGTCCCACTGCTCGGTGGGCTTCCGATCCAGTTTGCTCGCATCGTCGGGAGAAACTCAAACTTAGCGGAGGTTTGTCAATGAAGGGCTTGATTCGAGGAATGATGGTGGCCGGCTGCGTCGCTGGTCTCGCGATTGGCTTTAGCGGAACCGTGGAAGCTCGTCCGAACTACAAAAAGGCGTTCGACGCGAACTACGACAAGGTCGCCAAAGAGAACAAGACGACCTGCAACGTCTGCCACGAAGGCGAAGACAAGAAGCAGCGCAACAACTACGGCCAAGCGCTGACCAAGAACATCGGCAAGATGGAAAAGGACGAGGCCAAGATTAAGGAAGCCTTCACCAAGACCGAGAAGGAAAAGAGCGCGGTCGCGGACAAGACTTTCGGCGATCTCCTGAAGGACGGCAAGCTGCCCGCCAGCAAGTAATTTCTGGCAAAACGATCTGGTAAAAAACGGAAGGCCACCCGCAAGCGGGTGGCCTTCTTTTTTGTCCCGTGTCGGATCCTTGGCCGGTTACTCGGTGATGATATCTCGAACGGTTCCGCCGCCGGGGATCATTGGCAAGACGTGCTCCTGGTATGGGCAGACGACATCGAGCACATACGGGCCTGGATGCGCGAGCATCTCGGCGATGGCGGCCGGGAGCTTGGCCTTGTCGCGAACCTGGCTGGCTTTCACGCCGAATCCTTGCACAAGCTGCGTAAAGTTCGGGTATGTCTCGCCAATCGTACCGTCCCCATGACCGAAAGCTTCCGGGTGCTCGATCGGGCCAAGGTACGTGTGCGCTCGGCTTCCCTCCATGAAGCGGTCTTCCCACTGCACGACCATCCCGAGGTGCTGGTTGTTGAGCAACAACACTTTCACGGGGAGGTTCTCGCAGTGCAGCGTGGCCAACTCTTGAATGTTCATCAGGAATGAACCGTCGCCGTCGACGTCGATGACGAGTCCCTCCGGATGAGCGACCTGCACGCCCATGGCGGCAGGCAAGCCAAAGCCCATCGTGCCGAGGCCGCTGCTGCTGAGCCATCGCTTCGGCTGATTGAACTTGTAGTACTGAGCTGCCCACATTTGGTGCTGGCCAACGCCCACGGTGATGTAAGTGTCTCGGTCCTTGGTCTGCCGCCAGAGTTCTTCAATCGCGTACTGCTGATTGATGAGCGCTGGCGACTGCTCTTTGTAGGTCAGCGGGAACTTCGCCTTCCAATCGGCACATTGCTTGACCCAATCGTCGATCTGCGGCAGATCGGCGTCGGTCATGGTCGCGTTCAGGGCAACCAGCACCTCTTTGACATTGGCCACGATCGGGATGTGGGCTTCCTTGTTCTTGTGGATTTCCGAACCGTCGATGTCTACATGCACGATCTTACCGTGCTTGGCAAACTCCTCGAGCTTGCCAGTGACGCGATCGTCAAATCGCACACCCAACGCCAGCAGTAAGTCAGCTTCGTCGACCGCGTAGTTGGCGTAGACCGTGCCGTGCATCCCCAGCATGTGCAGCGATTGCGGATCGTCGCCGGGAAATGCTCCGAGCCCCATCACGGTCATTGCCACGGGAATGCGAGTCCGTTTCGCGAACTTCGTCAGTTCTTCGGCCGCATCAGAGTTGATGACTCCGCCGCCGACATACAGGACTGGCCTCCGCGAGTACTTGACCGCTGCAAGCACTTGTTTAATTTGTTCCGGAGCAGCTTTCTTGCGATCGGGGTGGTAGCTCGGCAAACGCATCGGCGGATCCCAGTCGATTTCCCCTTCAACCACCGCGGTCTGGATGTTCTTGGGAAAGTCGATCAAGACTGGACCCGGCCGGCCGGTTTTGGCGATGTAGAACGACTCTTTGACGATTCGCGGAATGTCTCGCAACGCCTGCTGGACATCGTCCGCTTCGCGCCAGTCGCGAGCTGTAATCATGTAGTAGTGCTTGGTGATCGCGCGGCAGATTTCGACGATTGGGGTTTCCTGGAAGGCATCGGTGCCGATGACCTTCTGCGGGACCTGCCCGGTGATGGCGATCAGTGGGACCGAATCCATTTTGGCATCAGCGATTGATGTCACCAGGTTCGTCGCGCCCGGGCCGCTGGTCGCCATGCACAGTCCGACTTTGTTCGTCGTGCGAGAGACTCCCTGAGCGGCGAAGCCACCCCCTTGCTCGTGCCGAGGCAAAATCGTCCGAATGCTGTCTCGGCGTCCGAGCAATGCCTGGTGCAACGGCATCGAAGCTCCACCCGGATACGCAAAGATGGAATCGCCGCCGTTGCGGATCAGCGCCTCGACCAAAATGTCGGCTCCGGTCATCGGCTTGGTCTTGGATTTGGATTTGGCGGACGATTTCGATTCAGCAGCAGGCACGATCGGATCCTTCTGGCGACGAAAACAAAATGATTCTGACGATTCTCTGGCGGAATTCTCTAAGTCGACTCAGCATGAGCCGAAACAATTCGCGACAGTGTATCGGCACTTCCGAAGGCTGACGAGAGGCCGCACAGCAAGGACCGCATTTTCCGCAACAGCGTATTCAAGAGGCAATCTGACCTGAGATTAACGACTGTAATCGGCGGCTAAACACCGACGGCCTGCAACTCTTCCGCCACCGCGGTCAAGTCGATCACAGCCGCCAGCATGCGCGTGGGGGTGCCCTTTGAATTGCGAACGATCGAGGCCTTAATCAGGAACAACGGCGTTGTTCCATCCCGGTGCTTCACCCGATGCACCGTTTGAAATTTGCAAGCACCATTGCGAATGGCTCGTTCGAGCGCCGAAGTGACTCGGTCATAGTCGTCCGAGTGAATGTGGCTGAGCCACGCCTGCAAAGCGTCCGGCAATTCGTGATCGCGATAACCAAGCAACCGTTTGAAGATCGGCGACAGATAAACCTCGTGTGACCGGAGCGGCCAATCGAAGACGCCGATCTCTGTCTCGGCCATAACCTGCGAGTTCCAATCGTCGAGCGCTTCCAGGTCGGCGATCGTCTGTTCCAATTCGGCCTGCGGATGATAGCTGCTGGGAACAATCATGATGCGATCCCTTGAAGCGGTTCGAGTGCAAGATTCTTAAGAACCGTGGCGTCACATTTCGCGCCGAATAAACTTGTCGAAAACTCAAAAATTACGTTGGCACGATCATTAAAACGTCGCGTAGGTCAGCCTCCGAGTCTGCAACAGCGGCGAACCGCAGAAATTGGCGAAGCTTCGCCGAATTGTGCGGTTGGCGCGGATGTGCGAATCCATCCGATTAGCGCGAATCTCGTGCGGAACAGTCGTGTCTCCTCATGACCAACTGACGGCAACGACGTCCCGAGGAGAATGCTCCCGTGCAGTCGATCACCCAGCCGACCATTGCTCGTTTGAAGAACGGAGCCGATCACGCCGTCTCGAACAATAATCGTCGGGCTTTAATGAGTCCGGCGGTCGTAGTTGGCCCACCGCCTGTTCATAGACATTCACAAACAAGCCCCTGAATGGATCGATGATCCACCTGTCACAGAAACCTGTTCAATTTGCGAAGCGCCTTGGACGCAACAATTGCTACTTTCCTGTTGAAGCGGGACGCTTCGGATCCTTTGTCAGCGGCAGTTTGACCGTCTTGCCGGTCCAGGCTGCTTGGTAGATGGCCAGGATAATCTCGACCGATTTGCGGCCTTCGATCCCATCCACCAGCGGTTGTCCGCCAGTCCCGATGGCCTTGAGAAAATCCTTCAGTTGCAACATGTGGCCGGTGTAGCTGATCGCCTTGGGATCCGCCGCTCCACCGGTGTTGCCGCTGCCGCCAAACTTTTGGAGAACCTTGGCGTCCTTCGCTGACTTCTTCTCGAAATCCCACATTTTGATATTGTCTTGCTCGACGATCACCGAACCGGCCGAGCCGTGTATCTCCGTCCGCTTGAGCAATCCCGGAAACGCCGCGGTCGTGGCTTCGAGCACTCCGAGCGCCCCGTTTTTGAACTTCACGCAGGCGGCGGCGACGTCCTCGACCTCGATCCGTTCGTGGGCAAGCAGGCCCGTCACACCGGCGACCTCGGTGACTTCCCCCATGAACCAGTACAGCAAGTCGACGTTGTGAATCGCCTGATTCATGAACGCTCCGCCGCCGTCGAGCGCCCATGTCCCGCGCCAGCCACCCTGATCGTAGTACTGCTGCGTCCGCCACCACTTCACATAAGTGTCGCCCAGCGTCAGCTTGCCGAAGCGGCCAGAGTCGATCGCTTCCTTGAGAGCGATATTCGCGGGGCTGAATCGCGATGGCATGATCGAACAGATCCGAACCTTGTTCCTCGCCGCCGCGTTGATGATCGCGTCGCACTTGGCAAGCGTGATCTCCAGCGGTTTTTCGACGACGACATGCTTGCCGGCGTTGCAAGCCTTCACCGCCGGGTCGCCGTGAGCGCCGCTGGGGGTGCAGATCGTGACGATATCAACCGCCGGATCTTTGAGCATGTCCTCCAACTTGTCGTACTTCTTGCACTTGTTCGCCGCCGCGAATTTCTCCGCCGCGGCACCGAAGTTGTCGAAGCAGGCGACGATCTTCGCTCCCTTGATGTGCTCAATCGCCATTGCATGAAAGTTCGCGATCATCCCGCAGCCGACAATGCCGAATCCAAACTTCTGAGCCATGAGTTTTCCTCTGTGTTTAACCTCTGTGCTCTCTGTGTCTCTATGGTGCCAAAATAATTCACCACAGAGGACACTGAGAAGACGCGTCAATCGAGCAATTCCACGCGGCAGAACTTCTTCTTGCCGACAAACAGCAGCAAACCTGTTTCGACGGTTATCAGTTGGTCGTGAGTTTCAAGCCGTGTTTTGCTCTCGCCGAAATACGCTCCACCTTGAGCAATCGCCCGGCGCGCTTCGCTGGTTGTCGATACGAGACCAGTGTCCACGAGTAGCCGCGCAGCTTGAGCTTTGTTTTCCACAAGCTTTGATCGCGACAGTTTCACGGTTGGAATGTCTGTCGGCAACGCCCCCTCGCCAACTTCCTGCTGCCAGCGATTGGCGGCAGCATCGGCTTCGGCCGCCGAGTGATATTGGCCGATCACAGCGCAAGCCAGAGTGGTCTTCGCAGTCTTCGGATGACCGGCCATGAGCGTGTCGATCTCGCCCAACGGGATGTCCGTCAGCAACTCGAAGTACATTCGCATCACGCCGTCCGGCACCTGCATGAACTTCTTCATCATGTCGAACGGCGACTCAGAGATGCCGATGTAGTTACCAAGGCTCTTGCCCATGCGCCGCACGCCGTCGAGGCCGACGAGGATCGGCGACATCACGCCGATCTGCTGAGAAATCTTCGCGTCCGCTTGCAGGTCGCGAGCCAACATGAAGCTGTAAAGCTGCTCGGTCCCGCCAAGCTCAATGTCCGACTTGATAACCACCGAATCCCATGCCTGCATGATCGGGTACAAGCACTCGTGCAAAAAGATCGGAGATTCGGCCGCCATCCGCTTGGCGAAATCGTCGCGTGTCAGCAACTGCGCGATCGTGACTTTGCCGCACAGATGCAAGATGTCCGCGAACGACATCTTCGCGAACCAGTCACCGTTGCGGTGGACTTCGGCTTTCGAGAGGTCGATGACCTTGCCAACTTGAGCGAGGTAATCCTGAGCGTTCGCCTCGACTTCATCCGCCGTCAACCGCTTGGCCCGTGCGTGATCGCGACCGCTGGGATCGCCGACCAGCGCCGTGTAGTTGCCGATGATGATGACCGCCTGATGGCCCAGCTCTTGGAACTGCCGAATCTTTCGCAACGGGACCGTGTGCCCCAGATGCACATCAATGCCGGTGGGATCAATTCCGTATTTGACGCGCAAAGGCGTGTTCGTGTCGCGACTCTTGGTCAGCTTCGCGGCGAGTTCGTTCTCAGGAACGATCTTCTCGACACCGCGGCGAATGATCGCGAGTTGTTCGTCAATAGGGGGAAAAGGCATCGTTCAGTCCGCACCACCACGGTCATGAAACGGCCCACGCGGGCCGTCGAGTTTGGAAGGCGGGGTATAGCAGCGGTCGCACGCGCTCGCTAGCATCGTCAGCGCGGCTTCATGAGGTCCTCGTCCCCCGGCTCAAAACCCTTCTCTTCGGGAGTGTCACGAGTCAGTACCTGCCAACTGGCTCCGGTCTCACGGAACGCCGAGAAGTCGGTCGGAGAGTATGACCATTCCAAATTCGGAGTGTGGATTCGGCAGCCCTTGAGCTCGTGTGACCACATCGCCGCGTCGAGCACCCCACTGACCAGCAACGTCCGCTCGATCGGATACGGCGCACGACCCAATCGGAAGAAATGCTGTACCGAGTGCGACAGCGCCTTGAACAGGTTTCGATTCCCCCACGGCCCGTTGAACATCGCCGTCGCCTGGATTTGCGGCTCCCCCTTCAACCGACACGCGAAGTTCCAGCGATTGGAGCTGCTCCCGTATTTCAGCACCGTCCCGCGCAATCCATCGCGATACGTCAACAACACCCCATGGGACGGCTCGGTCGGGATGTCCCCCTTGCCAAGATTCTTGCCCAAGCCGCGGAACGGTTCGTTCAGTGTCCGCTCGGCCTGCATCGCGGCATCAGCAAGCTCGCGCGACCAGCGACCGCTTTTCGCCGCCTGCATCAGGGCGTCCCCTTCCAGCAATTCGACCGACGAAATCCCGGTCTCGCCGCCAAGCTCGGCATCAATGTGGGCAATGCTAAGCTGGCAGATGTGGTGGCGAAGATCACCAGCAAATCGGCGGTCGAAAAATTTCGTGAGATTTATCAGCCAAGGATGAATCAAATCTGGGAAGCAATCAAAGGAAACCGTGGGGTTATCAACGAGTTGAAGGACAACGCAAATTTTGCTGGGAAAATGGCGATGTTTGCAATGCTCACTAACATGGTTGTCACCGATCTGACATTGGCTGGCGATCCGAACGCCCCTTTATGGCAGCAAGCATATCAGGACTTTCAAATTGCGGTGGACAACCACGAAAGCCGTGGCTGGTCCAAACCTAATGAATTGGAAAATGCCAAAGCATCCCTAATGGCTGCATTAAATGGGTTCCGAAGTGGCGGAGATGTTTTGGGAATTATGCGGTACATCCTGGAAGTCGAACTCGAAAACGAAATCCAGAACTTGCGATGAGGTCGTCATGATCTAACAGGTGTTTCAATGGCGTGGCCCAATTGCTGCGTCTCAATTACCAAGCGTTTCATGGTACGCATGACAATTGAGGGACTCTTGATGCAGAAATTGCCAAAAGGGAGGATCACTTCTCGTCTCCGCGAGAAAAACAGCGATAGAAAACTCGGATACTTTTTCGTCGTGGACTGGGACCATCCCGATCCCAACACATATCTGGAAGATGGGACTCACGCCAAATGCGTGTTTGACTCTAAGCGCAGACTAGAGGTCAATGTCATCAGTTATGACAAGCGAATGCCGCAGATATCGGATTCGCGATGTTTTGTGTATCCCGACATCCCACATTTCATGACACAACAACTCGACAACGTGGTTGTTCAGTGGCGGTCCAGTGATCCCGATGACTTTGATGGCCCTGACGATATGCTTCGCGACGGACTGATTTATTGTTGGGAGACGGGATATCATTTCATCGGACGTCCACTTTGGGAGGCCTTCAAGCAGGAGGGCTTAACAGGATTGGTCGTTTCAAGAGTTGCGCCGGAGCGGATCGGTGAAGCTGAGCCGGAATGGCTCGACGACGACGAGATCGTGATGATCGATGGGAAGTGTTCCCCGTATGGCCCGGCGATCATTGTCCCCGATGAAGCTAACCGCTGCGAATACTGCGGATTTGCACCGCTTTTGTGCCCTATCTGTGGCCGGCACAAGTTGAATGAACGGGATTTTTCGTTCGTCTGCCCAAAGTGTGACCAAATATGGTTGCTTGGGACTGAAGCAACAGAAATGGAAAAGAAGAAAATGCGCATCCAGGAAGCAGATCCGCTCCCCGGTCCGTGCGTGGATATTTCGGAATGGGACGGTAGCGACTTCAACACTGGGTTGTTGGTGACGGCGCGAGTCGTGAATCTTCTGGAGCGGCTCCAATGCGGTTCGTTTCGCGCAGAACCGGTGGCGGTGGATGTATCCGGGCTGACTGACGAACAGTGGAAGCTCCTTGAGAGGGCGCGTGAGCCTTTATGATCGCCGCTCCTTAGCCGTGGCCATGTTGAAGTTTCCAAAAACGCGAAGCTCCCATTCGTCGTGCAAATCATCGTCCAATCGACGCGCTCCCCATGCTGCGCATCCGGGTCTCTTTCGGCGGGGCGATGAGTTGGATGTGGTCGCGGCCGAGGACTTCGTTGAGCGACGATTGGAGGTCGGCATTGCAGCTCACTTTGAGTTGGCTGGGAGTGCTCAGGACAAAGCGAAAATGTTGCGACGGATCGTTCTGGTCGGGAGTGTCGACGATCAGGACCACGTCGGTTTTTCCGGGGTGGCTTTCGAGGATTTGTTTGGTGCGAGTCATCTCGCGTTCGCCGTGCAGGCCCCGTTTGAAGTTGATCGCGAGCTGCGTCGTGAAGTTCTTGTCGGCCTCCTCAACAGTGAAGAGTTGATTGACGATCAGGTTTGCTTCGCGCGCCCCCTCACGACGATCGATTGAAGCTTTGAGGAAGACAATTGCTTCGGGCTGCACTTTTTCTCCGAGCCGCGCGTAATCTTCAGGCCACATGATGCAGCGTGCAATTCCGGTCGAGTCTTCGAGGTCGAAGTTCACATACTTCGTGTGTCCATTACGACTGGGCTTTTTGGTTTGAGCCTTCTTGATGCTGCCAATCATGCCGGCGACAAGCAATTCGGTTCCCTTTTCCAAATCGCCGATCTGTTTGAGGTCGTGAGTCGTATGCTTCGAG
Source organism: Planctomycetota bacterium (assembly GCA_016872645.1). Classification (GTDB taxonomy): domain Bacteria; phylum Planctomycetota; class Planctomycetia; order Planctomycetales; family Planctomycetaceae; genus SXKJ01. Next base: position 30,064 of record VGZH01000028.1, on the reverse strand, counting down.
AGCTTGTCACTAAACTGCGTCAGCGGGTGGCTGGTGAGGAAGAAGCCGAGCACTTCTTTCTCGGCCGATAACTTTTGCGAGTGCGTCCAATCGGGAGCTTCCGGCAGCGAGCCGCCTGCTTGTGAAGTTGGCTCGTTCGAGGCGGCATCGTCATCGCCGCCGAAGAGGGACTTCTGGCCGCGGGCTTTGTCCTTCTGGCGCGAGGCGGCTCCGGTGATGGCTCGTTCCACGGCGGCGAGATGCTGTGCTCGGTTGGGGCCGAGCGAATCGAGCGCTCCCGCTTTGATCAGGATTTCGAGCACTGCCTTTTGCATGACCTTCGGATCGACTCGCTCGGCGAGGTCGAAGATGTCCTTAAACAGGCCGTTCGCGGTGCGTTCGGCGACGATCGCCTGGACGGCCGATTCGCCCACGCCTTTAATAGCAGCCATGCCGAAACTGACTCGGCCTTCATCAACGACGGCGAACTCGGTGTCGGACGTGTTGATGTCCGGGGGAACGATCTTGATCCCCATGCGGCGCGCGTCGTCGGTGTGTTCCGCGATCCGGTCGGAGTCCTCCATGCCGCAGGTCAGCAGCGCGGCCATGAACTCGGCGGGGTAGTGGGCCTTGAGGTACGCCGTCTGATACGAAACAGCTCCGTAGGCGGTCGAATGGCTCTTGTTGAAGCCGTAGCCGGCGAACTTCTTGATGAGTTCAAACAGGTCGATGGCGACTTGCTGATCGACGCCACGTTCGACGGCTCCCTTGACGTAGGCGTCGTAATAGCCGGCTATGATCTTTTCTTTTTTCTTGCTGATCGCCTTGATGCACTTGTAGGCGTCGGCTAGTTCGATGCCGCCGACTCGGTTGAGAATTCGCATCACCTGTTCTTGATAAACCATTACCCCGTAGGTTTCTTCAAGAACGACATCAACCAGCGGATGGACCTTCGCTGGCGGCTTGCGGCCGTGCTTCACATCGACGTAGTCCATGACCATGCCCCCTTCAAGTGGACCGGGGCGGTACAAGGCGGAGGTCGCGATGATGTCAGCGAATTTGTCGGGGCGCATTTTCGTCAGCAGATCACGGATGCCGCCGGATTCAAATTGGAACACTCCTTTCGTTTCGCCGCGCTGCAAGAGTGCGAACGTCTGCTCGTCGTCGAGCGGCAGCTTGATCGGATTGATGTCAACGCCGCGATGTTTTTTCACGTTCTTCACCGACTTGTGCAGGATCGTGAGATTGCGGAGGCCGAGGAAGTCCATCTTGAGCAGGCCGGCCTTCTCAACGTGCGGGCCGTCCCATTGCGTGATGACGTCTTCTTTGCCCGTGATGGTTTGCAGCGGGATGTAGTTGTCGATCGGAGCGTCGCTGACGACGACACCCGCCGCGTGCGTGCCGACGTTGCGGGTCAGCCCCTCCAGCTTCTGAGCAATGTCGAGCAGCTTTTTGATCTCGGGATCGGAGCCGTAGGCTTCTTTCAGGTCGGGCGATTGCTCGATCGCGTCCTTGAGCTTGATGTTGATTTCGTCGGGGACCGACTTCGCGATCTGATCGACGCGAGCCAGCGGAATCCCGAGTGCTCGGCCGACGTCGCGGATCGCGAGCTTCGCCTTGAGCGTACCGAACGTCCCGATCTGGCAGACGTTGTCGATGCCGTACTTGGCCTTCGTGTAGTCGATGACTTTCTGCCGACCGTCGCGGCAGAAGTCGATGTCGATATCAGGCGGCTCGGTACGGCTGGCGTCGAGGAACCGCTCGAACAGCAAGTCGTACTCCAGCGGGCAAACGTGGCTCAGGCCGAGCAGGTACGCGACGATCGCTCCGCACGCGGAACCGCGGGCACCGCACGGGATGTCATTCTCTTCGGCAAATCGCACAAAGTCCCACACGATCAGGAAGTAGCTCGAGTATCCCATCTTCTCGATCGTGGCGAGTTCCAAATCGAGCCGCGCCCGAATCTCGTCGGTAACGTTGTCGCCATATCGCCACGGCAGCCGCTCTTCGCACAGTTTTCGCAAATACTGAGTGTCGGTCAGGTTGTCCGGTGCCGAGAACTTCGGGTAGTGCTTCGGTGATTCTTCAAGTTCGATGTCCACACGGTCGGCGATGAGCTGCGATTGCTTGACCGCTTCCTCGAAGCCCGGAAACGCCGCGTACATCTCCTCGGGCGTGCGGACGTAAAACTGATCGCACCCCATCCGCATCCGCTTCTCGTCGTTGACCGTCGTGCGAGTGCTCACGCAGAGCAACACGTCGTGAGCGGAGGAATCTTCCTTGTTGAGATAGTGGGCATCGTTCGTCGCGACGAGCGGCAGCCCGTACTGCCTCGCGAGATCCACCGTCGGCTCCATGCACTGCCGCTGGATGTCGAGGCCTGCGTTCTGAATCTCCATGTAGAAGCGATCGCCGAAGACGCTGATGTACCACTCGATCAGCTTCTTCGCATCATCCATCCGCTCGCCGAGCAAATAATGCGACAGCTCCGAAGCCGCGCAGCCGCTCAAGCAAATCAGACCCTCGCTGTGAGCCTTCAGAATCTCCTTGTCGATGCGCGGCCGATAATAAAACCCTTCGAGAAACGCCTTCGATGCCAGCTTCACGAGGTTGAAATACCCCGTCCGATTCATCGCCAGCAGCGTGAGATGAAAGCTGGCCTCCTTCATCTTCGTCGCCCCACGATCGCGACGATTCCCCGGAGCGATATACGCCTCATACCCGACGATCGGCTTGATCCCCTCGTCTTTGCACAGGTTGTAGAACTCAAACGCCCCGCACAGATTTCCGTGATCGGTAATCGCGATCGAGTTCATCCCCTCGGCCTTCACCTTGGCCACGAGGTCCGGCAGTCGATTCGCTCCATCGAGCATCGAAAACTGCGAATGACAATGCAGATGAACAAACGGACGCGGCACATTCATGAGCGGCTCCCTCCAAGAAATCATCCGTCCGACGAGCGGGCGGGGTTGGCCGGGAGTTTAGTTCGTCGCGAACCAAGTCGCACGTCAAGCAAAAAGCCGCTCGATCGGCTGCCCCTCGTAGACCGGATACGGTCTCCCGGTCGCATCGTGCCAAGCCGCTTCGGGCGGAATGCCGAGAGCCTGATAGATCGTCGCGGCGAAATTCTCCGGCTTGTGCGGATCGGTCGTCGGGTATGCGCCGCTGCGGTCGGAGGCACCGATGACGGTTCCTCCGCGAACGCCACCACCCGCGAACCAAGCGGTCTGCACCGGTCCCCAGTGATCGCGACCGGAAGTCTTATAGATTTCGGGAGCGATGTGACTGATGCGCGGGGTCCGGCCGAACTCACCCGCCATGATCACCAGCGTGCTGTCAAACAGACCGCTCTCCTGCAAATCATCCAGCAACCCAGACACCGCAAGGTCCGTCGGCGGAAACAAGAAGTTCTTCAGCATCGGAAAGTTGTTGCCGTGCAAATCCCAGCTTCCGAAGTTGCCGAGATTCACTTGCACCAAGTTGACTCCCGCTTCGACCAATCGCCGAGCCATCAGCAGCGACCAGCCAAACGAATTATCGCCGTACCGCGCCAGAATCTTCGGATCGGCATTCCGCACGTCGAACGCCTCGCGCACCTTCGAATCTGCCATCAGCGAGATCACCGACTGCCGAACTCGATCATAGCCCCCGACCGATGCCGTCTCTTCGAGGTGCCGCTGCTGCTTCTCGACGATGTCCAAGATGTCGCGACGTTCGCGGAACCGCGGCGTGAGCACCCCTTCGGGCAGAGTCAGGTTCGGCACCGAAAATCGCCAATCGAGTTTGTCCGCTGGCTCCCCCTTGTGCAGATTGAAGAGATACTTCGGGAACGCTCCCGAGTACGAGTGATACGCATGCGGCTTGTCGGTTGCCTCAATGAACCAGGGCTCGTGCTTGTGTCCCAGCAGTCCCGCGAACTGACCGGAGTACGTTCCCGAATTCGAGTGAATCAGCTTTTCCGGCAACACAACGCTTGGCGGCAGATGGTTCCGCCGCACCGATGTTGCTCCCGCGATCGCCGCGATACACGGTGCGTCAATCGACTGCGGGGCCATTGCTCGGTACGTCGGCGGTACGGCCGACTTGCCGGTCAGCATCATGTAGGTCGCCGCGTCATGCCCGTTATTGTTGTGCGTCAGCGATCGGACCAACGCCCACCGCTCGCTTCGCTGAGCCAGCAGCGGCATGTGTTCGCAAATCTGAATCCCCGGTGTCCGAGTCGCAATCGGATTGAACTCCCCTTTGAAATCGCTCGGCCCCTCCGGCTTCATATCGAACGAGTCATGCTGCGAAAGACCACCGGTCAAAAAGATGAAGATTACGGCCCGATGCTTCGCCGCGCTCGACGCCCCCTCCGCCGCGTGAGCACGCCAGTCAGCGACGTCAGCGCTCGATAACCCCAGCAACCCCAATGAACCAGCCTGCAAAACCGCTCGACGAGGAAGCGAAGTCGTACCACCGCAACCGAATGTGCGAATCATCGCCGAGTCTCCTCAACACACGCGAGCCAACGAGGCCGGATGATACGCCTCGCGGCTGCCCAATCAAAACCCTTTTCGCTCACGCCAACAGTTCGCGGACGACTTCGCCATGCACATCGGTCAAACGGAAATCGCGGCCGGCGTAGCGGTAGATCAGTTGTTCGTGATCGAAACCCAGCAGATGCAAGATCGTCGCGTGCAGGTCGTGAACGTGAACTCGACCTTCAACAGCGTTCCAGCCCAGCTCATCGGTCGCCCCATGAACGTAGCCCGATTTGATGCCGCCACCCGCCAGGCACATCGCGAAGCCGTAGTGATTGTGATCGCGACCGTTCGGCGTGCGTGAGACTCCCGGAGTCGGAATCTCGACGGTCGGAGTTCGGCCGAACTCACCCCCGAAGATGACCAGCGTGCTGTCGAGCATCCCACGCTGTTTCAGATCGCGGAGCAACGCCGCGATCGGTTGATCGCATTCCTTCGCGAGGTCGCGGTGATTCGTTTCCAAATTGTCATGAGCGTCCCACGGCTGTCCCGCTCGCTGCCAGATTTGGACGAACCGCACGCCGCGTTCGAGCAACCGGCGGCCGATCAACAACTGCCGGCCGTAGGTCGTGTCGCCGTACATCTCGCGCGCGGCTTGCGGCTCGCGGGTCACATCGAACGCCTCGTTCGCTTCCGATTGCATCCGATACGCCAGCTCGAACGATTGAATCCTCGCTTCGAGCTGCGCGTCTCCCGGTCGCCGGCTCAGATGCTTTTCATTGATCTGTCGGAGCAGATCGAGCTGCTCACGCTGCCGACCCGGCAACAAGAAATCGTTGCGGATGTTTTCGATCAACTTTTCCGGCTGAGTGTGTTGCGAATCGATGTACGTCCCTTGAAAGGCTCCCGGCAGAAACGCCGACCGCCAGTTCTGCCCCGCCGTCGCCGGATACCCGCCGGGACACATCACGACGAAGCCGGGCAGATTTTGATTCTCAGTCCCCAAGCCGTAAGTGACCCACGCCCCCATGCTCGGCCGAGCCTGCCGCCCGTCGCCGCAATTCATCAGCAAATACGAGGGCTCGTGATTCGGCACGTCGGCGTACATCGACCGGATCACACAAACGTCGTCGATGTTCTCGGCGATGCGTGGGAACAGCTCGCTGACGTCGATCCCGTTACGGCCATGTTTCGCAAACTTAAACGGCGAGCGAAACGCGGCCCCCGTCTTTCGCTCCGTCCGCTGCGAGTTCGGCAACGGCCGACCATGATATTCATCTAGCAGCGGCTTCGGATCAAACGAATCGACGTGCGAAACACCTCCGTTCAAGAAGAGATGAATCACTCGCTTCGCCTTCCCCGCAAAGTGCGGCCTCTTCGGAGCTAAAGGATGTGTCGCCGCTTGCTCCGCCCGAACGGACTCACCTTGCAGCAAGTCCGTCAGGCCAAGCAAACCGAACCCCATCCCCGATCGGCCCAACATTTCGCGACGAGTCCACATGCAGTTCCCCTTTGGAGTGCGGCGAAGCCGCCTTCCTTCGTCTAAATTTACAATCGATTTTGTCGAAGCCGCGCCTCCAAAGAGCATCAATCCACAAACAGAAACTCGTTCGAGAGCAGCAATACCTGAAGGTATTCCTGCCACCGCGTGAGCTGCGGCGAGGCTTCCACAGTCTTGCTGTCCTGCGTCCCGACAAACTTTTTGCCGAGTGCGATCTCTTCCACTTCGGCCGCGCGGGCGAAGAGGAATCGATGGACCACGTCGATCCGTTGCTCAATCGATTCGATTCGCGCGAGGTCCGGTCGAGCGGCGAGATTTCTCGCTTGCTCCTGCATGAAAGGGCTGTTCATCAAGAACAGCGCCTGCTGCGGAACTGTCGTCAGATGCCGTTGCGGACTGCTGATGTCGGGCGGAGCAAAGTCGAAGGCTCGCAGAACGCTCGGCAAGTTTTGTCGATCGATAAATCCGTAGACCGATCGCCGATCCGAAAACGGCGGAGCCGTCTGATTCACCGCCGGCCCACCCATCGTCAGGTCGAGCTTTCCGGTGACCGCCAACAACGAGTCGCGCAACGACTCCCAATCGAGCCGGCGGCGATTCATGTGTGACAGGAGTTTGTTTTCCGGATCAACCTGATCCGTAGCCGAACTCGCCAGAGCTCGATCGATTGAGGGTTCCCGAAGTCTGGCAACTTCGGCGACGTCACTCGCCTGCTGCCACGTTGCCGAGAGCATGATCCGGCGATGCAGAGACTTGATCGACCAGCCATCGGCAATGAATTGCCAAGCGAGATGATCGAGCAGTTCGGGATGAGTCGGCGGCTCGCCGCGCAAGCCGAAGTCACTGGGGGTGCGGACGAGCCCGGCTCCAAAATGATGCAGCCAAACGCGATTGACCAGCACTCGCGCCGTCAACGGGTTATGCCGGTCGACGATCGCGCGGGCCAACTCTAACCGGCCGCTGCCATGTTGAAACGGTTGTCGTTCGCCGCGAGTCAGCACTTCCAAAAATTGCCGAGGCACGATGGCTCCCGGATTGGCCGCGTTGCCACGCACGAAGACGCGTGCCGCGACCGGGACTGCCGCCTCGACCAAGACGTGTGCATGGGGAGCGGCTCCGGCCGACGCGACCCAGTCTTCGACCTGTCGCTGCTGATCGTGAAGCTGATTCTGAGTCGTCGTATCGACGAACAAAAACTCTTCGACGTCCGCCAGCGCGATGACCGACGGAGCCTCCTCGCCGAAGACCAATCGCCGAAGCTCCTCCCAGTCAGCATCGGACAGTTGCTTCGCTGCCGGATCGGCTTTCACCGTTTCGCGCCAACGAGCTTCGGCTTGATGAAACAGCTCGCCAAGCCGCGCGGCCACATCGGCGAGATTGTTCGGCGGATTGTCGGCCAACGCGTGCACAACGACGGGATTGATGCGTTGCTTCGGAATAGTTGCACCACGCCATTTCGCGATCAGCTCGCGAGCTTTCGCAGCGAACTCGTCCGGGTTCGATGACGGCAAACTCGCCAGTGCGTGCCACGCCGCGAGCACCGGGTGATGTCGCTTGCGAGTCTGTTCCAAGAGCTGTCCCCAGCGTTGTGTCATTACCGGGTTCAAGTCCTTGGAGGCGTCGATCAGGAACATGACCGCCAGAAAATTCTCCTGCACCTTTTCCTTCTGAGCCGCCAGCAAGTACTCGGCCACACGTTGCCGAGCCGACGTCTCCAGCTTCGACTGTTGCGTCTGCATGAATTGCTGAAGCTGCTCCGTGCGCCGTTGCAACTCCTTCAAATACGCTTCGTGCCGAGACCGCTCGGACGGCGGCACGATGAGCGGCGGCACATGCGGTTCGAGCGAACTCGCGAAGACGCCGTGCAACGAGTAGTAGTCGCGCGTCGGCACAGCATCAAACTTGTGATCGTGACAGCGAGCACACGATACCGTCAGTCCCAACAGCCCGCGCGTCACCACGTCGATGCGGTCGTCGATGATGTCGTGCTGACTGTTGATAAACCGCTGCCCCAGCGTCAGAAACCCCATCGCCGCCAGCGGACGCGGATCGTCCCCCAATTTCAACTGATCCGCCGCCAATTGCTGTACGACGAATTGATCGAACGGCAAGTCCTCGTTGAACGCTCGGATGACGTAATCGCGGTACGTCCACGAGCAAGGATAATTGGGATTGTCCTTCAGCCGGACGTAACCCTTCGTGTCCGCATACCGCGCGACATCGAGCCAATGCCGAGCCCAACGCTCACCGTAACGCGGCGACGCAAGCAGCCGATTCACAACCTTCTCAAACGCATTCGGCGATTGATCCACGTCAAACGCCGCGACCTCGTCCGGCGTCGGAGGCAACCCATGCAGATCAAACGTCGCCCGCCGAATCAGCGTGCGACGATCCGCCGGAGCACTTGGCTTGAGTCCTGCCGCTTCCAACCGAGCCAGCACAAACGCATCGACTTCATCGCTGATTCGAGGTTTCAAATTTGAGATTTGAGATTTCAATTCCGGCACTGCCGGCTTCATCACCGGCTGAAACGCCCAATGCGTTTTGCTTCGCTGCTGAATACTTTCGACGTCGCCAAGGTCGCCTGCGTTCTTGGGCCAAATCGCCCCTCGCTTGACCCAGGTCGTGAGCGTTTCGATTGCGAGATCGGACAACTTTCCCTTCGGCGGCATCTTCGTTTCACCGGAATGCCGGATCGCTTCGATCAACTTGCTCTGCTCGACGTCACCAGGCACAACGACCGGGCCGTTGTCGCTTCCTTTCCGCAGTCCCGCCGCCGAATCAAGCCGCAGCCCGGCCTCTTGTTTCTTCGGACCGTGACAGCCGACACAATGCTCCACCAAGATCGGCCGCACCTTGCTCTCAAAGAACGCTTCCGCTTCTTTCGTCGACGGCTCGTCAGCAACAGCGACGCTCGCAATCGAACAAACAAGAATGGCCAGCCACCGCTGAAACACAGCTGAAACACGGATCCGGATGTTGCAAACGATTTTCCGATCTTTGTTCAATCCGTGTTTCATCCGTGGCAACCAAAATGGTTTTGCTTGCGGCGTCATTTTACAGCCCGCTTTGGTCACGCCAGCACCTCTTTGACGACGTTCCCATGCACGTCGGTCAAACGAAAATCGCGGCCGGCAAAGCGGAACGTGAGACGCTCGTGGTCGAGTCCGATCAGGTGCAGGATTGTCGCGTGCAGGTCGTGCATCGTGCAGATGTTTTCGACCGAGTGCATTCCGAGTTCGTCGGTCGCTCCGTAAATCGTCCCGCCGCGCACGCCGCCGCCGGCCAGCCAGACCGAGAATCCTTCCGGGTGATGGTCGCGACCGTCTCGGCCCGCTGAATGCGGAGTCCGTCCGAACTCCCCCGCCCAGACAATCAGCGTCTCCTCGAACAAACCGCGCTGCTTGAGATCGGTGAGCAGTGCGCCAATCGCCTGATCGGTGTCGAGCGCGTTCTTTTCGTGACCCGCTTTGAGATTGCCGTGCTGGTCCCACGTGCCGTTCGAGGCACCGGGCGGACAAGTAATCTCAACGAATCGCACGCCCGATTCGATCAAGCGTCGCGCTCGCAAACATTGGATGCCGTACAGCCGCTGCGACGGCACTTTGGAATCGAGCCCGTACATCTTTTGCGCCGCATCGGTTTCGCGGCTGAGGTCCAGGACATCCGGCACGAGCGACTGCATCCGATACGCCATCTCATAATTCTTGATCGCCGACTCGACCGCATCGTCGCCATTAAGCGTTCGCGAGAACGCTTCGTCCTGCCCGCGCAGCAGCGCGAGCTTCGCCTGTTGAATCCGAGCGTTCTTGTCCGCCGGGGTGAGATTATCGAGCGGCACACCGTCGGCGTTCAGCAGCGTTGCCTGCTGATTCGCCGGGAGGAAACCGGCCGAATAGTTTTCAAGTCCGCCGCACGGAACGACTCCGAAGCTGAGTACTACGAAGCCGGGCAAATTGCGGCTCTCGCAGCCAAGTCCGTAATTGACCCACGACCCTAAGCTCGGCCGGCCGGCGTTATTCGAGCCGGTGTGTAAAAACAACACGCCGGTCGAGTGAATCGGCAAGTCCGCCTTCATCGAGCGAATCACCGCCAGGTCATCCGCATGCTGCGCGATGTGCGGAAACAAACCGCTGACCGGCATCCCGCATTCGCCGTGCTTCCGAAAGGGCCAGGGACTCTTGAGCCATTGCCGATTGCCATTCGCCGTCGGGTTCTTCGATTCCAAAAATGGCTTGCCGTCGAGTTCATCCAGCTTCGTTTTTGGATCAAACGAATCGACGTGCGAGACGCCTCCGTCCATAAAGCAAAAGATGACGTGCTTGGCGCGTGGCGGAAGGTGAGCAGTGGGGACGGCGGAAGCAGAAACGGCTTCAGCGGTCAAACCGTTCTCCGCCAACAGCCCGGCCAAAGCAAGCGTCCCAAAACCATTGGCCGCCGAACTCAAAAAGTCACGCCGGCTCGGCGGCATCCCCAGTCGTCCCGGGCATTTCGGGTCCAAGTGCTGATTCATGGCGAAGTTCTCAAAACAGAGGTGGCTCGAATCGCGAAATCCCGAAAGAGCGAAAACAAGAACGTTCCTTTGTCAAAATTGCGCACTTTCGGATTTTCCCGATCCACATCGCTTTCAACGCCTATGGGATGTAGATGAATTCTTTGAGATTGAACATGGCATGCGCTAGATCACGCCACACGAGTTGGCTGGCCAGCGCGTTGGTCGTCGGGACTTGATGAAGCTCCGCCAGTTCGAGCGCCGTTCGCTCGAATCGTTGACGTTCATTGTCGGCCGGCGAGCGGTTGAGAGCCGTTTGAAACATTTCGTCGACGCGAGCTCCGATCGACTCATTCGAGCGAGCCACCAATCGCTGTGCCCAGACGTCGGCTTGCTGCAGCACGAATGGATCGTTGAGCATCGCGAGCGCCTGAGCCGGAACATTGGTGACGTCGCGGCGGCCTTGTGTCACTTTACCGCCGGGGAAGTTGAACGCTTCGAGAAACTTCGGGCCCTCCATCAGATTGTTCTTGATGTAGAGGCTGCGGCGGCCCTTGCCGTCGAGCGGGCCGGCGAAGAGGCGGCGGTCAGCGTAGTCTTTGTCTCGGAACGGTTGCACGCTGGGGCCGAAGAGCGTCCGATCCAAGCGGCCGCTCGCGGCCAGCATTGAATCGCGGATCGCTTCCGCTTCCATGCGGCGCGCTGGGTAATGCTGCAACAGACGGTTCTGTGGATCGACTTCCCGCGACTCGACCGACGGCTGATTGGACAACTGAAACGTCCGAGTCAACACAATCGACCGGATCAGCTGCTTGATCGACCAGCCCTCGTCGACGAAGCGCGTCGCCAGATGGTCGAGCAGTTCCGGATGCGACGGCAGCTCGCCGACGTGGCCGAAGTCATCGACCGTCCGCACGAGTCCCGTTCCGAATAAGTGATGCCAAACCCGATTGACGATGACTCGCGCTGTGAGCAGGTTGCTGGGGCTTGCGATCTGATGCGCAAGCTCCAAACGGCCGCTGTTCGGACCTTTGAACGAGTCGCTCGAACTCGACAGTACTTCCAGATACCGGCGCGGTGCGACTTCGCCCGGCTTTGTCACATCGCCTCGCGCGAAGACCGGTTGATCGTAGCCGTGTCCCGATTCGCCGACTCCCGCGACGACACGCGGAATCGCGAGTTGCGATTCCGTCTGCCGGTATTCGCTCGCGAGTTCAGCCAGTCGAACGGAGTCGCTCGTTTGATTCGGCAGCAGTTCGCGTCGCAGCAACGCCTCGAGCCAACGGGCGTCGTCGTCGCTGGCTTTATCTTCGGACCAGGCACGGATCGCGTTCGCAATGACCTCGGCATATCGAGCCGTCACATCACCGAGTGACGCCGGTTCGTTGCCGGCAAACAGCGGACGAAGATGAGATACCTCGGCTCGTGGCGGCTCGCCAACATCGTGCAAGACGACGCGCGTGACTCCGAAGAACGACCGCGGATTTTCGGCCGCTTTTTCCCACGGCAAGCGATAGTTCTCCTTGTCGCCGCCGAGCGCCGAGAGCTGATCGGGAAACTTCGGATTGTCGAACATCGTCATCAGCTCGGCATACGTCCGCAGCGAATCACGATCATCGGGAGGCGAAAAGGTTTCCCAGTGCAGATCGGCCGAGGTCAACGCTCGATAGTTCTTGTAGTTCAACTGGCAGTTGTTCGAGACCAATCGCACCGCGCTGCTCCGCTGGCCGAGCACTTGAAAGCTGATGTGCTTCTTGCCAACCGACAGCACCGGCGAACGCAGCGTCCCGTTGAGCTTGTCCGACAGGACGTGAGTGAAACGCCCAGCCGGCAACACCGCACGAACGAGCGTGTCTCCTTCGGGATGCAACGCAAAATCACCGCTGCGCCCTGGATCGCTTCGCAGCCCTTGCCCGCCGATTTGCCACTCATTTGCTCCAGGCGAGCGGGGCGGCCTCAACCCTCCCAGATCATTTGAGAATCTTCTCTCGCTCGGGGGGTTGAGAGCGCCCCGCTCGCCGAAATCAACGGCGAAGTCGGCAAACGTCTCGAACTGGGTGCGATTGAATTCCGTTCGATCACGATCCTCTTTCGCGTATCGTTCAGCCAGCTTCGGCCATTCCGCCGAAATCGCCGCAGGATCAGCCATCGTCGCGGTGACGAGAACTCGCAACGGCTCGAACGGATCTTCGAGCGGCATCTTTTCGGCAGCCAGAACGGCAATCCTTTTTTCCAAGCGTTTGGCATCCAAGCCCGCCGCGAGTTCGGTGGCATCGAGTCGGTTTGCTCGTTTCGCGATTGCTGCTTGCAGGTACCGTGCGAACTGCGATGTCTCGTTCAACCAGACGGCGGCGAGTTCTTTTCGCAGGTCGGTCTTCAATTCTGTCAGCCGCTGCGTGAGCTTCGCGTTGACGTCGGACGCATCGATACCGTGGCTCACTAGCCGCGAGCTGCGCAAGATCCCGAGCAGCCCGTAGTAGTCCTGCATCGAGACCGCATCGAATTTGTGGTTGTGACACCGAGCACAAGCGACCGTCGTCGCCTGAAATGCTTTCGTCAGCGTATCGATCTGATTGTCGATGATGTCATAGCCCAGAGACATCAGACTGATGCAGTCGTCGTGATTCACCTCACCAAAGCGGTAGAAGCCGGTGCCGATGATCGATTCGTTGAAGCGTTCTTTCTCATTCCAGCGAGCAGCGGGAAGCAAGTCCCCCGCGATGTGCTCACGAATGAATTGATCAAACGGGACGTCCGCGTTGAAGGCTCGGATCAGGTAATCGCGATACCGCCAGGCGTGATGAACCTCGTAGTTCCACTCGTTTCCGTGAGTCTCGGTGAAGCGGACGACGTCCATCCAATGCCGAGCCCATCGCTCGCCGAAGTGCGGGGACTCAAGCAGCGAGTCGATCAACTTCTCGACGGCGGCACGGGAGGAGGAGGTTCCCGCCGAGCCATAATCACGCAAAAACGCCGCGACTTGTTCCGACGTCGGCGGCAATCCGGTCAGCACGAGACTCAATCGGCGAACCAGCGTTCGCGGATCGGCCAGCTCGGCGGGCTTTAGTCCGTTCTGCTCCAAGCGCGCGAGCACGAACTGGTCGACGGGTTGATCGGAGTAGTCGGCATGCTTTGGCTGCGGGACTTTCACCTTTTGCACCGGTTGCAGGCTCCACCAGCGAGCGCGAACGCGCATCGTTTCTTCCCACGAGTCACTGGCCATCGTGGGAGTCGACTTATCGCGCGGATCGGGTGCTCCTCGTTTGACCCACTCTTCGAGATCCGCAATAGCCGCCGCCGGAAGTTTGCCTTTCGGCGGCATCTTCACCGAGTCGTCGTTGTACCGCACCGCTTTAATGAGCAGACTCTCGTCCGGTTTGCCCGGCACAATCGCAGCTCCTGACTCGCCCCCTTTTCGGACGCCATCACGACTGTCGAGCAGCAATCCGCCTCCTAACTTCTTGGCGTCGGCCGCGTGGCATTCCGAACAATGCGTGACCAACAATGGTCGGATTTTCTTCTCGAAGAATTCGACGCCGGCATCATCCGCATCAGCAGAAAGAGGCGACACGATCACCGCAACGGACACGGCCGACAAAGCAGCGAGTTTTCGCAATGCGGTCATCGAAGGTTCTCAGCACTGCGGGCCAACGATCGGGAAACAACAGGGCTGGTCATCGTAACCCGAAGGGTCCGCGAGGGCGAATGTTTTGATCGCCGAAGTCGTGAGACTGCGAACGTCGCGCGACGGACATCCGAAAATTCACGATTTCAGCCACTCTCACACCTCGAAGCCTGTCACACGGACGTGACCTCTCGGGAACGAGGATGATCGACCAAGTGGCCGCTATGAAGCTGGCCGCTCATCGCGGCAGGTCGCCACGGGGCGGGAGCATCGAAACATTCGGGATCGAGCTTCAGGTCGGTCACGAGCACTCCGGGACGATGACGCGGCAAGCGGCCGACGATCAGGCCGTCAGGGCGAACGGCGAAACTCCCCCAGCAGGACGGTCGAGCGGTGCTGTTGTTGGCGCTCATCCAGAAATGATTCTCGGCCGCTCGGCATTGCATCGTCGCCGGGACGATCGTCTTCCAGATGTTGTATTTCGGGTCGGCGGCGACCGTCTTGCGAGCGTTGTGGAACGACTGAAACATGACTTCAACACCGAGCTGTTTGTAGCCGCGATACAGCTCCGGAAACCGATAGTCGTAACAAATGGCAACTCCGCAAGTGATCCCCTTCACCTGAAACGTCACAAAGCGGTCGCCGGGCGAGTAGTGGCACAAGTCAAGCGTCGTCTTTTTGCCGACGGTCCCCGTACAGAAGCGTTTGTCGTAGCGATCGACGAGCTGGCCTTTCGGATTGATGACGTACACGCTGTTGTGCGGCTTGTGTTTTTCGTCCAGCCGATGCGTCGAGCCGAGCAACACCCAAATTCGATGCTGCTTCGCGGCGGCCATCACATCGCGCGTCGCGGCGGCGAGTGCGTCCCAATCCAAATTCGCGATGCCAGGGAGATCGACGCCGGCGTAGCCGGACAACGCGCACTCCGAGAAGTGAACGACGTCGGCCGATCGCTCGGCAGCCTGCGCGATCTGCTTTAGTACCCAACGACGGTTGTGTGCGATCCGGCCTTCCACGGAAAACTGGCAGGTCGCCACGCGGAGCGATTTCATCAGCGGAGTCCTTTCACGAACGAGTCTTGTGGCAACGAACGAGCAAGGCATACCATCAGCGCATGGAAAAATCACTCGACCGCAAGTTGGCTGCGATTCATGCCGATCCGAGCGGCTGCAAAGAATTCATCATCGCGGACGCGAAGGACGCCGACATGGGCTTTTCCATCGGCGCTCCGGGCAAGTCGCCGGAACGGCACGACGGCGAAGTCCGCTTCAAAACGCTGGCTCAGTATCGCCAACAGATTCGCGAAGTGATCGACCAGGGGGTCGTAGACATCGTGCTGATGTCGGCCAGCACCAGCGAAGTGCTGACGATTCAGGAGCGACTGTTTGACAACTCGCACATCACGCCAGCGGCGCGGGCGAACGACGCGACCGACGTTCACATTCATCGGGGCGGCCGGATTCACACGACACCCGCTCGACCGTTTCGCACGGCAAGTCTCGATCACATGCAGTGCGGGCATCTCGACTGCGAGCCGTCGGAACGCAAGCTCGGCGTCGATCTCGGTTTGTACTCGGTGACGTTCAACAATCAGTTGGAGTTGGACATCGATGTGCTCAACCAGTTCAAGGATTTCCGCGAGGAGTGTGAGCGGAAACAGTTCCGCTACTTCCTGGAAATCTTCGATCCAAACGTCCCCGATGCCGTCGCGCCAGATCAGTTGCCGGGGTTCATCAACGACGTGATTGCACGCTCGCTGGCTGGGGTCACGTCCGCCGGTCGGCCGACGTTTTTGAAGATGGTCTACCATGGACCCCGCGCCATGGAGGAACTCGTCCACTTCGATCCGCACCTGATCGTCGGCATTCTCGGCGGCGGAGCGGGGACGACGCTCGATGCGTTCTTGTTGATTCACGAGGCCCAAAAGTACGGAGCCAAAGTCGCGCTCTTCGGCCGCAAGATCAACAACGCCGAGCACCAGCTCGCGTTCATCCAGATGCTGCGCTATATCACCGACGGCGTTATCGAACCGCGTGAAGCCGTGCAGGCCTACCACGGCGTCCTGCAAGAGTTGAAGATCGCGCCGCAGCGATCGCTCGAAGACGATCTCAAACTGCAGACCAACGTCATGAGCTACGGAGGCAGCGGCACTGTCATCAGTCTGCCAGCACCGGCTGGTTCAACAAGAAGTGAGTCTGAGTTGGCTCGAGCCGACTCATCAAGCACGAGCCCGAACTTCGCGCAGATGTCATCTCGTGAGCGGTTTCAATACCACCAAGAACGGCTCAGCCGGTTGTTCGGGAGGAAGTAGCCCGCCTTCTTGTGATTCGCATGATTCTCAGTTCGATGGAATTATTCAGGCCACATTGGCCCGGGCGACGGGTTTCGGAATCGCTGTTCTGCGCCTTGCGATTGAATGGTTCTTCGCATCCTCGATATCGTGTCGATGCCGTGACGGTCGAGTGGCCTTCCGGTTTCTTCCGACACATCGAATCCCCGTGGAAGCTCAGTGGCCGGATTGCTTCGCGTTAAAGTTGGTACCGCTCGCGCCAACAACGATGTCCCCAGCCAAATGAGGCGATTGCTGACCCGGTGGGGTTTGCTCGTCGTGATCGCGCTTGTCGTGGTGGGCGGTGTGCTCGTTTCAATCTCGCGACGACAAGAACAGGCATTGTCGGCCGTCGAACAATTGCTGAGCAAAGGGGAGGTGTCCGCCGCAATCCGCGAAGTCGGAGCTTTCCAGCGAGAATATCCCGCTGACGGTCGCGCGATTGCACTTCGCGCGCGCATTCTTTTGAAAGTTGGCAGGCCCCGGGAGGCCGCTCAACTTTTCGAACAACACGGAGCAGCAACTGCGGTCGATCTGCATGCGTGGGCAAAGTCTTATTTGTTGCAGTCTCAATGGTCGCTTGCCGCGCCGATCTTGAACCGGTCCCTGCAATTGGACCCGAAAAACCCGGACGTTCTTTACGAATTGATGGTGTGCAACACCCGTATCGGACGCTTGAAAGAGGCGCTCGCGTTGGCGGACCGCCTGGCGCAGCTCCCGACTCACGAGGTCCTCGGGCACTTGTACCTGGCGACCATCCACAATGATCTGAAAAATGAAGAGCAGGCCGTTTTGGAATTCGGCAAAGTTCTGCAACTCGATCCGGAGTTACGTGGCTTGTCCATTTCTCCGGAAGAATTCCTATCGGCATACGGGGGCACGCTGGTCAGTTTGGGACGGAGTGACGAGGCGGTTGGTCTCCTGAAACGCAGCCTGGCGAAACGAACCACACTGGATGCTGCGGTGTCGCTTGGCCAGGCGCTCTTGCAGCTTGGCGAAACGCGAGAGGCGGTGACCCACTGGGAGCTCGCGGTGAAGTTGGACCCACAGTCTCACCAGGCTCGCGAATCGCTCGCTGACATCGCGCTTCGCGAGGGTCACGCGCAGGCGGCTCTGGAGTGGTTACAACCCTTGGAGGAGAGCGCCAAGCTCGGACCGGCGACGGCGTTCCTGCTGCAGCGGATCTATCATCGCTTGGGAAACACCGAAAAAGCCGGGCTCTGGCAAGCTCGAACGGCACAGTTACGCCGAAAACGCGACGTCGAATCGGCCGTGGATCGCCTGCAAATCGAAGCTCCCCATTCGTACTGGGCGCAGATTATTCGAGCGTATCGTTTCGCCGAAGGTGAAAACTGGTCGGAAGCCGAAGTCCTGCTGCAACAGATCCGCGACACGGAATCGCCGGAAGCATTTGTGCAACAATTCCGGCAGTCCGTGAAAACTCACGGGGCATTACCTCCGCTGGAAACAATTCCGATTCGGTTGTTCTGAAGGAATCCGGTCGAGGAGATCACCGTTGAAAAGCAAGGTCCAAAGATTGCACGTTGTCGCATCACACTGTCTGGTCATGCTGTTTGTGTTGTGCGTGCAGGGTTGCCACGAACAATCAGTGCCCGCACCAAGCGATTCAACGACCAAGCACACTCCGGTAGCCGCCCAGACCGATCTCACGATGTCGGAGCCGACTGATTTCTCGAGCCACCGCTCGAACGAATCTGCGTGGTTCGACGATGTGACGGCCGCCAGCGGAATTGATTTCGTGCACGTTTCCGGAGATTCACCCGAGAAGCCGTTTCCGGCCGCAAATGGAAGTGGACTGGGAATGATCGACTTTGATCTCGATGGCTGGCAGGATCTGATGTTTCTGACCGGAACTCCGTTTCCGATCAATGCAAGTCGAAAGGTGCCTCGCAATCGAATCTATCGGAATCGCGGGGAACTTCACTTTGAAGATGTGACCGACCAGACCGGGCTGGGACACACAGGATTCAGCGCAGGCCTTGCGGTGGGAGACTTTGATAACGACGGTTTTCCCGACGTGTCTGTGACGTGCTTCGGCGCCAATCAGATGTATTTGAATCAGGGAGACGGGACCTTCAAAGACGTTGGCGCTCAAGCAGGTGTTAGTCACGCTCAGTGGGGGACAAGTGCTGCCTGTTTGGACTTCGATAACGACGGGTTCCTGGATCTGTACGTCTGCAACTACGGCAAATGGTCACTCGAGACGAATCCGTTTTGCGGGGATCAGGCGCGCGGAGTGAGAGTGTTTTGCAGTCCTCGATCAATCGAACCCGTGCATGACGTCTTGTACCGAAACTTGGGAGATGGTCGATTCGAGAATGTCACGGAACCGATGGGGCTAGCCACGGTGGCGGGGCGCAGCCAGGGAGTTGTCGCGGCTGATCTGAATAACGATGGCTGGATCGACTTGTACGTTGGAAATGATCTGCAAGCGAATTCTCTCTTTCTGAATCGGGGTGGCACAAAGTTCGAGAGCGTGGGTGAGTTCATGGGCGCTGCCTACGATTATGTGGGAAACATGCAAGCCAGCATGGGCGTTGACGCAGCCGACATGAATGGCGATGGCTGGCTGGATCTGTTCGCGACCAACTTTGAAGATGAACATAACTCGCTCTACGAAAACTTGCGTGGCGAGTTCTTTGATGAAGTGGCCCACCAGCGCGGACTGGCCCGCGAATCGCTTCCATGGGTCGGCTGGGGGACGTTGTTCGCCGACTTTAATCTGGATCGCCGGCTGGATGTGATTGTCGTCAATGGCCACGTTGACAATAACCGACGTGAGCTTGGGCAAGATTCTTCCTACGAGCAACCGCCTCTCGTTTGGAGGAACAACGGAAAGCGTTTCGACTTTCTCGGCGCAGCCGCTGGGAAGTTCTTCGCGTCTCGTAGTTGTGCGCGCGGACTCTCAACCGGCGATCTCGATAATGATGGCGCCGTTGATGTCGTGGTAGGCCACCAGGACGCGGCTCCGATGATCTTGCGAAATTTGAACCGTGCGAGTCCCGAGGTTGTGTCTCGAATCATCCAAATCCGCCTGGTTGGAACGCGTTCCAATCGCGACGCAGTCGGTTCCAGACTGGTGGTCGCTGATGATCTGAAGGGAACATCACAAGTGCGCATCGTTCGCGGTGGCGGGAGCTATCTCTCGGCACATGATCTCCGGCAAGTCCTTGTCACCTCCGAACCCAATGAATCCATCGTCACTTCGATTCATTGGCCAAATGGAGTTCACCAGACCCTTGAGCCACTCATGCCGGGTCATCAGTATGATGTGGTCGAACCAGACTCGACCGACGCGAAACCGAGAGTGCTCAATCGGAGGAAGCTGAAATGAATGAGTCGGCAGCGCCAGCGAATGGCGGCGAGACTTCTGATGCCACAACACGTCAATCGACGGCACATTGGGGCCGTTTGTGGTTAATCGCCGTATGCTTGATGGGTGTCTCCGCCGGAGGAGTCTACTGGTGGACTTTCGCGGAGGGAGAGAAATGGTGGCATACCATTCTGCTGCCCGCCAAGGCAGCCTTTCGAGGAACGATCACTTTAGATGGTGCCCCGCTTCGAGGCGGGCAACTCACGACTTGGCCTGAGCGAGCTGGCGTTCCCAAATCGGTCGGATTTATTGGCCAGGATGGCGAATTTATCTTGGAAACCGACATTGATGGAAACTACTTCCAGTACGCTTTCGTCGGCCGGCATCGCGTCTCCATCGAGCAGTATGCGATGCAGGTGGGACCGTCACCACCGGTCATGACTTCGCCAGCCAAGTATGCCAGTCCCGCAACATCGGGTTTGGCGATTACAGTGGATCGCGATGCGTCCAAAAACATCGCTCACTTCGAATTGCATTCCGGTCTCAAAGATTCCAACAAGTAAGCAACCAGCAACCGATTCTGGACTACGAGACCATCAGCCCCTCATCCATAAATAAAGTCGGATGCAATTATCGCCAACTCTTATGCCACATCACGACTGGCGGCAGTAGTTTCTTCCCGCCGGCATCACTCCTGCGATTTCAATAGTTCTGACTGAAGCCTCGAGGATTGACAGCCACCGTCGGCTGTTGGGCATCGCCGCTTTTTTGCCTATTTCCCATCAATCTTCTGAAATCTGGTGAAGACTGACTGTCCGGAGACGCGCAATCAACGAATGTCCTCCAAGTGGTACTGCTTAGGCCTCCAAAAACCGCAAACAGTGCGGTCTGAGCTTTGAAAATTGGCGATAACGTTGGTCGTCTTCGAAACCGTGTCAGTCAGGGGTTTCACCGTATCCAATTTTGCTGCAAAGCAGGTGAGGCGTTCGGAACGTTGAAAAAACATGCACTTACTGTTTGACAGGCACGCTCAGAAACGGCACTCTAGCCGATAATGGAATGAAGCGGCTTCCGGATCAGTGGGTTTTCCCTTCTCGCAATAGTGATAACACACGGCGTCAAGGCTGGCTGACGGAGCAAATCACCAAAGGATGTTTTCGTGATTTCATTTTAAACTCGAGGTGTTTATGTCCAGACTTCGTTCTAGATTTGGGTTCACGTTGATTGAGTTGCTGGTTGTCATCGCCATCATCGCCGTTTTGATCGCCTTGCTCCTACCGGCAGTGCAACAGGCGCGCGAGGCGGCTCGACGATCTCAGTGCAAGAACAATCTCAAGCAGATTGGTCTCGCCTTTCACAATTACCATGACTCATCTAAGCAGTTTCCCGTCAGCATTTCTTGGAGTGGCAGCGACAACTTTCGGGGAGCCTTCTCGGACAAGGTTTTTCTGCTTCCGTACCTCGAACAGGCTGCGAACTATAAGCTGACTGACTTTAGGACCGATTGCGGTGCATTTGACTCTGGCGGCTGGCAATGTGGTGGCGGAAACCCAAACATTAGGACGCAGAGTGCCCGGCTCCCAATGTTTATTTGCCCCTCTGAACCGAACGTGGTCGCGGGCGGCCAGGCGAATTTCAATTATGCGATCAATCATGGCACTTCGCATTTAAATGCGACCGGCGGCGCGAATCAGATGGCAGGGAACGGCAATCACAATGGTGTCGCCTCGTTCGTGCAGGGGGCAGGGGCACCAGCCTCCCACTGGCTCCGAAGCGACCAGTCGGTGACGACCGCCAAGATCAGCGATGGCTTGAGTCAAACGGCACTTTACGCCGAAATCCAAGTTGACCACCTTTTAAGCCAACCTGGTTCTGATCCAGATCTAAGAAAGCGGCGAACGCAAGTCCACACATGGGCCGGGGGAGCGAGTACTCAAGCAACTCGCCAGGATTGTCTCAACCAGACAGGGTTGAGCGGCCGTCCGAATATGCGTGGTCGAGCCTGGGCCTGGTCCTTCATGGGAGTCGGGTCGGCCTACAACCATACGATGATGCCAAATGAGAAAACCTGCCATTCTTATACCGATGACTGGGGAGGTTCAAACCTCATGGCAGCAGGCAGTCAACATGACGGGATCGCGCATGTCGCCATGGCAGATGGGACGGTGCGGGCCATTTCTTCCAATGTAAGTAACGAGGTGTGGTGGGGCATCGGAACCCGGAATGGCCGGGAACGAGTTGCCAATTTCTAAAAACTCCAATTTCTGAGTCAAAACTGCAGATTTGGATGGCAGACCAAAGTCTTCAGAGAAAGGGCCGTGTGCGTTTCGTACACGGCCCTTTCTTTGTCTTTTGTGGCAGCAATTCTCCAGAATCCCAAGGGGTTGATGGTTTTGCGAGGTTGATTGTCTTTAAGGGCTTGTCGAGATTATGCGTTGGTTCACCAGCAAAGCGATTTGCGCCGTTCTGGCGTTCGCGGGATGCCGTGATGTTGAGTCGCCGCACCGAGCCGATCCATCACGAGACGAATTGAACGGCGTGCAAAAAACTCGCGCCGAGGATTTGAATCGGGCACGCGAGGAACTGAAGGCCGTTCTCACGAAACAACCTCCTCTCGACGTTGGTTCGTTTCCGCAGTTCACAGAAATCGCGGTCCAATGTGGTATTGAATTCTCATTTCATACCGACGCCATTCCCGAGCGTTATTTCCTTCCAGAGATCATGGGTGGCGGGGCCGCTTGGTTTGACTTTGATCGTGATGGCTGGTTGGACCTGTTTCTTGTCAATGGTGATGAACTCACCTCAGGAACATTGGGACCGAAGCGCCATACCGATGTGCTCTTCCACAATCGGGGAGGACAACGCTTTGAGGAAGTCTCGCGTGCCGCATCGGCAAGTACGATCGGGTACGGGCAGGGATGTGCCGTTGGTGATTTTGACGGTGATGGGTTTGAAGACCTCTATGTGACCGGATACCGGACCAGCACGTTGTTGCGCAATCTCGGCGACGGAACCTTTGCCGACGCGACTCCGGAATCAGGCACGCGGAATGAACTCTGGGGTGCGAGTGTTGTGTGGTTGGACATCAACGATGACCGCAATCTCGATCTGTACGTTGTGAATTACCTGGACGTCACGTTCGCGAATCATCAGGTTTGCCGTTTCAATGGCGTTGCCGGCTACTGCGGTCCGGGGCATTACGAAGCAGTCAATGATCGGTTATTTCTGAATCTTGGCGATGGCCGGTTTCGTGATGTATCGGAAGATGTTGGCATCGCAATCCCCAATGGCAAAGGACTGGGAATAACGGTCCTCGACTTTGATCTGGATGGCAGAAACGAGATTTACGTCGCCAATGACATGACGCCGAATTTTCTGTTTCAGCGTCTCGCGAGTCCTGATCAAGCTGGTCATCCCGATGCGACGGGACTTCCGAGATTTCGGGATGTGGCCCCCATCGCAGGCTGCGCTATCAGCGATATGGGGCAGAACGAGGCGAGCATGGGTGTCACCTGTGCGGATTTCGACAACAACGGTTTCCACGACATCTTCGTGACAAATTTCTATGCTCAGAAAAACACTCTGTATCGGAATCTGGGAGGGCTTCAATTTGAGGATGACAGTCGAAGGTCACGCATTGTTGCGATGAGTCATGATCGGCTGGGATTCGGAACTGTAGCCTTCGACTACGACCGCGATGGCTATTCGGACCTGTTTATTGCCAATGGACACGTCTTGGGGCCCGCGCATAAACCGTTCGAGATGCTTCCGCAGATTCTGCACAATGATGGACAGGCTCGATTCGATGACGTGGGGAGCAGAGCGGGGCATTACTTCGGGCAGCTCTGTGTGGGGCGCGGAGCCGCCGGAGCGGATTATGACAACGACGGTGACTTGGATTTGCTGGTCACGCATCTTGATCGCCCCGTCGCGCTGCTCAGTAATGAGACCGGTACGCGAAATCATTTTCTGGGCATCGAATTGCACCGGGCTGATCGTCTCCCTCCGCAAGGAACGCAGGTGATCGTCGAGGCCGGTCCTCGGCGCATCTCCAGCATGAGCGTCGGCGGGGGAAGCTACTTGTGTGCAAGCGATCCACGGCTGCTGATTGGCCTTGGAGACTGGAGCGATCCCGTGACAGTTGAGATTCGCTGGCAATCTGGCGAAGTCGTTCGGCACGAGGGTATTGCCGTGGATCGTTACTGGCTGGCGATCGAGGGGCGCTCCCTGTTGCCGCCAATCAAGGGAGCTCCGGCGCCGTGAAGATTCGAGTTTGGGTACTCATCTCGGTCGGAATCTTAAGTGTCGGAGTTTACTTCGGCGTGACTCGCTTGGGCGCGATGCGAGCCCGTGATCGGGCACAACGCGCTATTCGAATTCAAGACTGGCGGACGGTACGGAATGAGCTGCAATCGTATCTGAACGTCTTTCCTTCCGATGACTCTGCGCGACTCAGCCTGGCGGAGGCTTACTTCAAAGATGCCCGGCTGAATCCAGAAAGTGCGGTTTCGGCAGCGATCCAACAACTCGAATACGTCCGGCGTGAGTCCGCATTCTTTTCGGCCGCTCGTGTTCAAGAGGCGCGAATGTGTTTGTTTGCCTGGCTGCAGCCGCACCGGGCGGAATCTCTTTTACGCGAAGCGCTGGCGGTTGATCCCGAAAACGCGGACGCCCATTTTGTACTCTGGAAACTGCATGACCTCACGGGCCGATCCCATCTTGCCCAACCACACTTTCAAAAAGTGCTGGAGACGACGCCGGACGAGCAACGCTCCTTCCGGTTACGCGAGTGGTACATGAGTCAGTTCTACCCCGCGACGGCGAATCCGGAGATCGATCAATTGATGGGGTTCATCGAACCAGGAGCCATTCAAAACACGGTCCTGGAACTCCGTCGTCTGGAAGCGTTTCGTGACCGCGAGCCTAAAGCGGCTCTGAACCACGCCATCGTTGCACGTTGGTATTCCCTCGAAGGGGATCCTAAAGCGGCCCTGCAGCTGCTCCAAAAAGCGTTGGATGTGGCAGACACGCCACTACAAGAACCCTTCTTCGTGGCGACTTTGACGCAGGTGTTGTTTGATCTGGGTGAATTCGACAATGCTCTGAGACACTATCGAGCTTGGCCAGGTGACCTCACGGGATATGAGTATTCCCGCTTGGGCGCCATCCTGGCTGACGAAGTCGAGCGAGACTACGAACGGGCGATCCGCGGCTATCGAGAAGTGATCCGCGTATGGCCAGGCCAGGCCGATTGGAGAATTCAGTTTCGACTCGCGAGGTGCTTGGCCAAAGCTGGCGACGAAGGTGCTGCGGAAACCATGAGACAGCAGGCCAAGCAGGTCGAACTGCTTATGGAGGAAGAGATTCACTCACCGTTGCGCCGGATGTTGGCAAATCCAGACCAACTTGACATTTGTGAGCGAATGATGCAATTTTACGACGACTTGGGGCTGGCGTACGAAAGGCAGCACTGGCAAGATCAGGTCCATCGCGTTCAGCGAGAACGTGGTCATTCGGATCGATCACGATCAAAGTGAAAAACAACAATTCGGCCCGTGCGAAACAGTGACAGATGTTGTTGCGGTCCCCCTGTAAGGCACATCAAACCAAGATTGTTTGACGAAGTTGTGCTTCACGCAAATTTTGGTTTTTTCATCGCTACGAAAAAAGGGTCTCGAAAATGTTGAATCTGAATCGCACCGTAATGGCTAGTGGATTGACGCTCGGCGCGCTGGTCTTTGCTGGATGTGGACCGTCGGAACTTGGCCCGGCAGATCCGAGCAAAGTCCCGGCCGTTGATCCGGGCGTGATCCAGAAAGAAATCAATAACCCAGAAAGCCAGAAGCATCTGCCCAAGGGCGCCAAAATACCCGCGAATGTGATGCCGCAGGATCAATCCAAGAAGTAGCAGCATCACTACGGTACGGCGGGTACCAAGAGTCACTTTGGCCGCAGCCGCCAAGGAACTTCCAGGCCGTGACGTTCCATGAGTGCCACGTTGCCAAGGATGTCGCGAGTCTGTCCGGCGGCGCGAAGTTGGCCGCCGTCAAGCAGCAGAACTCGATGGCATAGATCGACGACGATGTCCAAGTCGTGCGTCGCGATAATTTGGCTGCCCGAAAACTGCTTGAGGATCGCAATCAGCATGCGACGTGCTCTCGGGTCGAGGCTGCTGAACGGTTCGTCGAGTGCGAGGACGCTCGGCTGACAAGCGAAAACTCCGGCGAGGCAGACCCGCTTGCGCTCGCCGAGACTCAGCCGCAGTGTGCTGCGCGGTTCGTAGCCGGCGAGACCGACGGACGTGAGGCTGTCTCGCACACGCTGTCGCGTGTCTTCGTTGGAGAGGCCGAGATTCAGTGGGCCAAAGGCGACATCCTCGAAGACGGTGGGGCAGAAGAGTTGATCGTCGGGATCTTGGAAGAGGAAGCCGACTCGTCGGCGAATTTCCGCGATCGTCGACTGCGATACGGAAACTCCGTCGATTGAGACAGCAGCGTTCGACGTGTCGCTGAGCTGGCTTGGGAGCAGGCCGTTGAGGTGTTGCAACAGTGTGGATTTGCCGGCTCCGCTGGGCCCGACAAGGCCGATGATCTCGCCGGGGGTAATCGTGAAGCTGATGTTGCTCAGCACGTCGAGGCCGCCGGGGTAGCGGAAGGACAAGCATTCGACTCGAACAGCAGGCTCGCTCATCGCCGATCCTCCCGTCGCGAGTCGATCCAGCGCGTGCGGCCGTCCCAACCGCGGGAGAGCATCGCGCCGTGGATGCGATCGGCTCGATCGAGTGCTCGGATCAGCAAGCGTCCCACGAGATGCGCGGCGGATCGCCATCTCTTCCACAATGTCAGCTTGCGAAATAGCCGGGCGGAGCGTGCGGTGCGCATTCGGTCGAGTTCGTCCCACAGCACAAACAGGAAGCGGTACATCAGCGAGAGGATCGCCAGCAGCACGTCGGGGACTCGCAGGCGACGCAGCGTTGCCAGCAGTTGATCGAACGGCATCACGTTGACCAGCCACAACGCCGTGCTGAACGAGAGTGTCCCGCGCACGAGGATCGTCACGAACAGCAGCCAACCTTTTTGGCCAGCCTGCGACAGCGGCAGGCTGATCGCCATTAAAAACAAAGTCGGCCAAAAGAACAGCAACCGGCGGCCAACGTAGGCCAGCGGAATTCTCGCCATCGTGTGCGCAAAGAAAATGACGCAGGCGACGATGCCGACCAACGGACCGTGCGTGATCGGGACGCACGTCGCTGCGAGAATCATCGCGATCGCAGCGAAGAGTTTCGCGAACGGTGGCCACCGATGACACATCGACTGCCCGCGGCCGAATCGATCGAGATAATCACTCACCGGCAGCCTCGCTGAGTTGTTGCGGCGCCGCAGGCAGTGCCTTGCCCAACAGCCATGCGAGGGCGAATACCGCGAGCGTTCCGCCAATCCCAGCGAATGAAACCGCGATCGATTGCCAAGCGGCAACCGGAACGGGAATTTTGTCGTAGTCTTCGAGCAATCCCGGCACGCGATTCGTGAGCTGGAAATTCTCGATGCCGAGTTTATTGAGCACCGCTTCGAGCCCGTCATCGAACGGCGATGCGAACGGCGACAGGAATGCTGCGATCGCGAGTGCGATGACAAGTCCGGCAATCACCGTGCGGGTGATTGCAGCAGCCGTTGGGTGGGCACTCCTGCTCATTTCCGCGTCCGGACGAACAGGAGCGCCCATCCGACAAATCAGCTCTGGCCGCTGATTGAGTACGAAGCTGATCGCGACGCCGGTGATGAGCGCCTCGCCCAGACCGATCAGCGAATGAAAGCTGACCATCAATGTAAAGACTTTCGAGAAGTCGATTTCACTGGACAGCCACGATAGACGAAACTCCAGACAGAAGAGCGCCGCCGCAGCCATCACACTCGCCCAGGCGGCGACGACCGAACCGATCACGATTCCCTGATGACTGTCTCTGGCGAGCCGCTGCACCAGCAGCCGCACGGCGTGTCCACCCCAAGAACCGATCACCGCTATGTGCAGCACATTCGCGCCGAGTGCGAACAAACCTCCGTCCGAGAACAACGCCCATTGCACGAACAACACCAGCGTCATCGCGACACAACCAGCCCACGGACCGACGACCGTCGCGGCCAGCACTCCGCCGAGCAGGTGTCCGCTCACCGGAGCACCGATCGGGAAGTTGATCATCTGACCGGCGAAGACAAGCGCGGCCATCATCCCGGTCAACGGAATCGTCCGATCGCCGACAGATTGCTTCAGCCGATGGACGCTGTAGCTCACCGCTCCCAGCGAGATCGCTCCGGTGGCAGCACAAACGACCGGACTGAGGACGCCGTCTTGGATGTGCATCGTGGAAGCTCCGAGTCGGACAAGGTGGGTTGGGACGAGGATTCTGCCAGACGACAGGGGCGAATCGCAATTTCACGGCGGTTGCACTTTTCAAAAGTGTGCCACCAGGACTAGTCGTGGTCGCACTGTGCCGACTCAGCACTGGCGGCATCGGTGGTCAAAGTCCGCAGAATCCGTGCAACCCTCGGTCCTCAAAGGCTCGCCCCAATTACGCGCAAGGCCACGAATTAAAACGACTCCGGTCGTGTTTTAACTAATTGCAAACCGGTCAAGTGATCACAAGCAGGAGGCGCAGATGAGCCAAATAGCCTGTCGGACGGCCAGCCTTGATCAGACAGAAAAACTTTCGCGGGCCGTCGGCCACATCCCAACGACTGGCGGAGAGGCCAATGTGGGGACGGACGCGGCTGGGCATTTGGTGCTGCGGGAGTTGGAGTGGCAGCAGGTCTCGGTGGATTTCTCGCTGGGGCAAACCGTCACTGATACTGGGCTGTTGGCCGTCCGGAAGCTGGGTCGGGAATTGAAGATTCTGGCGGAGGGGGGCGGTGGACCAACCTACGGTCGATGCTCGGCCGATCCGCGGTCGCAGAAGTTTGTCATTCCTGATGTCGAGCGGGGGTTCGTGGCGCAGGCGTATCAACTGTCGGGCGGGTATTTCGGCGCCAATGACAAATGTTTTAGAGCTGCAACGCCTGCCACGTGTCACTCGGCTGCCAAGCATAGCCGAATGACTGCGCGGCGATGTGCTGTCTGTTGTTGACCTGCGATCAATGCTGGGACTTCCTGCTGTGGAGAGTTCCGCATCAGACCTGATCGCCGCCTTGAACGTCAACCGTGTTTTCTTGTCTCCCGAGGTGCGTCCGGTCGAACCCACATAGCAAATCGCGCAGGGACTGACCGCTTGCGAATCGTGGCTCCGCTTGCCAACGTATCGCTTCATGTCTGCACTTGATCCGTCTCAATTTGGAACGCCGCCCGACTTGCCATCCGTCGGAGTCGCATTTGCGAGGCTGTGCGAGGTAATCGCGAAGCTGCGCTCACCCACCGGTTGTCCGTGGGATCGACAACAAACGCTGGAGACGATCAAGTCCTTCACGCTCGAAGAGACCTACGAACTGCTCGAAGCCATCGACTCGAAGGTGGACACGGCGATCGTCGAGGAGCTCGGCGATGTGCTGTTGCAGGTGGTGCTCGACGCTCAGATCGGCCGGGATGAGCAGCGGTTCGGCATCGAAGAGGTCATCGATGTCATCACACAAAAGATGATCGCTCGGCACCCGCATGTGTTCGACGCCGAGAAAGCCCACACCGCTGACGAGGTCTTGACGAACTGGGACCGGGCCAAACAGTGCGAGAAGAAGCGGGATTCGATCTTCGACGGGCTTCCGGCCGCGCTGCCGGCCCTCGCCCGATGTGCCCGCGTGTCCGAAAAGGCGGCGCGGGTCGGCTACGACTTCCCCCATCGAGCAATGCTGTTCGACAAGCTCCGCGAAGAGATCGACGAACTGGCTCACGAACTGTTCACCGACGGCCAAATCCCGCAGATTCCTGCGTCGGTCGAAATGGCTCCCGTCCCTGACGAGCCGATCACGGACCCGGCACAACGCGACCGAATTGAAT
The DNA here is from genome assembly GCA_016872645.1 of Planctomycetota bacterium. Taxonomy (GTDB): domain Bacteria; phylum Planctomycetota; class Planctomycetia; order Planctomycetales; family Planctomycetaceae; genus SXKJ01. The sequence continues at coordinate 363 of VGZH01000028.1, read as the reverse complement.
CGGAGTTTGGCGACGTGCTGTTCGTCGTCGCCAACTTAGCGCGACGCTGGAAGATCAATCCCGAAGAAGCTCTCCGCCGCAGCAACGCCAAATTCGAACGCCGCGTCCGATTCATCGAAGAAGCGTTGAAGGCCCAAGGCCGCAGCATCCGCGACGCGACGCTGATTGAGATGGAAGAGCTGTACCAGGCAGGTAAGCGAAAAGAACCCAAGACAGATTCCCGGCCATGAGAAGTGGCCGATCCGCAGGTTAAGAATTTCCTTTCAAACCTGTAACCAGTCGCTTGCTCGGCCGAAAAGCCACCACTACGCTCCCCGGTTTTCCGTCGGTCCCTGGAGGCGGTGCCAGCATGCCACGCCAGGA
>VGZH01000027.1 GCA_016872645.1 Planctomycetota bacterium | reverse complement strand
TGGACGATACTGGACTCGAACCAGTGACCTCCACGATGTCAACGTGGCGCTCTAACCAACTGAGCTAATCGTCCCGAATAAGGGGGTCGAAGAGTAAAAGTCACTCAGCGCTTCGTCAAGCAGTCTCCGTTCACTGGACGATCGGATGGCTGATGCGCTGCCACAGACCACGATGAATCGGTAGACCCGCTTGTCGGCGAGTTCGCTCAAAGCTGGTTTGATAATCCAGGTGGTGGGCAGCCGGACGCTCGTCCGGTTGCGGAAGCGGCGAGAAAAGCACGTGGTGGTTGAGCAAGGCTTTGACAATCTCGAAGTAGTCGACCACGTCGGTCCACATGTGGAGCAAGCCACCGGGTTGCAATGCACGTGCGACACGCTCGGCGAACAGGTCAGTGAAGAGTCTCCGACGGCGATGCTTGCGCTTCCACCAGGGGTCGGGAAAGTAGACGTGAACCGCCGCTAGCGAGGTTGGCCGGATCAGGTGGTCTAGCAGAAAATTTGCATCGCCACCGATCACGCGAGCGTTGAGCTGCTGCCGCTTAAACAGTCGTTTGGCACCACGTCGACCTTCCGTGAAGTCGAGTTCCACACCCAGGAAGTTTCGCTTCGGCTGTGTCGTGCTGGCATTGAACAGGAACATGCCTCTGCCACAACCGACGTCGAGTTCGACGGGATTCGTGTTGCCAAACAGCTTCGACCAATCCAGTCGACCGTCCTCCGCGAGATACGGCGTGAGATCATCGAAACAGAGAAAGCTCGGACGCAGATCAACCACTTCGGGCATCGGGAATCAACCTGGCTCCCGGCTGGCCATGTCGCGAGAAATCGGGACGCCGATCATGTTGCCGTTGAACATCAGCTTGTCGTTGACGAAGCCTTGAAAGTCGTACTCGACCAGCCGATTAGGCCGGATCTTGGTGACATGCACAACGAGCACCAATCGGCAATTGGGGTAGACGGGTGCTCGGAAGCGGACCTCATTTATGCCGCCGAAGCCGAGATAGTCGCCCCCAAGAATCTTGTACTTGCGTGCGTAAAACCCGCCAAGCTGCGCGGCGGCTTCACACAGAATGACGCCCGGCATTAGCGCGTAATCGGGCATGTGACCCCGAATCCAGAATTCCCGATCGGTGACGTCCTTGTAGCCGACCACCAAATGTTTTTCGGTGTCGACATGCACGATCGCTGTGAGCTGTTCCATCTCGAATCGCTGCGGGTTGACAGCCCGAATCGCTTCCAGATCGAACAGCGGATGATCGAAATCGAATTGCAAGTAATCGACGAGTGGCTGGGCCATGTGTATTCGAACGGCAGGAGATTGAGGGAATCGTCAGAAGTGAAATCAGGCTTGGAGCAGGTTGCGAATTTGGGTCAGTTCGGTCAAGAGTCGGTCGGGTCGCAGTTCGGAGATCAGAAGTTCTTCGGCAGACGCTTGGACACTGTTCTTGTCGCCAGCAAACAACGCGGTACGGAATCCCGTTTGTTTAGCGACCATCAAATCCTCCGGCCAGCGATTGCTGACGTAGAGGACTTCCGAAGGTTCGAGACCATGTTGCGCGAACGCCTCGGCAGCGGCCGCGAACAGTGTGCGTGACGGCTTCTTCACTCCGATGTCGCACGACAACACCACGCATCCGGCTACGAACAGCCGACCGAACGGCGGCAATTTAGTGGCCACCCGAAGCGCTCGCAACAACTGCGTTCGAGTGAATGATTGAGCGTCCGCCAGCAGTCCTTGAATGAGCCCGGCTTCGGCCACCGCTTTTACAGCCGTCGCCGCGTGATCCATCTCGGCGACCCCTTGCAGGCACGAATGGAAAAAGAAGGCAACTTTCTCGGCGTACTCTTCGGGATCGCCGTAGAAGTCGACATCGTAGACGTACGCCTTCTGCTCCAACCGCGAGATCAACTTGCGCCACAGTTTCGTCGAGCTGACTTGTCCGACGTCCCCCTTTTTCGCCGGGACGGTCAATTGTATCTCCGCGACCAAGTCCTTGTATTGAGTGAAGAGATGCTCCCACGGAGCGCCCGATTTGCGGGTCATGCATTGCCACATGTTGAATTCTTGGATCGTCTTTTCGAGCGCCACCTGCATCCGCATCTGCTGAGCCGGGAGCAGCAGCAAATCGCCGTCGGTGATCCGCAGCAACGTGCCATAGACGTTCCAGGTCACCGCCTTAATGCCCGGCAGCGGCTTGATCGACGGAATCGCCTTGCAAGGGACACTCGGGGGCGCGGTCGGCCATATCAATTCGTCTCGGTGGGCAAGCCACTCGGCATATTCCATCAAGGTTTTTGGCATGGCGGGGCAGTATCGAGCGGTTCGCGAGAACGTCAACCCATGCGAATGTGCCGCAGTGAGCGACTACGCTAAAAGGCCTTTGACGACGTTACCTTCGACATCGGTCAGGCGGAAATCGCGACCTTGGAAGCGGAACGTCAGTTTCGCGTGGTCGATGCCGAGCAAATGCAGGATCGTCGCGTTCCAATCGTGAATCGGGACCGGGTCGCGGACAATGTTGTAGCAGTAGTCGTCCGTCTCGCCGTAGGTGATTCCAGGCTTCACGCCACCGCCGGCCAGCCACATGGTGAAGCAGCGACCGTGATGGTCGCGGCCGTAGTTGGTCGGCGTAAGTGCTCCCTGGCTGTAAACCGTGCGGCCGAACTCGCCACCCCAGATAACCAGCGTGTCTTCGAGCAGCCCACGCTCTTTGAGGTCGCGAACCAGCGCCGCGCTCGGCTGATCGACGTCTTTGCATTGGCCACGAATCTGAGTCGGCAACTGCCCGTGCTGGTCCCAGCCGCGGTGCATGAGCTGCACGAAACGGACGCCCCGCTCAACCATCCGTCTCGCGAGCAAACAGTTTCGAGCGAAGCCGCCATCGACGCCGTCGTCTTTGATTCCGTAGCTGTCCAGCACATGTTTCGGCTCGGACGACAAGTCAGTCAGTTCTGGCACGGACGACTGCATCCGAAACGCCATCTCGTATTGCGCGATGCGGGTGTTGATCTCCGGATCGCCGATCGACTCAGCGGTGATCTGGTTCAACTCCGCGAGACCGTCGAGCATCTGCCGCCGCGAGCCGCCGTCGATTCCCGGCGGGTTCGACAAGTACAGCACCGGATCGTCGCCACTGCGAAAGCGAACTCCCTGATGCTTCGACGGCAGAAAGCCGCTCCCCCACAGTCGCGAGAAAATCGGCTGATCGGTTTTGTTTCCGCTCCCCTGCGAGATCATCACGATGAACGCCGGCAGGTTCGAGCTTTCTGTGCCGATGCCGTAGCTCAGCCAGGCTCCGAGGCTCGGCCGACCCGGTTGCTGCGAACCGGTTTGAATGAACGTGATTGCCGGATCGTGATTGACCGCCTCGGTGTTGAGCGTCTTCACGATCGCGATATCGTCGGTGATCGTCGCGATGCGCGGCAGTAGTTCGCTGACCGAGGCTCCGCAATCGCCGTGTTGAGCGAACTTGAATAACGACGACGCGACCGGCAGCGACTTCTGCCCCGACGTCATCCCGGTGATCCGCTGCCCCATGCGGATCGAGGCGGGCAATTCTTGACCGTGAAAGTCCTTCATTTTCGGCTTGTGGTCGAACAAGTCGATGTGCGACGGCCCACCCGACATAAAGAGATAAATGACTCGCTTGACCTTCGGCGAAATGTGCAACGTCGGCAACACGCCCGGGACGCCAACCGGCTTGGCCACGTCGGCCGCGAACAGCTTCGGATTCAACACCGACGCCAGTGCCATCGCCCCAAGGCCGGTCGCCGAGCGACCGAAAAAATGTCGTCGGGTCAGCAGCCGTTGGTAGTCAGGCAGCAGATTCATGGTTTCGTCCAGTGATTTTCTCATTGTGACCGCGGAGGCGATCGCCGCTTCCCGTAGCAGAATCGGGGAGGTGGCCGTACGTCAAGGAGCCCGAACCGCAAACGTCAGTCGTCTCTGTCCGCAGACTTTCTTGTGATCAGGTGGCTCTGTAGCATGTCCTGAGGTTTCCGGTCGGTTTGACAGGTGGTCCCCGGTCGGAAATGCAAGTCATTGCGAGCTGTGAAGCGGCAAATTGTACTTGCCAAATCGCGGCGAATGTTTTGCGGTGACTGCGGGTTTGCAAGTCTGTCTTCCTTCGGCGGCGGTCGCAAAGGACGTTGCGGCTGCGATTTCTCAGATTCCTCACTGACGATTTTCTAACGAGGTCTGCGTAATGATTGGCTCACCTGACCGCTCAAAGTGGCTGGCTTGGATGGTGTTGTTGTGTGTTTTGTCTGTCGGCTCGCTGGAGACGCTGTGGCTGTCCCCTCCCGCAGCCTTGGCTCAGGAAGAGGCCGCTGAAGAGGCGGCCGAAGAGCCCGCTCCAAAAAAAGCGAAGAAAGAGGCTAAGGAGCCGGCGGCCGAAGGACGTTCCGAAGAGAATGTTGTCATTTGGGTTCTCCGAATTTCGGGACTCATCGGCATTTTTATCATCGGGCTGTCGTGTTACTTCATTCAATTGGTCAGCCGATTGTTCATCGACATCCGGCCTATCGTGGCCATGCCCCCTGAATTGATGGATGACCTCAAACAGAAGATGGAAAAGAAGGACTACAAGGGTGTTTACCAGGGCATCAAGGAAAAGGATTGCCTGTTCAGCCGATATGCTTCGTCGGGGCTGGGTGAATTGTCGGCCGGATTGGCGGAAGCTCGCGATGCGATGGAGCGAACGGCTGAGGTGCAAGTCGTCGAGATGGAGAAAAAGATCAGCATGTTGGCCGTTCTCGGATCGCTGGGACCGATGATCGGTTTGCTCGGCACGCTGAAGGGGATGATTGCCAGCTTCATGGTCATCGCCCGATCCGACGCGGGTATCAAAGCCAACGAGGTGGCCGAAGCGATTTCCGAAGCTCTCGTCGTCACGTTCATGGGAGTCGCTCTCTCGGTTCCGGCGATATTCTTCTTTGCCATCTTCAAAAACCGAGTGGCACAAATCAGCTCGACGACCATGTATGCCGCGGATGAATTCGTTCGGAAGTTGGCGAGTGCCGCCAAGGCCGCAGCGAAAGCTCCAGCGCCCGCAGCCGCTCCGGCGCCATCCCCGGCTCCCAAGCCAGCGTAAGTCTGACCTCTGACTTCTGACCTCTTATGTCTGAGCACCCATGTCCGGCTCAAAAAGTGAAGGCGAAGCTGATCTGACACCCATGCTCGACATGGTGTTTCAGTTGATCACGTTTTTCATGCTGGTGACCAGCTTCAAAGCCGCCTCGTTGGATTTGTCGCTGCGGCTGCCAGTGGTCGGTTCAGCACGCCCTGTCGAAACGCAGGGCGAGGAAAGCTTGCTGGTCCTCAACGTGAACAAAGACGGGCAATTGATAGTCTATTCGTTGCCACAAGACATCGTCCCGTACCTCAAGGCCGAAGCGAAAATGGCGCGCCGCGAGGCCAAGGAAAAGAATCCAAGATTCAAAGACACGGATGATCTTCCCACAACGGTCGTGGTGCGGGCTGATAAGGACACTCCGTTTGGTTTGCTCAATCTCGTCATCAAGACATGTCAGGAAAATGGCTTTCGGAAGTTTGCACTCAAGGCAACCGACAGAGCCGGTTCGTAAGCCGAGTGACAGGGCAGGTGTGGTGTGAGTCGTCGAAAAAAGAAACACAATGACAGTGGCGTCGAGCTGAATCTGGCTGCCATGCTGGACATGGCGTTCCAATTGCTGGCGTTCTTCATCATGACGTTCAAGCCAGCTCCGATCGAAGGGCAGATCAACCTGAAGCTGCCGCCCCCGAAACCGGTCGCCGGAGTGAAGGGTGGAGAGCAGGCCGGAGATGATGACAAGAACAAAAGCGCGGTCGAGGCGATCAACACGCTGGTCATTTCCGCCTTTTCGACCCCCGGTGGCCGAATTCAAACTCTCGCCATTGGCGAAGGGAATGTCGCGGGTGTCTCCGCTCTAGATGGCCGATTGAAGGCTGTGCTCAGCGATGCGAACAGCCCTTTCGATCAGGTCATCGTTCAAATCGGTTCCAAACTACGCTACGAGGAGCTGATGAAGATCGTCGATGTCTGCACGAAACAGACATTGCCCAACGGCGAAAAGCTGACCAAACTCAGTTTCGTCGAGCTTCCCGCGGACACGCAGCCGTAGCCATCATGTCCATTCGTTCTTCACGATCATCGACTTCATTTCCTCGCCGCGAAATGTCCCGGTTGGTGAGAACCGTGATGCTGTTGGGCGTCGTCACGATGCTCATTTTCTGGTCACGCGATCCGGCGATGTGGAAATGGCTCGCGGACGATGTCCAAGAAAACGCCGCCGTAACCGCGAAGCCCAACGGGGACACCGTATCTCCAGATGGGAATCTCGCTGAAACTCTTGTGAGCGGCCCGAATGATCAGCAGCCACTCGAGCATTCGCAGGCCGAATACCTCTTTCAGGCGGTCACCGACAAAGAACCTCTCGCACGAGAGGAGATGCCGGCCTACTGGAAACTCATGCGTTGGAGCATGACGGAATCGTTCGATGATTTGTGGGAGCGGTCTCGCAAAGACATTTATTTCACGCATTTGGCCGAAGCGCCTGAGAAGTACCGGGGTGAGTTGATCGGCCTGAAAGTCAGCCTGCGACGAGCGCTCGCTCACGAAGCCGAAGAAAACTCAGCGGGAGCCAAGCAAGTTTATGAGGCATGGGGTGTCACCAACGAATCCCGCTCCGGGTTGTATTGCTTGGTCTTTTACGACAAGCCCCCCGAACTGGCGATTCAGCCCAGCATCCACGAAGAAGCTACTTTCGTGGGATACTTTTTGAAGCAGTTCACCTACGAAGACGCGATGGGCAAGAATCGTTGGGCTCCGCTGCTGATCGGCCGATTGCACTGGCGAGAAAACGTGACGAGGTCGGCATTGCGCCGGCAACGAAATGATGGCTATCTTTGGCAATGGCTGATCGTGGCTGGAGCGGTCGTCGTGCTCGGAGTCGCCTGGAAACGGACTCGACCTTCTGGCAACCAAAACCTGGATGCAATGGCACCACCCGATCACGCCGCGATCGAACGTTGGCTGGAAAACGGAGCCCCGGAACCGGAAGGTTCAACTTCGACCACCGCAGAGGCACTCGCGGAATGGGACGAAACCGCGAATTCAGAGTCTGAACCCCGGCTGGCAACATTTCCCAAGCAACCAGCAAATTCGCCATTCGGGGATGTTCCGAATGACCGCCATACGTAAGATGTTCCAACTTCTCTGCAGTTGGGTTTTATGGCCACAAGACTTATGATCAATTGCTGCGAGTAACAATTCCGCCCGACGGGAATTCCATTTTTGAGGTGCGTCATGCAGATTCTGGAAGTTTTGAAATCCGCGATTCCGACGTCAGAAGAACTCAAAACCAACGTCAGAAACTGGTTCCAAGCCAATGCCAAGTTTTGGGGGATCAGCGTCTTCATGCACTTGCTGATTTTCGTGATCCTGGGTGTGGCGATCGGTGCTCCTCATGCCAAGAAGCTTTTGCAAGAGGTCGTGTTTTTCGACACTGAAGTGGACCAAGCTGTCGAAGAAACGCCGATCACGCACTTCGATGTCGGCGAAACACCGATTGAGCCAACGGTGCTCAACACCGAATCGCTGACCGAACCACCCGCCGCGACGATCGAACAAGACGCACAATTCAATGACAACTCGGCGGTCTTTGAAGAAGCGGGTGGTGGCACTGCGGCGTCCGGCCCCTCATTCGGTGGCTTGGGTGGTTTTGATGTCTCGGCGTTTGGCGCTGGACCTGCCGTGCGCGGCCCCGGTGGCGTCGGAACCGGAGTCGGCAACAGCGACAAGGGTGGTAGTGGCGGTGCCGGTGAGGGCTTTGGTGGCCGTGGCTCAGGATCTCGACAAGCGATGCTGGCGAGCGGTGGTGGCACGGCGGATTCGGAACGGGCAGTCGCCGCGGCAACCAATTGGTTGGCTCGACATCAAGCAGCCGATGGAGGCTGGGGGTGCGCGTCATTTACGAAGCAGTGCAAGGATCCCACGTGCTCGGTGCACGCACACAAGTCCGCTGATCATCCGATGGCCGCCACAGCGTTCGGCCTGCTGCCGTTCTTTGCCGCCGGTCAGACGCACGAAACCAGAGGTCCGTACCAAGCGGTCATTCGCAAAGGCCTGCTTTGGATGGCATCGCATCAAGATAAGAACGGTCGATTGGGCAGCGGCAGCATGTACGAACATGGATTGGCGACCATCGCAATTTGCGAAGCGTACGGCCTCAGCAAAGATCCAAAACTGAAGAACTTGGCGCAGGCGGCCGTCCGATTCATTGAGGACGCACAAAATGACGAATCGGGCGGCTGGCACTACTCGGCCAATCCACCCACCGTTGGTGATACATCAGTGGTCGGCTGGCAATTGATGGGGTTGAAAAGTGCTCAAATGGCTGGCCTTCCGGTAAACCCGCAGACGCTCATCAAGTCCAAGAGTTTTTTGGCCAGCGTTGCCAAAGGGAAAAACGGTGGGCTTTTCTCGTATATGCCGGGAAGCGGGCCGACCCCGGCGATGTCCGCCGTCGGTCTGCTTTGTAACCAGTATTCCGGGATGGAGCGCAACGACCCCGCGATGGTCGAAGGCATGAACTACGTCATGGCGAATCTGGCTGGCGCGAAATCGGACTCGTATTTTCTCTATTACGCCACGCAGGTAATGCACAACTTACCAGGACCGGAGTGGGACACATGGAATCGAAATGCCCGTCGACACCTGATTTCGACTCAGATCAAAGAAGGATGCGCTGCTGGCAGTTGGGCTCCGACTGGGCACTCCGCCGGACCGGTCATGTCGACCAGCATCCATGCACTGACTCTTGAGGTCTACTACCGCTATTTGCCGCTGTACCAGCTGGACAACAAGAAGCAGGCGTTGAAGTCCGGCGATTAGTCCGCTGGCGGTCAGTGATTCTCAGGCGAGGAAAGAGCACGTCGATGCCCACCTTGGCCGGCAAGACGCTGTTCATCACGGGAGCCAGTCGCGGAATTGGCTTGGCGATCGCGCTTCGGGCCGCTCGCGACGGAGCGAACGTCGTCGTCGCGGCAAAGACAGTCGAGCCAGATCCTCGCTTGCCGGGAACGATTCACACAGCCGTCGAACAAGTCAATCTGGCTGGCGGACGTGGATTGGCCTGCGTCTGCGACGTGCGATTTGAAGAGCAGATTCGGTCGGCCGTGCAACGGACCGTCGAGACGTTTGGCGGCATCGACATTCTGGTCAACAACGCCAGCGCGCTGTTTCTGGCAAGGACTCTCGACACTCCCGCGAAGCGATTTGATCTCATTCACGCCATCAACGTCCGTGGGACTTTTCTGACATCACAGGCATGTCTGCCGCATCTCTCGAAAGCCACAAACCCGCATATTCTCAACCTTGCTCCACCACTGAATCTCGAGGCTCGCTGGTTTGCCCCGCATTTAGCCTACAGTTTGTCGAAGTTCGGCATGAGCTTGTGTGTGCTTGGCATGGCTGAAGAATTTCGTCGATCTGGCATCGCAGTCAATGCGTTGTGGCCGCGGACTGCCATCGCCACCGCTGCCGTTCGAAACCTGTTGGGTGGTGATGAGGCCGCGCGCCGGTGTCGCCAGCCAGAGATTGTTGCCGATGCGGCTTACGCGATCCTCACGCACCCCTGTCGCGAATGCACGGGCAATTTCTTTCTCGACGAGGATGTGCTGCGCGATTGCGGCATCAGCGACCTGTCGAGCTACGCGGTCGATCCGACAGCGGAATTGCTGCCTGACTTCTTTGTATGAACCGGACGTGGAAAAAGCACATGCCCGGTCGAGCGAGTTGCGGCATCCCTGCCTACTGAGTCCGCCGTGGTGCCGTGGAGGAGCTCAATCGGGGTGAGCGGGATTGAAAACTCTGAGTGAGTCTTCGCGTCTCATTCTCGAACCGGGCATGCGAGGTGGCTGCCCATGTGGGTTTCTTGGTTGGGAACATCGTTCGTCGGGATGCGTGTTCCACTCGCGAAATAAAAGTTGTCCTCCCTGACCACATCTCGCGAGCGGAACACGGACCCCGATTAATTTCCGCTACGCCGACAAGTCTGTGAACAGCGGCCCAAACTCCGGCATGTCCTGACGCAGTGTTTCCAGCCACGCGCCGGGATTCCAAATCTCCACGCAGATCGCCGCGCCGACGATCATCACGTCGTGATTGACCGGAACGTCGAGGAACTCGCGAAACCCTTCCGGAATCAGCAGTCGCGAACGGTTCGCCAGCGTCACTACCTTGGATCGCGTCGAAAGTAATCGACCAAGCCGCTGAACTTCGCTCCAACGCGATTCCATCTTTCCCGCGTGCATCCGCAGTTTGAGAATCGCGACTCCCTCATCGATTCGCTTCCGCCAATCGTCCCCCTTCCAGAGACTCAGGCAGCCAGTTCGCTCCTTCGCCAAGATGCAGTTGCCGTCGGAATCCGCCACCAGCTCTGCCATTTCGGGTGGCAGACTGATGCGGAATCGATCGTCAATCGTCCGTTTCGACTCGCCAAAGATGAAGGTGTCCACGGCCATGTGTTTCATGCTATTGGGCTTAAAACCCACATTCAATCAATTTTCAAAGATCATTTGGGCGAGTTTTCCACCCTGCAGGGCGGAGACAATACCGGCCTCGCCAGTCTTCCGCAAACAAAAAACCTCCCCAATCGGAAAAATTCGCGCGATTGCACCTGGACCGGTCTTGGGGCGATTTCTTACCCGGAGCCCAGTCACTGGCGAGCAATCTAAATCCTCGGACAATGAGCGAGCGTTTTCCAATTGTCAGAGGGGTCCGAATGTCGTCCGACACTTTGTCTCGCCTGCCACCCGTTCAAGACCTATTGAGTCATCTGGCCGTTGAACCGCTCATCGCGGAGCACGGTCGCGACGTGGTGCTTGGATGGGTGCGCCAAGTTCTCGGTCAGGCACGACGGCGGATCAATTCGTCGAACGGCGAGTGCATCCACGATCGATCTCAATCAGTATCGCTCGACCGGACTGCTTGGACAGAGTTGCTGGCAGAGCAAGTGCAACGACAAGCTCGGAACGCGAGCCAACAACAACTCAGCCGAGTCATCAACGCGACTGGCGTTGTGCTGCACACTGGATTGGGTCGCGCACCGTTATCGGGCGCCGCGCGGCAGGCGCTGAGCGAACTCGGCGGTCACTGCAACGTCGAAGTCGATCTCGAAACGGCCGAGCGGCGTTATCGGGGGCATCAGTTGGAAGCGACATTCCGCGCGCTGACCGGTTGCGAAGATGTGCTGATCGTCAACAACAACGCGGCGGCGACTTTGTTGACACTGCAAGCGCTCTGTGCCGGACGAGAAGTGGTCATCTCGCGCGGACAGTTGATCGAGATCGGTGGTTCGTTTCGATTGCCGGACATCTTCTCGCTCAGTGGCGCGGTGCTGCGAGAAATCGGGACGACGAATCGCACACATGTTGTCGACTATCAAGCAGCGATCACCGCCAGCACGGCGGCGATCATGCACGTACATCCGTCGAACTACCGTGTGATCGGGTTCAGCGAGACGCCGCCGATCGAAGATATCGTGCCAATTGCGCGGAAACATGGCGTGACCGCGATTGACGACATCGGCAGCGGCGCCTTAATCGATGTCGCGGAATTCGGACTCCCTGCCGAACCGACATTTCAGCAAAGCCTCTCGGCCGGAGCGGATGTCGTGCTCGGAAGCGGCGACAAGCTGCTGGGTGGGCCGCAATGCGGGATCATTCTCGGAAAGCACAAGTTGGTGGAGCGAATCCGTCAGCATCCTCTCGCGCGCGCCGTTCGAGTCGGCAAGCTGACGCTGGCTGCGTTGCAAGCCACGTTCGATGCCTATCTACGAGGAACCGCTGTCGCCGAGATTCCGACGTTGGCGATGTTGTCGGCGTCGGTCGATTCGTTGCGAATGCGTGCTCGGCAACTCGCAGTCGAGATCGGCGAATTGCCAGGTTGCGAAGTCGAAATCGCGAATGAAACGGCGACCGTGGGTGGTGGTTCGTTGCCAGGTGTCGATCTGCCAACTGTTGTGCTGCAAATACGATCGCGGTCGATGTCAGCCGACGAACTCTCGCGTCGACTGCGGTTGGGTTCGATCCGCGTGTTTGGGCGAATTCAGCAGGATTACGTGTTGCTCGATTTGCGAAGTGTGCTGCCGGAAGACGATTCGCGGCTCGCGTTGGCGGTGCGTTGCGTGGTGTCAAATATGTAAACAGCCGGATGCGAGACGCATCCACTGCGAGTAGCTAATCTATCGTCCCGCGCTTTTGGGCGGGCAACTCTTTTCGATCAGGAGATTTCAGCGATGCGAAGACTATCAGCGATTGTGGCGTCAGCGATTATTGCCTTCGGCGTTTCGGCGTTCGCCGCGCCCGGAGAAGCCTTCATTGATCCGGAGCAAGCTGGTCCGGACTTCAAGGTTCAAGGCGAATACGAAGGGACGATCGGCAACAAGACAAAGTTCGGTGCTCACGTCATCGCACTGGGCGAAGGCAAGTTCGATGTGGTGTTGCTTCAAAAGGGTTTGCCCGGCGGTCCCAAAGACGCAGCTTGGGACGGCAAGACGAAGGTGATGCTCAAGGGTAAGACAGAGGCTGGTGTCGTCGAGTTGTCCGGTACGAACTTCAAAGGGACGATCAAAGACGGAGTGCTCAGCGGTACGGCCGAAGAGAACGTGAAGTACGAAGGAAAGAAGGTCGAACGGAAATCCGAAACGCTCGGAGCCAAGCCACCCGAAGGGGCAATCGTGCTCTTCGATGGCACCAACGTGGATGCTTGGCAGAACGGCAAGATCCAAGAAGGTAACCTCTTGGGAGTCGGCACGCGGACCAAGCAGAAGTTCCAGGACTTCACGCTGCACATTGAATTCCGCACGCCCTTCATGCCCAAGGCTCGCGGCCAGGGTCGTGGCAACAGCGGCATGTACCTCGTCGATCAATACGAGTGCCAAATCCTCGACTCATTCGGCCTCTCCGGCGAGAACAACGAATGCGGTGGCATCTACACAGTCGCGAAACCGGCGGTCAACATGTGCTTTCCGCCGTTGAGCTGGCAAACCTACGACGTCGATTTCCGGTGCGCTCGCTTCGATGCCGAAGGGAAGAAAACTGAAGACGCGGTCACCACCATCAAGCACAACGGCTTTGTGATCCACGATAAACTCAAATTGAAAGCCACCCCCGGCGGCGGACAGAACGAAGAGAAGCCCGGCGCGCTGTACTTCCAGGACCACGGCAACCCAGTTCATTTTCGCAACGTTTGGATCGTCGAGAAGAAATAGTTTTGGGGTGCGGGGTGTCGGCCCCGCTTTGGATGCCGTGGATTGATTCTTAAAAAAACAAAGCGGGCCTGACACCCCGTACTCCGAAGTATGGTTTATCTCAATCGCATCTACACGAAGTCTGGTGACGGAGGCCAAACAGGTCTCGGTGACGGAACTCGTGTGCCGAAGACGCATGTGCGGATCGCGGCCTACGGGGGGACCGATGAACTCAACTCGGTGATCGGCGTCGTGCTGACCACCGAGTTGCCAGATGATGTGCGGCGGCAACTGACGCTGATTCAAAACGACTTGTTCGATCTGGGAGCCGACCTGTGCGTGCCGGAATCCGACAAGCCGCTCGGCTACGAACCATTGCGAGTCACCGCAGCGCAAGTCGAGCAACTTGAGCATTGGATCGACGGACATAACGAGAAGCTGCAACCGCTGACCAGTTTCATTTTGCCAGGAGGATCTCCCGCTGCCGCGCAGTTGCACGTTGCGAGAACCGTCTGCCGCCGCGTCGAAATTGGAGTGCTCTCGCTGGCCGAGAAGGAAACGATCAACTTGCAAGTCGCGATCTATCTCAACCGGCTTTCCGATCTGCTGTTCGTACTCGCTCAAGTCTGCAACAACTACGGAGCCGACAACGTGCTCTGGATCCCTGGGAAGAATCGAAGTCCAAATCCCTGAATTTGCCCCCCTTCATCCCTTTGACCAAAAAAGTCTCTGCCCGCCACTCGGAGCAGAGGAATGAAGGCACAAGAATTAAGGTCAACAAACATGGTGCGACTCTCGCGAATGTTGATGTCCGTCGTGGCTCTGGGATTGTTTTCGACATTGCCGTGGTGCGAATCGGCGTTCTCGGCGGAACCTCCAGCCGGCTTCCGAGCAATCTTCAACGGCAAAGATTTGAGTGGTTGGTACGGGTTGAATCCGCACTCGGTGGACAAGAACAAGCTTACGGTGGAGCAACTCGACGCCGTGCTGCAGAAGATGCGAGAGGAGTTCCCGACGAACTGGCGCGTCGAGAATGGCGAGCTGGTCAACGATGGGCACGGGCCATACGCGACGACGGATGCCGAATACGGCGATATCGAATTTCTGATCGAATACAAGACGGTCGCGAAAGCCGACAGCGGGATTTATCTGCGCGGGCTGCCGCAGGTGCAGATTTGGGACAACAATCAGCCGAGCTTGCACAGCGCTCCCGACCGCAATCCAAATCGCGGTTCCGGCGGGCTGTTCAATAATCTGCCGCGAACGCCCGGCCGCGATCCGCTGGTTGTCGCCGACAAGCCGTTCGGAGAATGGAACGCTTTCCGTATTCGCCAAATTGGAGCGCGGACCTGGGTCTGGCTCAACGAAAAGCTCGTCGTCGATGATGCGGCGATGCAGAACTACGCGGCTCGCGACAAGCCGCTGCCGGCGAAAGGTCCGATTCACCTGCAGACACACGGTGGCGAGATTCGTTGGCGAAACATTTTCGTGCGCGACATCGGAACGGACGAAGCGGCAAAGTCGCTGGCCGAAGCGGACGAAAAGTTGAAGACAACACTCGCCAACAAGGTCTTGATTGAACGTGGGGTCCGATATTTAGCCGACGGCCGTGATGAGAAAGCGGACCTCTACGTTCCGCTGAATCGAGCCGCTGATGTTCGCTCGCCGGCGGTCGTGATCATTCACGGCGGTGGTTGGACCGGCGGCAAGCGCGACGCTGATCGTGAATTGAACATCGGCACGACGCTGGCCCTCAACGGCTACGTCGGTATGAGTATCGACTACTTGCTGGCAACCGACAGGGCATCGTCGTGGCCGACGAACATCCACGACTGCAAGACGGCAGTACGTTGGCTGCGAAAGAATGCCGCTCGGCTGCAAGTCGATCCCGATCACATCGGAGTCATCGGCGGTTCGGCGGGAGGGCATCTGACCTCATTGCTGGCGCTGACCGGTCCTGCCGATGGACTCGACCCGAAGGAACCGTGGGGCGAGTTCTCGTGTGCCGTGCAATGTGCCGTCCCGATGTACGGGGCCGGCGAGGTCCGCGACAGCAAGAATGCGCTGGCGATGCTCGGCAAGTCACGCGACGAGGCTCCGGATCTCTACAAGCTCGCGTCGCCGATCACTCATGCCGACGCGAAAGACCCGCCGTTCCTGATCCTGCACGGTACGGCCGACAAGACAGTTCCGGTCGAGCAATCCGAGATCCTCGCCGCCGCGCTGAAGAAGGCCGGCATCGAACACGAACTTGTGCTCGTTCCCGATGCTCCGCACACGTTTAACCTGCAGCCAAAGCAACAAGACTTGCGTCCGCTGGTTCTGTCGTTCTTTGACAAGCATCTCAAACCCAAAGGTCGTTGATTGGAGTGTTGGTTGCGGGAGTTCCCATCGCGGGAATTTGTGCGACCAAGTTTGGCTCCTCAGATCGATGTGCCCAGTGCAAGGAATAAGCCGTGCTGACTCGATCTCGATTCGAATGTTTGGCTGTGTACTTCACCTGCCTGCTGCTCGCCGGTTGCGGCGCTCATGAATTTCGCAGCGAGACAACGTTGCATTCGGACGGCAGCGTCGAGCGGGCAATCTATCAGCCGAAGGAAGAGACGCCGGACGAAGCGCGTTCGAGCGAGTCCTGGCAACAGACAACGTGGGCCGGTGAGATTCACGCTGACAAGTGGACAGGCTCGATCCGAGATCTGGCGATTCGCGAGGAGCCGGAAAAGAACGCGGATGGCACGTGGAAGACGCCGGTATATTTCGCGGCGTGGAAACGGTTCGATAGCGTCTCGGACCTGCCAGAGCATTTCGCACGTGTGATCGACGTCGGCGAGAAACGGGCCGTGACGCTCGCTCGCCACTGCGAGCGAATTGATTACGGGTTTGTGATCGAACATCGCTGGAGCGAACGGCTCAACGACATCGTGCAGTTGGACGACATGCGTCGAGCACGGCGCGAGCTGTTTGATCTGACGACCGGGCTCGCGGTGGAAGTCTTGGCAGAGCGGTTCAAGACAACGCACGACCTGTCGCGTCTGAAAACGTGGCTGCATGACGACGGGTTTCCGTTGTTCGAGGATCTGATCGATCTGTGGTACGAGTGGGCTGGTCAGCGCTCCGCGCATCGCGGAGAGGCCAAACAATACGAACGCAAAACGCAACAGCGGCTCGTTGAGCTATGTGCTCGGCGCGGTCTGAAACTGCCAGAACCATCCGAGAATTTCTTCGACGACGAGCGTGTCGGTAATGCGATCCGTAAATTCGTGGCCGAGAAATTGCCGGAATTGATTCGGCGGCTCGACGGCGAACCGCTCGACCAAGCCAAGACCCTCGAGATCCTGATCTGTATCGGCTTGGCCGATCAACCAGCGGACCGCGATCCCGACAAAGAACCTCCGCTCGACGTGCTGACCCACCGCCTCCAGGAACAGCGTTACGGCGGCAAAGCAGCCTTCGAGGAACGGGTGGCAAAGCTCGCACGGCGAATCCAAGGAGCCTTCGGTGGCATCAAAAATCCAGAACATTTCCACTACTCGCTGACAATGCCGGGACTGATCGTCAAAACATCTGGTGAACTCGTTGCCGCGAATCAGACTACCTGGAACTTTGAATCCGGCGAGGCTTTTCCATGGGGATTGGAGATGACGTGCCGCTCGCTGGATGTCGCGGACGACCGGGTCAGGAAAGTGCTTAACGGCAACCCGCTGGAGTCACTTGCCGCGCGACGCAACTTTGTGCGTGAGCTGTCCACCGACGAGAAGCTTGCGACCGCCGTGCGCGAGGCGGCGCGAACTGGTACACTGAAGCCGCTCGACGCGTATGCCGAAAGCGAAGAACTCGACAAGTCAGGCCGCTCGCGGCTGCAGCGAGTGCGGAAGCTCTTAAAACTCGATCCTCCATGAAATTCCTGATGGCTGTTCGTGGCTTTTTCCTGCTCTTGGTGCTGCTGACGCTCACTGCCAGAAATGCTGCAGCAAGCGATCAGATTGACTTCAATCGGGACGTGCGTCCGATTCTTTCGGACAAGTGCTTCTTCTGTCACGGCCCGGATGACAAGCAGCGTGAGTCCAACTTCCGTTTGGATCAGGCGGTGCAGGATCGAACCAAGATTGCCGATCTGCTGCGGCGCGTGACCTCCACCAATCCTGACGAGCAGATGCCCCCACCAAAGTCCGGCAAGCATCTGGCGGTCGCTGAAATCTCGACGTTGCAGCGTTGGATTGAACAAGGGGCAAAATGGGCGACCCATTGGGCCTATGTCGCTCCGTTGAAGCACGATCTGCCGAAGGTGGCTGACACAAGTTGGCCGGCGAATTGGATCGATCGCTTTGTTCTCGCTCGGCTGGAACGCGACGGAGTGAAACCCGCTCCGGACGCCGATCGCATCACGCTGATCCGTCGCTTGAGTTTCGATCTGCGCGGATTGCCGCCGTCGCTGCAGGAAGTCGAATCGACAGATCTTGAGCAATTCGTCGACCAATTCCTTGCCAGTGATGCGTTTGGCGAGCGAATGGCGGTCTGGTGGTTGGACCTCGTCCGTTATGCCGACACGGTCGGGTATCACGGCGATCAGGAGCATCACATCTCGCCGTACCGCGATTGGGTCATCGACGCCTTCATCGACAACCTGCCGTTCGATCAATTCACGCAGGCGCAGTTGGCCGGTGACTTGCTGCCGGAATCGAGCACTGATGACAAAATCGCGTCGGGGTACAACCGGTTGCTGCAAACGTCTCACGAGGGTGGGGTGCAGGCCAAGGAGTATCTGGCGATGTATGCGGCCGACCGCGTTCGCAATCTGTCGGGTGTTTGGTTTGGCGGGACGGTCGGCTGTGCTCAATGCCACAATCACAAATTCGACCCGTACACGGCGAAGGATTTTTATTCGTTGGCCGCGTTCTTCGCGGACCTCGATGAAGCCGCGCATCTCAAGAAGGGGAGCGATGCGTCGCCAACCGTGCGTGCTCCTGAGCTACGAGTCCTCACAAAACGCGAGCGGGTTCGCGCGGAGAAAATGTCCGCCGAAGAACGTGCGGCATTCGAGAAGTCCGCTCGGCTGACGATGATCTCGTCCGCGATCGAACCGCGAGAGATGCGGATTCTGCCGCGAGGCAACTGGCTGGATGACAGCGGCCCGATCGTGACTCCGGCCGTGCCAGAGTTTCTTGGCCGGCTTGATACCGGCGACCGCCGAGCGAATCGTCTGGATCTCGCACGCTGGTTGACGGATTCGAAGAATGGAGTCGGTTTGCTGACCGCACGAATCATGGTCAATCGCTTCTGGGCACTGATGTTTGGCGAAGGCTTGTGTCGATCGCTGGAAGACTTCGGCGCGCAAGGCCAGCCGCCGGATCATTCCGAACTGCTCGACCGCCTCACGCACGAGTTCGTCGATTCCGGCTGGAACGTGAGACACATCCTGAAACTGATCGCAATGAGCCGGACGTATAGGCAGGCGTCATCGAATTCGGAATTCGGAGGGCGGAATTCGGAAATCCGGTCTTCTGTTCCGCATTCCGAATTCCGCATTCCGAAATCTCTCCGCCAATCCCGTTTCCGCCTTCCAGCCGAATTCATTCGCGACAATGCGCTGGCGATCAGCGGGCTGTTAGTCCACGAAGTTGGCGGCCCGAGCGTACGGCCGTATCAGCCAGCGGGATATTACAAGTACCTCAATTTTCCGAAGCGGGATTACGTCGCCGACAACGATCAGCGGGCTGTTAGTCCACGAAGTTGGCGGCCTGAGCGTACGGCCGTATCAGCCAGCGGGATATTACAAGTACCTCAATTTTCCGAAGCGGGATTACGTCGCCGACAAGGACTCGAAGCAGTGGCGTCGCGGCGTGTACGTGCATTGGCAGCGGCAATACCTGCATCCGATGTTCAAGGCGTTCGATGCCCCGCGTCGCGAGGAATGCACGGCCCAGCGACCACGCTCGAACACGCCGCTGGCCGCGCTGGCGTTGCTCAACGACCCCACATTCGTCGAAGCCGCGCGAGCCTTCGCCGCCCGCATCCTGAAAGAGGGTGGCGACACCGACGAATCCCGCATCGCCTTCGCCTTCCGTCTCGCCACCTCGCGAACCCTCGACGTCACTGAACAGTCCGTTCTGCTCAACTTGCTCCTCGATGCTCGGAAAGACTTCTCGTTGGACGAAACCGCGGCCAAGAAACTACTGGCCACTGGCCTCGTGCCAACGCGGAACGAGATTTCGCACAACGAATTCGCCGCCTGGACGACGATCGCGCGAGCACTTTTGAATCTGAACGAGACGACGACGAGGAATTGACGATGTCCAATCTCAACGCCATCACGAATCAAATTCATCGTCGGACGTTTCTCAATGCCACCGGAGTCAGTCTCGGTTCGGCCGCGTTGTCGGCGTTGATGGCTCGCGACGCGCAAGCGATGGACGAGTATCGACCATTGCCGCATCATCGGCCTCGCGTGAAGCGGGTGATTTACCTCTACATGTCCGGTGGTCCATCGCATTTGGAGACGTTCGACGAGAAGCCGGTGCTGGCGAAGATGCACGGGGAGGCGATGCCGGAGTCGTTCACGAAGGGGCAGCCGATTGCTCAGTTGCAGGGGCAGAAGCTGACGTGTCAGGGGCCGCTGATCGGGTTCCGCAAATACGGCGAGAGCGGGCAGGTCATCAGCGATTTTCTGCCGTGGCACGGCAAGATGGCGGACGACCTCTGCATCATTCGCTCGATGGTCACCGAGCAAATCAATCACGATCCGGCTCACACGTTCATGAACACGGGGACGGCGATCAACGGCCGGCCGTCGATGGGCTCGTGGATCAACTACGGACTCGGTAGCGAGGCGGATGACCTGCCCGGCTTTGTGGTGCTCACCAGCGAGGGAGGCCGCAACCCGCAGCCGATCTCGTCGCGCATGTGGTCGGCGGGATTCCTGCCGAGCCAATTTCAAGGGGTGCCGTTTGAATCGACCGGCGATCCGGTGCATTACGTTGGTAACCCGGCGGGAGTGTCGATGGCTCAGCAGCGACGGTTGGTCGATGCGATTCGGAAATTGGATGAGCATCGCGCCGTAGGTTGGGACTCTGTCCCGACCGGCCATGGCAACGGCGCAAGTGGTCGGGACGGAGTCCCAACCTACAACGATCCGGAAGTCGCAGCGCGGATCGCGGCCTATGAGTTGGCTTTCAAGATGCAAAGTTCGGTGCCGGGGTTGATGGACCTCTCTGGCGAGACTCAGGGGACGCTCGATATGTACGGCGCGAAGCCGGGGGACGGTTCGTTCGCGTCGAACTGTTTGCTCGCGCGACGCATGGCCGAGCGGGGTGTGCGGTTCATTCAGCTCTATCACCGGGGCTGGGACCATCACGGCGACTTGGTCCGTTACATGAATATCTGCTGCGGGCTGACCGACCAGCCGGCGTGGGCATTGTTGACGGATCTCAAGCAGCGGGGGATGCTCGACGAAACGTTGATCATCTGGGGAGGGGAGTTCGGCCGCACGCCGATGTTCCAAGGCAAAGGAGGGCCCGGTCGCGATCATCACATCAAAGCCTTCTCGATGTGGATGGCTGGAGGCGGCGTGCGCAGCGGGCTGACTTACGGAGCGACCGACGAGTTCGGCTACAACTCGGTCGAGAACGTCGTCCACGTCCGCGATTTGCACGCCACGATTTTGCATCAACTCGGCATCGACCACGAACGCTTCAGCGTCAAATATCAGGGCTTGGATGCGCGGCTGACGGGCGTCGAAAAGGCTCAAGTGCTGCATGACGTGTTGGCGTGACATGGTTCGTACTTGCGTCTTCAGACGCTTCCTACTGGACGGGCAAGGCCGATCGACCGCACAATGATGTACGCCTGAAGGCGAAACTACGAACGGAGGAGCCTCCGAATGCTGACTCTGCTTGATCGTCACGGCCAGCCATCGTGCGACGGTCTTTCGCGCCGGGACTTCGTGCAGGCTGGTGCGTTGGCTGTCGGCGGACTGTCGTTGCCGTGGTGGTTGCGGCAACAGTCGGCGATGGCGGAAACGGCTGCCGGTACGAGCAGTTCTGGGCGGCCGAGCTTCGTGCGTGACAAGTCAATCGTGCTGTTGTTTCTGTCCGGTGGTGCATCGCACATCGAGACGTTCAATCCAAACATGGACGCGCCGGCCCCGTATAGCAGCATGACCGGTGAAGTGACGAGTTCGCTCCCGGGAGTGACGTTTGGCGGGACGTTTCCGCAGCTTGCGAGGCACGCTCACGAGATGGCGGTGGTGCGGAGCTTGCAGCATCCGATTACGGGGCACGTTGAGGCGATCGTTCACATGCTGACCGGCGGGACCGACCCCGTCGGCAAGCGGAAGGCCGGGTTCAGCATGGGTTCGGTTTGCTCGCGATTGGCGGGAGCGAATCATCCGCGCACCGGGATGCCGAGCTTCACACTGCTCAACACAGACGAGGTCGATCCGCAGTATCGCAACGAGCGGACTCGCGTCGAAAATGGTTCCGAGCCGAATTCGTTGGGTGCGGCGTTCGGGCCGTTCAATCCGAGCGGCAAGAGCGACGCGGTTCGCAATATGACCCTCAACATCCCGCGCGGTCGGCTGGATAATCGCCGTGAGTTGCTGGCGTCGCTCGACCAACTGAAGGCCGAGACGGACGAGTTGCAAGTGCTCGACAGCGCCGACCGGTTCACGCAGCAGGCGTTTGACGTGATCCTGGGGAGCGCGGCCGAAGCCTTCGATTTGTCGAAAGAGAATCGCCGTTTGATCGAGCGATACGATACGAGTCACATTCCAGTGGGCAAAAAGTTGTTTCGCTCGTCATTGCTCGGTCAACACATGCTGACCGCGCGGCGGCTGGTAGAGGCGGGTTGCCAATTCGTGACGGTGCATTCGGCGGGCTGGGACATGCACGCGGATGGGAACAATCCGGGGATCGTCGCCGGAATGGAGATGCTCGGACGGGCAGTCGATCAAGCAGTCTCAGCGTTTTTGGAAGACGTGGCTGCTCGCGGGATGAGCGACAACGTACTGCTGATCATCACGGGAGATTTCGGCCGCACCCCGAAGATCAACAAGAACGGAGGCCGAGATCACTGGTCGAACCTCAGCACGCTGGCTTTCGCTGGCGGCGGACTGAAGATGGGTCAAGTGATCGGGCAAGCGTCGCGCAAAAACGACGTGCCGCTCAGTACTCCGCTCACCACCACGCACTTGCTCGGTTCAGTGATCCACACCTTGTTTGACGTCGCCGCGTTGCGATTGGCTCGCGGAGTGCCTCGCGAGTTGTTGTCGCTGGTCGAACAGGCTCAGCCCATTCCAGGGCTGATGTGAGTCGCGGGACGGTTTTCAGGCCTGCCCCGCGCGATTCATGGCCAAGACCTGCTTGGACCTGCGAAGATTGACCGCTGGCATTAGCGATTCTTCCAGCGTTATTTGGCGTCCCCTTTGACAATCACCGAGTCTTTGCCGTTGGGCGTGCTGATGAGCAACCGGATTCCCTCTTTGAGTGACTCGGCCTTGAGTGCGTCCTCGAATTCCTTGAGTGAACTGACTCGTTTACCACCGACCCGTTCGATGACAGCTCCGACGGGAATTCCTGCTTCAGACGCGTGACCGTTCGGATCGACACGTGTCACGACGACGCCGGATGGCGAATCGCTGTAACCCAATTCCTTGGCGATTTCCGGAGTCAGCTCCTTCACTTGTAAACCGATCTGATTGAACGACTCTTCCTTGGGTTGCTGCTTCTGACCACGGCCACTTCGACCGTTGAGAGTGGGTCGATCGGCTCCGGCCAGAAAGCCTTCCGGCATCTCTTGGACCGTGATCGGAACTTCCATACGTTTGCCGTCGCGAACGATCAACGCTTTACAGACCTTGCCAATCTCCAACCGTTCGACGATCAGTTGCAAGGACTGTGTCGTGGAAACTTTTTGGCCGTTGAGTTCCAAAATGACGTCTTCCTCCTGCAACTTCGCGGCAGCAGCCGGAGAGTCCTTCGACACTTTCACAATCTCAGCCCCTTCGACCCCTTCCAACTGAAACGATTTCGCAAGGTCCGAAGTCAACGGCTTGATTCCGATGCCAAGGTACGCTCGGCGGACTTTGCCATGAGTCATCAACTGCTGGCTGATCCATTTGACCATGTTGACCGGAATCGCAAAGCCAATCCCTTCGGAGCCGCCGCTGCGACTGCTGATGGCGGTGTTGATGCCGATAACCTCGCCGTTGAGATTCAACAACGGGCCGCCGCTGTTGCCGGGGTTGATTGCGGCGTCGGTCTGCAAAAAATCCTCGCGGCGAGCGATACCAAGACCACGGCTCTTGGCGCTGATGATGCCCGCCGTCACGGTCATGCCGACATCAAACGGATTGCCGACGGCCAGCACCCAATCTCCGATCTCGGCTGTGTCGCTGTCGCCGAAGCGAAGGGACTTCAGCCCTTTCGGATCTTTAATCTGCAGAACCGCGATATCCGAATTCTCGTCCATCTTGATTTCCGAAACGACATAGTCGCGTCCATCATGCGTGCGAACTTTGACTTCGTCCGCGCCGCGCACCACGTGGCTGTTCGTCAAAATGACTCCGGCATCGTCGATGACGAATCCTGATCCCATGCCGCGCGAGCGAGGAGCCTCACGCTGCCGAGGACGCTCGCGGAAAAACTCGCGAAACTGCGGATTCTGTCGAAACAGGTCGTTGAGCGGATTGTCTTCGTCATCGAAGTCGAGGCCGCTCATCGCCGCGGCCTTTCCCTTTGTTTCTATGGCCACGATGCTTGGCAGTGCCTGGTGCGAGATGTCGCGGAAGATTGCCGACAATTGCTTCGCGTCAGCAGCTGTCGGGGCGGCGGTGACGACTCGCCTGGGCAGAACGTCCAATAGACTGATCGTCAAACAGACGAACCCGCTGATCCCCAGAATCCATCCCACGCTTTGGCTGACTCGTCGCATCGCACACCTTTCCTTTCTGAGAACCACATGCCATTTTCGAGGCTCAATCCACCTGGTCCGGATTTTCACAGGCGGTCATCGTTGCACGGCGATTTATTTATTCAAAGCCTGTCAGACAATCCAGCTAAGTCGGCATCACCGTTCGATGACCGTAAATACGCGGCCAATTTCACAACCGTTGGATGAAGGATGATACGGGGGCAATTCGCCACTCGCCAAGATGCCGCTTGTTGACAGGCTTTTTTTGCAGTCGTAGCCTGCGCTTACGCCGAATTCGCCCAGAGCGGGAAAACTTAAGACATGCCGGAAGTCAATAATTTCGCCGAGCTGGAAGTGCTACTCGACAAGTGCCAGGCGGCATTGAACTACCGCTTTCGCGACATCGAGCTGCTGGCAATGTGCTTGACTCATGCCTCGTCGGCCCGCACGCGATTGCACTCGAATGAACGCTTGGAGTTCTTCGGTGATGCCGTGCTGGGATTGGTGGTGTGCGAGGCACTCTATCAACGCTTCCCCGAAGCGGCAGAAGGAGAGCTGACCCGCATCAAGTCCATCGTCGTCAGCCGCGCGACCTGTGCGACAATGGCCAGCCGAGTTCGCTTGGAAGAATTTGTCCTCGTCGGCAAGGGCCTGGATCACGGTGGTCACATTCCCTCGTCGATTTTGGCCGGGACGTTCGAAGGGCTGATCGCTGGCATTTATCTCGACGGTGGCCTGGAAGCCGCTCGATCGTTCCTGATGCCACTATTGAATCCCGAAATCGAAAGCTCTGCCGGGACGCTGCATACGCAAAATTTCAAGAGCCTGTTGCAACACATCGCTCAGAAGAAACTCGGGTCGACGCCGATGTATCGAGTGCTTGACGAGCGCGGCCCAGATCATTCAAAAGTGTTTCACATCAGCGCGGTCGTGGCCGGTCGAGTCTTTCCCGCCGCGTGGGGGTCCAACAAAAAGGAGGCGGAACAAACCGCCGCTCAACACGCGCTGGAAGAATTGCTCGGTGAAGACGCAGCCGAAGGTCAGCCAGCCTCGATCGTCGGCGATACCGCAACTGCCAACCCAGAGAACATTCACTCCTCGGAATCCGCCGACACAGAGGTATGCGCTGTCGCCATCACCGACGCGCCGGAGCCCTTCGGCTACGGGGTCGAAAATTCTTGATGGCAAGAAGCTTCCAACAGCCGCCGTGGCGTGTTGAATAACCGCGAGGGTCGGCTTAATCTCAACTTCGACCTCTCTTCGCTTTTGCAAGCAACGTCATGCCGCGCCAATCTGATTCGCCCGTTTCGTTCTCCGACCGCCCCGCCAAGGCGGCGTATTTGGTCGTGCGCGATGGCGATAAATGGAAAGACGTGTTCCGGCTGACTCCGGGAAAAGTCATGACCATCGGCCGTGCACCGACCAATCGCATCGTGATTCGCAGCGAAATGAGCAGCCGCAATCACTGCGAGATTTTCCAAGCTGGGCTGATGTGGATCCTTCGCGATCTCGGTAGCCGCAACGGCACGACCGTCGACGGACGCCGCATCTCCGGCGATTGGGAGCTGGAAGAAGGGCAGACGATTCAACTCGGAACGTGCAATATCGTGTTCACTCACGAGCTTGCCAAAAACACGCAGCCAGGCGACGACGAAGACTTCGATATCGAATCGCCGACACAAACTCAGGACGTGATTCCGATTCCAGAGAAAGATGGAAAATCCAGCGAGCCCGAAATCATCTCTCGTCGGAAACGCACCCGGTATTCCCCAACCAGCACTGCCCAGCACGCCGGCGGTGACCGCTTCAGCCAAGACCTGGCTCAGCTTTGGAAGTTGGCCGTTGAGATGGGTTCCGCAAAGGACGAGAAAAAACTTGCCGATGTTGTTCTGGACGGATTGCTCGCCGCAATCGGTGCCGACATCGGTGCCATTCTCGTACTTCCCAAGCCGATGTCCGCTGGAGCGAAGCCAAATCAACTCCGCGTCGTTGCGTACAAATCTCAAGGGGATCGATCGTATCAAACCATCTCGAAAGCACTATCGCACATGGTGCTGGAAGATCGCGAGGCAGTGCTCGCCAAAAATGTCGCCGATGACAGCAAGCTCTCCGATCGCGACAGCCTCGACGAAATTGAAGCCCGAAGCGTGATCTGTGCCCCGATCCGCAACGGCGAACTCATTTACGGCCTGATCCACTTGTATTCGACGCTCAGCGAGGAATCGCTGGCACCAGAGCATCTGGAATTCACGCTGGCAGTCGCCGATCAAATGGCACTCGCGTTTGAAAACGTGCGCGAGAAACAATCGCTTGCTGAGGGTTTAGCGCGGGTACGAAACGAAAACGAGTCGCTGCGCAACCAATTGGCAATCGATACGGAATTGGTTGGTAACAGCCCAGAGATGCAACAACTAAAACAGCAAATCAGCCGGATTGCTCCGACCGATGCAACCGTGCTGATCCGCGGCGAAAGTGGTGTTGGCAAAGAGCTGGTCGCTCGGGCTGTCCACTTTGGAAGCGACCGCCGCAATGGCCCATTCGTCTGCTTGAATTGTGCAGCACTGAGTGAAACTTTGCTCGAAAGCGAATTGTTCGGCCACGAAAAAGGTTCCTTCACCGGAGCGACCGGCCGCAAGCCAGGCAAGTTCGAACAAGCACATCGCGGCACGCTGTTTCTGGACGAAGTCGGCGAAATGAGCCTGTCGATCCAGGCCAAATTTCTGCGAGTCCTCGAAGGGCATCCTTTTGAGCGTGTCGGCGGACACGAATCAATCCACGTGGACGTGCGCGTTGTGGCTGCAACCAATCGCGACCTCGAACACGCTGTCCAGGAGAAACTGTTTCGGAAAGATCTTTACTTCCGGCTGTTCGTTGTGGAGATCACTCCACTGCCACTCCGTGAACATCCGTCGGACATTCCGGTGTTGGCGAATTACTTTCTGCATCGCTTCGCAAAGAAGACAAGTCGAACATTGCGCGGATTCACCGATGAGGCAATAGAGCTGCTTTGTCAGTTCAATTGGCCTGGAAACGTGCGTGAGCTTCAGAACTGCGTCGAACGGGCTGTCGTACTCAGCACTCGCGACATGGTTTCCGCATCGGAGATTAAGCTGTCCGGTCTTCGTGTTTCACCCGCGACTATACCGACGCCGACAGTGCTGGTGTCCACAAAGGTCAGTGCCCCGAATCCCTCGATCGCTCTGGGCGAGACCGTTAAATCGGAAAAATCGCTGGACGAACTCGAACAACATCACATCTTGGCGACTCTCGAAAAGACCAATTGGAATAAATCACAGACGGCGGCAATTTTGGGGATTGAACGCTCGACACTGGACCGCAAACTCAAACGCTATGGCGTCAATCGCCCTGACTAAGAACGAATACGCGAACAATCCCGGAGATTGCGGATCAGGTTGATTTTCCCCGAAGAATCACGCTGTTTTTGATCGTTTCAGATTTCCGAAAAAGTTGTTGACATTCTGCGAATTCCGCGGACAATCCGCCCAGTTCAGCATGCGTTCCCGCCTGTTTTGCTGTGTTGGGTCGTGTGAGTTTGGACGTCATTTGGGAATCGTTTCTTGTTGTCGTGACGTCGCTCAATGATTCGCGAGCCTCCCGTGAGTGATATGTGGATGTGATCAATGTTGTGTTGTTCCATCCCAAATTGTTTGTCTCTGAAACCCCGTTAGAGATTGGAGTTGGGCATGTCTTATCCGCTCGAGGCAGATTCGGACCTCGATGATGACGCTGGCTTTCATGAAGACGGCTTCCTGGTCGGTGAGTCAGATGACTTTAGCGACGAGTACGAAGACGTTGACTTTGAGGCGATGGGAGTCGACCCCGGCGAACCTACGAAGGCCAAACCAGGCTCCGAGGAGAAGGTGCTGATGCTCGCCGCTCGTTATGCCGCTGGAATGCCGCTCTGGCACAACGACGACTGCACGGATCATGGACCGGCACGCGATCATCGCATCGACATCTAGTCATCACTCGTTAATCAAAAAGGCACCTCAAAGTTGACGCTTTGAGGTGCCTTTTTTTGTTTTCTGTCGACATGGTCAACATCGCGACCGGATCATTCCGACCGCTATGTGACCCGATGGCATTGATTATGCGCTTGTTCCCACCAACTCTTCGGACATGGAAGCTTCGTTGGGGAGAAGTTCTTCGACGAAGCCTTTGAGGTGCTGAGCACGGTTCGATTGCTGGAGCTTCTTCAAAGCTTTCGACTCAATTTGGCGGATGCGCTCGCGAGTCACTTTGAAAATGCGGCCCGTTTCCTCGAGTGTGTAGCTGTAGCCATCACCGAGACCGTAGCGTAGTCGAATGATCTCTCGCTCACGGTACGTCAGACTGCGAAGCACGACGTCGATCTTGTCCTTAAGCATCTCGTGCATCGCGGCTTCGGCCGGGCTGCCATGATGTTGGTCTTCGAGGAAATCGCCGAAGGCGCTGTCCTCACTTTCACCCACCGGGGTATCAAGGCTGATGGGGTGCTTCCAGGTCTTCATGATTCGCTCGGTTTCCTCAACCGAGAGGCCAACGGCGTGAGCCAACTCATCCATGCTGGGTTCACGGCCAGTTTCTTGGCGGATCTGCTCGCTCTTGGCTTTCAACTGGGAAATGCTTTGAAACATGTGAACCGGAATGCGAATCGTGCGAGCATGATCGGCAACGGCTCGCGTGATGGCTTGGCGAATCCACCATGTCGCATAGGTAGAAAACTTGTAGCCTCGGCGGTATTCGTATTTTTCGACACCCCGCATAAGGCCAGCGTTTCCTTCCTGAATGAGATCCAGAAAGCTCAGTCCTCGATTTCGGTACTTCTTGGCGATCGAAACCACGAGTCGCAAGTTGCCGCCAGACAACTTCTGCTTGGCCTCGGTCCACTGTGCGAACCGCCGCTTGATCGTCTTTGACCGCTGGATGAACTCTTGAGCCGGCTCTCGAACCATCGCGACAAGATCATCCAGTTCTTTTTGCAACACCGAGGCGTCCTTGGTGACAACGGTGCGGCCATCCATCAAATTTTTGCCGTAATTGTGGCGATGATGTGCACGCGGACTCTTGGCCTCCTCGATCATCTTGAGAAGCTGTTCCATGCGCTCGGCAATCTGATGCATGCGCTTCATGACAGGCTGCAATCGCTGGGTCCGGATCGAAAGTTCCTCGATCAACGTACACATCTTGCGGCGGCGCACGACGCGACGGCGCTTGGCAGCTTTTTTGTCGACAGCCGATGCTTCCGGATCGATCGTGACGAGTTGGTCAGCCCGATGCTGCTCGTACAACTTCTTGAGCAGCGGCAGATTTTTGGGCATGCGGCCTTCGATTTGTTCCTTGCGTGTGTTCTCAGTCTCCGAAGTGCGCAGGGTACGTTCAAACGGCAGTTCTTTCGAGTTCACCTTCTCGAGCGTCTCGATACCCATCTCCAACGCAAAGTCCGATTCCATGATTCCGCGGCGAAATCGCTTGCGAGTGATCTCAATCTGTTTCGCGAGATAAATCTCCATGCGCCGAGTCAGCAGCGGAATATTTCCCATCTGGCTGAGATACATCCGAATGGGATCTCGCGAGAGGAGTGCTCGCTCTTCCTGTGCTGTCAGTTTCGGCTGCGGCACCGTCTCAACCGGGTGTGCCTTTTCAGGGACGTAGTCGGGATCATCAATAGGTGTATCCACATCGTGGATCAACTCCACGGCGTTTTCGTCGAGCCAAATCAGCAACTCGTCGACCATCTTGGGGTCGCCGCCTTCGTCAGGCAGGTAACGATCCACCATTTGAAAGGTCATCACGCCTTGATTGTTTTTGACTTCTTCGATCAGCGCGTTGAACCTGTTACACAAGCGATGCACGGCAAACTCCTTTGGGTTGAAATCGAAATGAACGCACGTCCGTTTGCGATCCCGATCAACTCAAGATCAAAAATACCAGTGTCTTTCTGGGGAGCACAGCTCCCGTGGGCAAAGTCTGGTTTCCACAACCAGCACAATCAAATTTCAGCCAACAATCAACCGAAGACGAATAATCAATGCCGAGGTTTCGGAAAATCGTCGCCCCGCGACCGGGAGACTTTCGCAATCGTTCGTCGTGATTGAGTCTGACAACGACCGTTGCTGAGCAACTTGGGGTTTACACGATCTCACGCGGTTCGGCACCTGGTCCCAGAGCCGAACTTGGTGCGGGCCTCGTTGTCCGCTTGCGCCGTCCGCTCGCGACTTCGACCCATAAAGAGGAAATCGAATCCAGCCAATTCGATTCGTTTGCACCAAGACTCGCACATTCTTCAACAATTCCCCAAGCAGATTCCGACAAGGGGGCTCTCTTTGATAGATTCCTTTCTTTCAATGTGAGAACCAATCCAACCCATCGATCGAATCGGCAAAGCTGCCGACAGGAGCGTTCGACTTCGATCCTTTTAGCCAGTTTCAGTGAGGCGCTCGTCAGTTTACCCACTGCAACCAGAAACGAAGACGACATCCTATCAGGGGACTTTCCCATATCCAGCAAAAAAAACTTGGTGCGAGTAATTTCCCGGAACTGGCAAGAGGCTCAGGTTTTTCAGAACCTTTGTCATTCTTCGGCGGAGGACACGGTTCGTCAACCGGGGACAAGAGAAATCGACGCTTCGCCTGCGTACCTGAAGCACTCACACATCCAACGCTACATTGCGAACGACCAATTTGATCCTGCTGATAGCTGGCCGAGCTTGCCTGATAACAAACCCGAAGGCAGGAATTCGCGGAGTTGCGGACTTGCGCCCGAGGAAGCGATTGCGAATCTCGGTTCCCAAACCAGAGAATCGCAATTCTCAGCCGCAATCCATCGATCAGCGGCAGATTTTCGACTCAGCTCCATTTCGCCGTTGGCTGCGCCAGCTTGGGTAACAGGTCGTCTCTAGAAAATCCTCAAAATCGCGGTCAAAAGTCATTTTGACCAAAGCCGTTGTTTGGCAATGCGAATTTCAATGATGCAATCCGAAAACTGACAGCTGGGCACCACGACTGATGGTAAGCGACGCTCCGCTATTGGTGAGATGTCCGCCCGATAATCCCAGCGACTCGCGCACCGCGATGCGTCTCAGGATCTGCCCCGAATCACTGGCGACCATGACCAACTCGTCCCGATTTGGCCAGCAAACATCACCGTGAATCAACACTCCTCGGCCGGCTGAGAATCCTTCGGGATCCTCGTTGCCGACTCGTCGATGGGGCCAGGCAGACTTGCCGCTCGTCAGGGTGACTCCCCACAGCGAGCGGCCCTGCACGATCAACGTATTTTTGGCAACACCCAAAACATAGCGAATTGGATCGGGCCACTGATGCTGCCACAACAGCAATCCGCTTTCGGCATGAATCGCCATCAGCAAGTCTGTATCAAGCGGCGCGACATACAGCACGCCGTCGTGATAAATCGGTGGAGTGTGTCCTTCGCGCCTGCCATCTCGAGAAGAATTGACCGCATCCGAAACATACGTCCGTGCCCAGCGAATCGCTCCGTCGTGCACGTCGATGGCGACAATCGTCCCCGCATCGGTCGAGACGAAAGCGGTGTCCTCGGCCACGGTGAGCTCCAGGTGGCTGGTGGAATTCACGGCTTCTTCAGTCGAGGCCACGGTGATGCCCACTTTGCGATTCCAAATCAGCCGCGCCGTGTCGGCATCAAAGCAAGCCACATTGAGCTGCTCCTGAGGCAGGCTGCGTCGCAACACAACCAAG
This sequence comes from Planctomycetota bacterium, assembly GCA_016872645.1. Classification (GTDB taxonomy): domain Bacteria; phylum Planctomycetota; class Planctomycetia; order Planctomycetales; family Planctomycetaceae; genus SXKJ01. Next base: position 29,308 of record VGZH01000027.1, on the reverse strand, counting down.
ACGCGTTGTGAATCAGCTGCAGGAGGACCTTCGAAACACCACGGCGAGGCCACACTCAGCGGGTCTTGCGGATCGATCTCCTTGGCGTCGATTCGCCAAACAAGTTTGCCTTCGCCATCGCCAACATCCAACCCGACTAATTCACTGTGCGCATTCGTTTCCTGCTTGGCTTTGCCAGTGATCGAAGTCCCCAATCGTGCGTAGAGCCGATCCCCGTACACCGACAAGGAATGTCGAGCATGTCCGTCGATGGGCCGCTTGGGAGCAACCGGATCGGCAAGTGCATGAATGACGGATGCTTGTGGATCGCGTGCTGGTTCTGCTGTCTCCGACCACTTTGGTTGGCCAGAGGAGGCAGTAAATGCGAACACCGATTCTCCGTTCGACACGAAGAGTGTTTCTCCAGCGACAACGGGAATCATCTCAGCGAATCCTGTCTCCGAACCATTAGGCAATTCGACGGTCCATATGTGGCGGTCCAACGAAGTCATTTCGTTGGCTTTCGAAACGCCGGCCTCCTGATCGGCAATCATTGAAGAAAGCAGATCGACCAGAATTCCGTCTCGACCGGCAATGCGACCTGCCGAGTTGCCGTGCAGCCGGCGAAATGCGGCGATTTCTTGACTTACTCGCTCAGGATCTTTCTCAAATAGACTGCACAAAATGAGTTGAGCACGAATTTGCGCGGCATCGCTGTTCGGATCAGGATGTCGCAGAAGACCCAAGCCAGCAGCAGAGCGCAGCGGACCAGAGGCCGGCAGCAGCATCTCCCAATACGTTCGAGCCGCCGCATAATCCGCACGTTCAAACGATTGCTCGGCGAGTCGAGCGAGTGCTTCGTCCGCAGACGAGCTCGCGAATGCTTGTCGAACGATGCGGAGCCAAGCGGCTCGCTGACGCGACGGCTCGAGTCCTCGCTGGTCTTGAATGTCATCAAACCATTTCTTCGCCGTGGCATCCACTTGGCGCCGGTACGCGATCAATCCGGGCTTCGGCAACAACGTGGCTTGAGACTGGCAGAATCGAGCAACGCTCACATACCACCCTGGGGCAATCGCGACCAGCTTGTCGGCCTTTTCCGACTGTGTCTGGCGCAGCAACGTCGCAACGGCATCCCATTGCTTTTCGGCGACGAAGTCCTCGATGCTGGCGAGCCGCTTTGTCGCGGCGCTGTCCAGATCCAGCGTCATCGCTTCCTGGCTAATATCCGGTACGACAAGTTGCGCCGACGCGGGCGCAACCAGCACCAAGACAATCAGCAATAAAGGAATTGGCTTCATGTCTCGCGGAGCCTTGTCCCAATCCAGAAGATGACAATCCCAATCAACGTGCAAGTCGGCATCACGAGCAACCGAAAGCCAAAATTCAGTTGGTACACAATCAACAACGGAAGCCACGCAAGAGCCATTACTTGCAACAGGATTCCCAAGTGTTGCCGCATGAAAAGTTCCGTCCATCTTCGTTGGGGCTAAATCGAGTCGGCTTTATACTCTGGCGACTGAATTCAAGGAACGACGCATGACTGAGGCAGTTGATATTCTGGCTCGCTACAGCCGACAGACGCGGTTTGCTCCGCTCGGAGAAGCCGGGCAGCAGCAGTTGCTATCCAGTCGCGTGTTGCTGGTCGGTTGCGGTGCCTTGGGGACGGTTCTGGCCGAGACCCTGACTCGGGCTGGTGTCGGATCCCTGCGAATTGTCGATCGAGATTTTGTCGAGACGACAAATCTGCAACGACAAGTGCTGTTCGACGAAGACGATGTCGCGTCCCAGATGCCGAAGTCCGTCGCCGCCGTCAACAAGCTGCGACGCATCAACAGCACGATCGAACTGGAAGCGGTCGTGGCCGATGTCGACTGCCGCAACATCCGCGAGTTGGCTCGCGGCGCGAACCTGATTCTCGACGGAACCGACAACTTCGAAACGCGATTTCTCGTTAACGATCTTTCGCTGGAAACCGGTATCCCCTGGGTGTACGGCGGATGCATCGGGAGTCACGGTCAAGTGATGGCGGTGTTGCCGGGCCAGTCGGCGTGCTTGCGCTGCGTGATTGAGTCGCCACCCGAAGCGGGAACAATGGAGACCTGCGAGACAGCTGGCATCCTCGGCCCAACGGTCAATGTGATTGCATCATGGCAAGCGATGCTGGCGATGAAGATTCTCAGTGGTCATCTCGATGAGGTTCCGCGAGTGCTGACCGTGATCGACCTGTGGGATCATACATTTCGAACGCTCGACGTTGGCAACTTGCTCGCCAGTGGGAATTGCCCGGCCTGCAAGCACGGCGAGCGGTTGTGGCTGTCGGGGCAGAGCGGTTCACGCTCAACGGTTCTCTGCGGGCGAAACTCGGTGCAAATCGTTCCCAGTTCGCCAACGACATTGTCCCTGGATGATCTCGCCTTAAAGTGGCACGGCCACGGGACGATCACTCGCAATCCGTATCTTGCCCGCCTGTCGCTGACCGGCGGAGAGTTCGAGTTGACCGTGTTTCGCGACGGCCGCGCCATCATCCGCGGTACCCAGGAGATCGCTGCTGCACGAGCGTTTTACGCGCGATACGTCGGCGGCTAAGACTTTTCAGCCCAGTTGCCAGTTGTAGCGGTTCAACTCCAGCACCAGCAGGATGATGCCGGTGATCAGCGACGCGACGGAAACAAACAACAGGCCGACGAAAACGTCCGGCGTGGCCTTGGCTGCTTTACTGTCCGAGTTTCGACGTGACATTGTCGCCCCTTTCGATGACTCCGTTTTTCGCTCGCAAAATGACCACACCGACCGCTCGGTCGGGAGTCACGTACACCAGCTTGATGTCTCCCAAAAACTTCGCCGCCCGATCACTCTGTTGCGAGCGATAGACTGAGAGCTTGTGCCCTTCGGCGAGACCATCGTCGCTGCCAATCGAAATCTCGATCAAGTCCGAACCGCTGCGGCCAGCTCGCTTCGTTTCCAGCACTTCGCCATCGACAGCCGGAGGCGGCGTCTGCAAGCCGGCGACCGATTGTGGATCGGTCGAAAGACCATTCGCCGCAATGATCTTCTCTCGAATCGCAAAATCGTTCAACAACTTCGTGTGCTTGTCCAGCATCGCCTTTTCGGCGACTTGCAAGTTAAATTTGACATCTTCCAAGGCCTTCACTCGGTCTTGTTTCTCATTCAGCAGTTTTTGCAAATCGTTGTTGATTCCGCGTTGCAGCAATGATTCTTCGCGGCGCTGGCGAGCTTCTTCAACGGAGACCTTCGCCAGTTCGCGTTGTTCATCCCGCTCGGTTTTGGCGGCGACCAATTCCTTGTCGGCGGCATCGACCTGGTCTTTGTAAAGCTTGGCTTGTCCCTCGGCGTTCGCGGCTCGTGCTTGCTCATTCTTGAGATCGATCTCGAGGCGAGTCTTGTAGGCGGCAAACGCCTCCTCGACCTGCCTCTTGTCCGCATCGAGCTTCGCGTAGTTGGCGTCTCCCGTCTCTTTGGCCGCCTTCCAATTCTTCTGTGTCGAAAAGACAGCTCCGGCGAAGATCAGGAACATGATGCTCAAGAAGAGCTGCAAACCAACGAGTAGTTTTCCAAGAAATGACATGTCACGCCCCCCCAGTCGTTTTCGCGTCCCGCGATCATTCTTCGTAGGACGACTTCAATTGAACGTTTCGTCGCTGCAAGCGAGCGAGCACTCCGCGCATACGGCTGAGCTCGTCTTGCAGTCGTTTCTTCTGTTCGAGGGACTGGAATTGATCGACTTCCAGTTCCTCCAAGTGATTTCGCAGGCGAGCGACGTCTTCGCGACGCAACTCCCCTTCCTTCCAAACCGTCAACGCCTCTTGAGCTATTTTGTCACCTTCGACGGACAACTCCTGGATCGTCTTGACCTGCGTTGAGAAAATCTTCTGCAAGTCCGCCTCCCGTCCTTCCATCGCCTTGAGGTCCAACTTTTGCTGAGCGATGAATTCGTCTTGAATTTTCTTGAGCTTTGCCGGTTCCGGCTCGAGCGCTTCAATCTTGTCTCGAAGTGCTTTTTCTTCGTGGCTGTACGCGGCCACAATCACCTCGGGCAAAACCTTTGAGGTCTTACTGAGCGGCTCTTGCTTGGCGTGCTCGATGTTATTCTTGACGGTGTAGGTCGTCTCCTTTTCGCTGACGCTCTTTTCGATGGTGTACTTTTCCAAGGCCGCGGCTTCGCCTTCCCAGTTCGTGCCGGCGATCTTGGCAGCGAACGAGAAGCCGAGAAACGCGACGCTTAGAAACGTGGTCAATACCACCAACACTTTGCCCATATTGTTTTTCATCGTGACGCCCTTTGTGGCAGCATCCTTGCGTCGCCACGTCCGACGAACGAAACGTCTCGTCGAGAAACCGCAGCGACTGCCACCAATCCGGCGCGAGTATACGAGTGCTCAAAAAAACGTGTCAAACTGATTTTGACGATCGTGCCGGAAACGGACCAAGTTGCCGAAAACGGCTCCTCTGAACATCGAACCGAGCCCCTCGGCATCCGCAGACTCCGCCGAGCGAATCCAGGCAGAGTCCACCGGTGACTGCCGCCGCGCACGATCCTGTCTCGCGTGCGACTCCTGACGATCGCGCGGACGCTGCGCGTTGAACCAGTCGAAACGGCGGATAGAGTGCTCTTCTGCACACTGAAAGGTACTTTTCCATGAGCAATGTTCGCGACTACGGAGCGGCTGGCGACGGCCAAACCGATGACACCGGGGCAATTCAGCACGCACTGGCCGACGGCGAGGGGCTGATCGAATTCCCGCGTGGCGACTATCGCGTCACGAAGCCGATCGTCGTCGATTTAGCCAAGTTCAACCGGACTGCGCTGCGAGGAAGTGGCGGAACGGCAAAGGTCATCATGGCTGGCAAGGGACCAGCGTTCTTCTTTGCCGGGACTCACGACAAAACCGCCGACCCCAAAGGCTTCAAACCAGAGACCTGGCAGCGTGAGCGGATGCCGTTGCTCAGCGACATCGAAATTACCGGCGACCATCCGGAGGCGGACGGCATCCGCCTGGAAGGGGTCATGCAGCCGACGTTGACGGGCGTCCTGATCCGCAAGGTGCGGAACGCGGTTCACGTCACGAGGCGTTCGCGCAACGTGCTCATCAGCCATTGCCACATCTACCAGAACTCCGGCATCGGAGTCTTCCTCGACCACTGCAATCTGCACCAGACAATCATCACCGGCAGTCACATCAGCTATTGCCGGCTGGGAGGCATCCGCGTTCAAGGGGGCGAGATCCGCAACTTCCAAGTTACCGGCAACGACATTGAATACAACAACAACGCCGCGTTCGGAGTCCCGGATGCCGACGGTGAACCGACCGCCGAGATTTACATCGACGTCGAGGATGGTACTGTCCGCGAAGGGACGATTTGCAGCAATACGATCCAAGCGACCTACAGCCCCAACGGCGCGAACATTCGCTTCATCGGCAGCGGCTCGAAGGGCAATCATCGAGCCGGCATGTGGACCATCGCCGGCAACTTGATCGGCAGCCAGGCGACCAATATTCATCTGACGTCGGCGTTGGGGTTCGCGATCTCCGGCAACTACATCTACAGCGGACACGTGCGCAACATCGTCATCGAAGGCTCACGCAGCATCGCCATCGGAGCCAACACGCTCGGCCACAATCCTGACTACGGCGACAAGGAACTCTCGACCGGCATCCGCTTCGTCGATTGCGAAGACTGCACGGTCACGGGCCTGATTATCCAAGACGCTCTCGCCGGGCAGAACACGGTCACGGGAGCGGTCGCGAACAAGAAGGACGGCCTCATTGAACTTCTTCGTTGCCGGCGCATGAACTTGACCGGTTGCCAAATTCTCGAAGGGACGCCGAATGGCGTCGTGGTCGAAGATTGCCACGATACGCTGATTTCCGGCTGCACCATCCTCGACCGCCGTTCACCGAAACTGATGGAGCACGCAATCGACTGGCGCGGCACGGCAAAGTCCGCCGCCGGAAACATGGTTCATGGCTGCCGCATCGGCACCGGCAGTCGTGGAAATCTGAATGGCACGATGCGTCTGGGAATACGCGTGTCCGAAAACGTGTTGGACTGAAGGAGTGATCGTCGTGCCTGTCGGATCGGAAATTCTGCCCGCGATTCGCTGCTTGTTGACCGAAGCGGGTGTCACGTTTCGCGAGGTGCATCACGAACCGACACGGACCTCGGAAGAATCGGCAAAGGCTCGCGGAGAGGAGTTGCGGATCGGCGGCAAAGCCCTGCTGATGAAAGGGGACGACGGCTTCCGGCTGTTCGTGTTGCCGGCCGACCGCAAACTCGATTCAGGAGCGATCCGGCGTGAGTTCGGATGGAAGAAAATGCGGTTCGCCACGCCGGAAGAGCTGAGCGAACTGACCGGCCTGGTTCCTGGCAGTGTGCCACCATTCGGGTCACCGATCTTGCCGTTCGACCTCTGTCTCGATCAGGCCGTGACCCAGAATCCGCGCATTGCTTTCAACGCCGGCTCGCTGACCGATTCGGTCATCCTGGCGATGTCAGATTATCTCGCCGTCGCGAAGCCGAGCTGTGTGTTCGCGTTCTCGTAAGCCGAACTACCGGTGTTGCGGGCTGTACGGCCACTGCTCGACTTGTTGTTGCGGCACCGACGGAATGTTGCAGGCCGGAACCGAGTTGTCCGAAGCCGGAATGCCCTGCGATTGCGGCGCGGAGGACGAGGGCGGCATCTGCAGTGACGGGCTGGGACTTCCGGAAGTAATCGTTGGTCCGGCATAGCTCGGCCTCGGTCGCGACGTGGCCGACTGCTGCTGATAGGCAGCTTGTTGCAGAACGGACTGTTGCCGCATCTGCTCTTGAATCAGTGCGAGCCTTGCTTCCAGTTCCAGCCGCTGTTGCGTTTGTTTGGCCGATTCTTCAGAGAGCTTCGTTTCGAGCTCCGCTTTCTCTCGTTTTGTTTTTTCCAAGTCTGCCTGCAATTGTTTGACCGAGTTGTCTTGGACGGCGGCCTTCGTCGTCGCAGCGGGAGCTGCAGATCGCCGAGCCGTCTGAGTCGTGCGGCTGGTCGATTTCGATTTGCTGGCCCGACTGGTTTGACGGCCTCGGAGCAACGGTCGCGTCCGAGAAGACGACTCGTACGGCGTGCGTTCTTTCTGAGTCGGTTGCAGGACGGTCGGTTTTTGCCCTTCTTTGGAAGGCTGAGCCGGCGGCGGTGCAGCCGGTTGGGGAGCCGATTCAATCGCTGGCTGGTTGTCGAATTGAGCCGGACCGCTTGTGTCGGAGTCTCGCATGCACCAACGCGGTCCGCTGTGACAACCCACCAAGCTCAACGTCAACACGCACCAAGCGATCATCCGCATGGAAAATCCTCCGACAAGCCTCGGCTCGGACCTGATGCCGACACCTTAGGGCTTATCTGACCATATCGGGCAGAACGATCCACATGTTGAGCCTAGTCGCTAACATCGGCGCGGCTGACATGAGCTGGATTGTTGCAGCACGCACAGCTTTCGCAGCTTTCGAGTTTTGCCAGTCTCGAAGTGGATGTGGCTGGCATCCGAACCGCACGCGACTGATTGGCCATGCCAAGAAAGGACGAAGCCGAGCGGGCTCTCCAGACCGCTCGGCTTCGTTTTCGATTCGGTTTCGCCGGGTCGGTCGCCTCTCTCCAAGCGGCCAACCTGTCTCCTCACCGCTCCCTCTTCGCCTTGCGGCGGTTCCTCAGAATCTCCGACCTCTCTCGCAGTCGGGCAGCCCGGATTGTTGTCTGGCTGCGATCGCCGAGTGGCGGCGACTCGAGAAATCAATTGCACCCGGCGTGCCAGTAGCAGTGGCGAACGACCGCCGATGCTTGGCTAACTCGATTAAGTTGCTGATTGATTGAGGCTTAGGTTTTTCATCGCCCGACGGAGTGCGAACGCGGTCAACCAAGGAGTTGAATCCTTTTTGTAAGAACGACAGACGGGCAGTTCGCCTATTTGCAATTCTTACTCAGTGTCTTTCCCGCAAGCAGTCATCGCGACGAGGTTGTGAGGCGGTTTGTCGCGAACGCTTTCTTTTTCGGGAGGACCGCCCCCATAATGATCACCTGATCCGCAGTTTTGGTTTCGTCAGCTTCTCAAACCGGCGATTGCACTCTCAGGAGGCATCATGGGTGAGATTCGGGGACGGTTACTCATCGGCGGGATGGTGCTCAGGAATCTGGAGGCGAGCCTCGATCATGGGGCCCACGATTCAGAGTCCGGGTGGACGGGGAGTTTGTTGATCGACCCGCCCCAGCAGGAATCTCTGCAGGTCGGCCGGCCCTATCGTCTGGAATTGGACGACGAGCGCGCCGGCCAGATCGAAGTCACGCAGATCGAATGCATTCCCGGCCAGCGCCAACTGCGAGCTCATATTCGGGGATGCTCCCCGCTGAAATGGTCCCCGTATGCTCACGAGCACCATCACGACTCCGTGATCTCACTCACTCCGGCGGCCATCTTGGGGGACGCCTAAACGGCGGGAGGCACTATGGCTTGTGTTCTAAAACCCGTCACGCAGCCCGAAGCGGTGATACCGAATCACGCGCGGTGCCATCGAGTGCCCCCAACTGATGTCCTCGACCGTCACGCCAAAAGCCGTCGCCAATCGCTGACGTTCGTCGGGACTTGGAGTCCAACGGCCCACCATGATCGCCTCGATCCGATCGCAATCCAACTTCGATCGCTCGGCAATTTCTTCGATCGACAGACCGGTTTCCTCAAACAGCAAATCGATAGTGCGGATCGGCAAGATGATCTCCCTTTGGGACGCCCCGATTTGTAGCGTCGCGATTATTCAACCCTGTTCCGTGATGTGGCAAGTCTGCCGCTTCAATTCTGACCTCTCTCGAAATCGTCCGATTCCATCAACACGGAGTACCGCGCATGACCACGATGATGACCGAACGGGTCGCTCGTCAGCCCAGCGACGACGAAGCCGAACCGAAGTTCGAATACCCCGGTGTTCCCACCACCTGCGACGGCGCGGAAGCGGTCGTCTGGGTGGAATCTCGCATCAGTCAGGGTTCGGGGGCGTTCCCGATTACCAGTTCCACCACGATGGGGGGCGGCTTCAATGCGGCCATGATGAACGGTGTTCCCAACCTCTGGGGCGACCAACTGGTGTTCGTCGAACCAGAAAGCGAACACTCCGCCGCGACCTTCTGTGAAGGTTTCGCATTGGCCGGCGGGCGAGTCACCAACTTCACGTCGGGGCAAGGTCTGATCTTGATGAAGGAGGTGCTCTACACGATCTCCGGCAAGCGATTGGGCATGGTCTTCAACATCGGCGCGCGAGCGTTGACCAGCCAGGGGCTCAATGTCCACGCGGGACACGACGATGTCTGCGGCGTCGCCGATTGCGGATGGGGCATGGTCTTCGCTCGCAACGCGCAGGAAGCGGGCGATCTCTGCTTGATTGCGCGCCGTGCGGCCGAAGCCTCCAAGACACCGTTTATGAACATCCAGGACGGATTTCTCACGACGCACACGGTCGAAAGCGTCCGATTGCTCGAACCGGAATTCATGAAACAGTTTGTCGGCAAGCCCGAAGAGAAACTGATCAACTTCATGGACCCGGCCAACCCTGTCATGTCAGGAGTGGTGCAGAATCAGGACTCGTACATGAAGGGCAAGATCGCTCAGCGTTGGTACTACGAGCAGTGCGAACCCGCGCTCCGTGATGCCTTTGAGGAGTTCTATCTGAAGACTGGCAGGCGGTATGACTTTGTGACTCCGTATCGCTGTGACGATGCCGAATACATCATCGTCGGAATGGGATCGTACATGGAGACGGCCCAAGCGACCGTCGATTACCTTCGCGAGAAGCGTGGTATGGCAGTCGGCTGCTTGAACGTCACCTGCTTCCGGCCGTTCCCTTCGCAGGCGATTATCGACGCACTCAAAGACTGCAAAGCGTTCACGGTTCTCGAACGGATGGACGATCCGCTTTCGACCACCGGTAACCATCTGACACGCGAGATCAAGGCCGCGTTCTGCGATGGAATCACGGCCCAGAACGGGATTGAGAAGATCAACCGAATCCCACGCATCTTCCATGGAGCGGCGGGACTCGGCAGCCGCGACGTTCGCCCTGGCGACTTAATCGCCGTCTACGACAACATGGTCGATAACGGCCCCGACTTCTTTTGTGTCGGCATCAATCACCCGCTCAATCTGAACATCAAGGAAGATCCAGACCTGCGGCCGCGCGGCGGATTCTCGATGCGCGGTCACTCGGTCGGCGGATTCGGGTCAGTGACGACCAACAAGGTCATCGCCACCATCGGCGGACAAGTCTTTGGCAAGGACGTGCAGGCGTATCCCAAGTATGGTTCGGAGAAAAAAGGTCTCCCGACAACGTATTACCTGACGATTGCCGACTCGCACATCTACACGCACAGCGAACTCGAACACGTCGATCTCGTCGTGCTCAACGACACGAACGCGCTCTTCAGCGGCGACCCGCTGACCGGCGTTGTCAAAGGTGGGGCGATCTTCATGCAGAGTCCCTACACAACTCCTGCTGACGTCTGGCAACGCATCCCGGAGCACCAGAAGAAGGTCATCCGGGACAAGCAATTGCGAGTCTTCTTCATCGACATGGTCAAAATCGCCCGCAGCGTCGCGTCCGAAGCGGACCTCGAAATGCGCATGCAGGGCATTGTACTGCTGGGCGGCTTCTTGAAGCTCACGCCATACGCGAAAGAGAGCGGCATGACGGACACCGAAGTTTATGCCGGTGTCGAGAAGGCTCTGCGAAAATACTTCGGCAAGCGCGGCGACCAAGTCGTTCAGGACAACCTCAACTGCGTCCGACAAGGCTACAGCGACATGCAGGAAATCCCTGCCGAGATCATCAATGCTTAAGACAGGAAGAAACGAGTCATGGGTGATTGGTCTTTGATCATTTCCTCGACCAAATAATCAATCCCAACGACCAATCATCGACGATCAGTACCGTCCGACATTCAAACCTGCGACAGGCGAACCGCCCGTCGCCACGAAATAAGGACTCACCATCATGTCCGTTGCCGAAATCCCCGCCAAACTCCCGTCGATGAACGAAGCGAATCCGCGTGATCCGTACAACAACAACAGCTACGGGACGCTCGTGGATTCGCCCTACAAGCTGTGCAGCCTGCCGATCCTGGATGTCGAGGACTTCAACGAACGAGTCATCCGCGGCTACGAAGAGGGCTACGGCGAGAAAGACCTCCCGGCCGACTTGCCAATTGCTCGGTCGCTGATCGCCGCCGGCAGCGCGACGCTCCGCGACTTCAGCTACGTCGCTCCTGAAATCCCGGAGTACATCCCGGAGAACTGCACCGGCTGCATGGACTGCGTCACCGAGTGCCCAGACACCGCGATCCTCGGCAAAGTGCTGGCCGAATCGACGCTCAACGAGCGTCTGCTCACCATCACCGATCCCGAAGAACGCGCCAAGTTCGAGCATCAATGGTCGAAGACACGCAAGTACTACGAAGGCCCGCAGAAGAAGGGCCAAGAGGGTGGCCGCTTTGCGATCATCATCGACCCCAGCAAGTGCAAAGGCTGCGCGGAGTGCGTCACCGTCTGCGATGACGACGCGCTGAAAATGATCGCCAAGACCGATCCGATCATGAAAGACATCCGCAAGAGTCACCGACTTTTCAAACAGTTCGGCCCTTCCGATGAGCGGTACATCAATGAGAACCTGCTGATCGACATGATGCTCAAAGAGAAGACGCACATCTACGTCGGTGGTGCCGGCTCGTGCGCCGGCTGCGGCGAGGGGACCGCGCTGCGAATGCTGTGTGCGGCGACGGGAGCGAAGTACGGTGATCAATGGGGCATCGTCGCTGCGACCGGCTGCAATACGGTTTACACTTCGACGTACCCGTACAACCCGTATCTTGTGCCGTGGACAAACTCGCTGTTCGAGAACGCTCCCGCAGACGCGATGGGCGTACGCAGCCGTTGGGATCAAATGGGCTGGGCCGACAAGCCGCTGTGGTGCATCGGTGGTGATGGAGCCATGTTCGACATCGGCTTCCAATCTCTGTCGCGCATGTTCGCTTCGGGCATGCCGATCAAGGTGTTCGTGCTCGACACGCAGGTTTATTCCAACACAGGCGGCCAAGCTTCAACCGCCACTTACACCGGGCAGAACACGAAGATGAGCCTGCACGGCAAGAAATACGACGGCAAACAAGAACGCCGGAAAGAGATCGTGCAGATTGCCATGATGCACCCACGGACGTACGTCGCTCAAACGACGTGCGCCCACACCAACCACTTCTACAAGTCGGTGCTGGGCGCGCTGGAATTTGATGGGCCGGCCATCATCAACTGCTACACGACCTGTCAGCCAGAGCACGGCGTCGCCGACAACATGGCCTCGGACCAAGCCCGTTTGGCCGTCGATACGCGGGCCTTTCCGCTGGTGATCTACGATCCGCGGCAAGGGGACTCCATCAAAAAGTGCATGTCGCTGCAGGGGAATCCCGCGATTAAAGAGGACTGGTTCAAGAACCCCAAGACGGGAGCCATCGTGGACTTCATCGACTTTGCCCGCAGCGAAGGACGGTTCGCCAAGCACTTTGACAAAGACGGCAATCCGTCTGAGACGTTGCTGCACGCGAAGGCCGACCGACTCGCGAATTGGCACACGTTGCAGGATCTCGCGGGCCTGCGGTGACTCAAAGTCGACTTGTTCGTTGGTGACGGCCACTTCCGAATTGTCTCGCCGCCGCATAGAGTGATACTGGCGGCTTGGGGCGATCTTTTGATCCGAGCGGATCGGCGAATCAAGTTTGCACGACGAATTCAATTTTCACCAACGAAGACCACATGGCTGAAGATCCGAAGAAAAAAATTGCCCAGGACTGCTTCAAAAAAGGGACCGAGGCGATGGTTAAGCAGAACTGGGACTATGCCATCGAGATGTTCGGGCAGTCCGTGAAGTTCGCGCCAGACAACTTGATGTTCCGTCAGACTCTCCGCGGCGTCGAACGCCGAAAGTTTCCCAAGGGAACCGGGGCCAAAATGGCCGGCATGAGACTAATGGGGGTAAAAGCGAGCATCAAGAAGGCTCGTATGACCAAGAACTGGGCGACTCTTGATCAGTCTGCCGAAGAGGGTTTGACGCTTTTGCCCTGGGATGCCGAACTCAACGCCGACATGGCCGAGGCCACTTCCAACCAAGGGTTCAACGACGTCGCGGTCCAAGGCTACAAATGGGCTGTCGAGACTGATCCAAATAACAAAGTGACCCTCAAGGCATTGGGAGCGCTCCTCGAACAGAAGGGGGAGTTCCTCGAGGCGATTAAATACTGGGAACGCGTTTTCAAGCTCGACCCGCTCGATATGGAAGCTCGCTCGAAGATCACTCAACTCAACGCCAGTTCGGTGATCGACAAAGGTGAATTCGAAGAGGAAGGAGGCGACAAGAAGGAACGCTCGATCGAGGCGATCCGCAAGGCGATCGGCAAGCAGGCTTCCGCGTCCGCCGCTGCCGACGGACCGGGGCAATCTGAAGAAGCCGACCTGCAACGAGCCATCCGCAAAGATCCGGACAACAAGCACGTCTACCTCAAACTAGCCGACTTCTATCGCCGAGCCGGAAAAATTGAAGACGCCGCTGCGATGTTAAAAAAGGCGCTGGAACTTTCTGGCGGCGATCCGAATATTCGGGAACAACTCGAAGACGTTGAGATCGACTTGATGCGAAAGAGTGTCGACATTGCCAAGTCCAATGCCGCCAAGATGCCGGATGATAAAGAGGCCGTCGCGATGGCGAAGGCTCAAGAGACCGAGCTTCTAAAACGCGAAATCGAGAGCTATCGCACCCGAGTCGAACGGCATCCGCACGACCTCAAGCTCAAATTCACGCTTGGCGAGCGGTTCTACAAACTGAAGATGTACTCGCAGGCGATCCCGATGTTCCAAGCCTCGGTCCAGGACACCCGCATCGAAGGGGCCGCTTTGCTGCTGCTGGCGAAGTGCTTCATAAATGAGAAGAAGGGGATTCTGGCCCGCAAGCAGTTGGAGAAAGCGGTCCCGAAGCTCAATTCTCAAGAACACCGCGAATTATTTCTTGAATGCCACTACTATCTTGGCCGCTTGTGTGAAGAAGCCAAAGAGCCTGACAAAGCCGAAGAGCATTACGGAGAAGTTCTCGCCGTTGACTACGAATATAAAGACGCGCTCAAGCGGATGGAGTCCCTCGCACAAGGGTGAGACCACGGTCTCTGCCTCTCAGCTTGGCGAAGCGGGTAGATTGAGTTCAGCCTCCGGTACTTGCGGCTTCGACTCGCGGACTTCGTTGATCAGCCGTTGCAGATCGCCGATGAATCGACGTAATGCCGCGTGAACCAATTGAAACTCTCGCGACTGAGTGACGATTTCAAATTGGTCGTCCGACTTTACGCGATCAAACTTCTCAAGCAGTTTCTCGAAGCGCACTAACCGAGCTTCCAAGTCGATCTGCGACTCCTCGTCGGTGCCGATCATCCAGGCGACTTGCAGGTAGTCCCGCCAACGCGGGCCGCTCGACCACGCTTCGAGACTTTTGGACAAATTGCTGGCGGCGTTTGAAAGCTGCCGGCGCGAGCGGTCAATGTCTTCGGCAGCGAACTCGTGCAAGCCCACATGCAGGACGCGGAAGCTCGCCAGCTCCGAAACCGCTTTGTAGTTAACGCTGGCGGCGACTTCGTCGAAGAGTCGCACGACACTTCGCAATCGTACTCGCAGCGTCGCAGTGGGGCGATCTTCTCCATCCGTGACCAGCTTGGCGATTGTCGCCAGTTGCAAATGTCGCGACCAAGTCTCGCCATTCGGTAAGCTCGCGAAATCTTCTTCCAGGGCATTCAGCGCTTGCAGCAACAGTTCTCTTTGACGATCGAGCGGCAACGCCGCGAACTCGTCAGGAGTCAATTGTTGTTGTGGCGGCGGAGCGATTGTACCGGCGGAATACGAATCGATGTTCACGTTGGGAGTGATGACAGGAGTCGGCACATAGACGTAGGTAGGGCCATAATCAACGGGACCGCAGTAATCCGATCCGTATCCATATCCATAGGAACTCGGTCCGAGAAGCGAATTACCCACGATCAGCCAAGACAATCCACGGGAATGACGATGTCTCGAATGGTCCGACGCTCCATGCTGATGTGTGGAGTGGTGATGACCGGTGTGACTGTGGCTTGAATGTTGAGTCGCCGGCAGCAAGCCACTCGGAGGACGCGGACTTGCCTCCGCCTTGTGATTGTGATTGGAAACGGGGGGCGCAGGCGTCGAGGAGCCCGCGAGTGACGATCCTATTGGAGGAATCTTGCCGTTCGTTTCGAATTTGGGAGCCTTAGGCAGCGGCGAAATCCCGTTCGAACCCGGCGACGCGGGTTTGCCAGAAGTGTGCTTGTGCCCGGACTGTTTCTGTGCCGCTGAGACCAACGGCTTTCCTGGTTCAATCTTGCCGTTGTGCGGCGCAGGTAGCGGTCCAATCGCCTGTCCGACTTTTCCGCTAGGGACCGACGTCGCCGAACCTCTGAGATTGGGCGGAGGATTCTTCGTTGTCTTTGGTGCTGTGGCCGCCGGCGTCGGCAGTGCGGGTTGGCTTGGACGCACTTGTGTTCGATGCGATGGCTGCTCGGCTCGATGCGGTGCATGCTCAATTCGTGCGGAGGATTGCGAGGAACGCCGTGACGACGGACTCACATTGATCGCGGGAGCCGGTGTCGATCGCTGGACAGGAACTGCCGAAGGAGAAGGCCTGGTTGTGGCGGGTGTCGAGTGAGCGTGCGCCGGTGCGTGATGCGGTGTGCCGGAGGAACGACTGGGTAAATTGTGTCCCTTGTCCGAAGCGGGCCCTTTGTCTTTGGCAAATACGACTCCTCCAGTCAGCCCCAGCAGCGCAGCAATGAACCAAGCTTTGGACATGTTCGATACCTTCCACGTTCTAAAGTCATGACGGCATCGCGCGAATTGAGCGACAAGAACCTTGCATTGGCGAACGTCGTGCCAATCTCATCGCTGCTCTTCTGGAAGGGGCAACAGTGCGACTAGGCCATGCCCGCACACCAATTGGGTTGAGCGGTGCGAACTGCAGCTGACATCATTCTGATGATTTTGCCGTCAAACCGACCGCAGTCTCTGAGTTGAGATGTCTTCGGTTTTCAACGAGGCAGCTTTCGCTTACGCGCCGCTTTCACCAAAAATGCTCGCTTGGCATCATCCAAGAACTTCCAAAATGCCGGCGAGTCGATCTCACGCAGCCGATGCACGGTGATCGTCACCTCTTGCCAAGAACCGCTAGCATCTTTGACACGAACACGATCGGCTCGGCCGTAGGCTTCAATCTCGCGAATGTCGTCGACCGGTTTGAGCTGCAATGCCGCAACCAACGACTTCTGTTGAAACGTGTTCTCCGGCACACGGAATTTCAATGTCAGCAGCCATTCGTCACCGGTCATGGCGTGCAAAAACCACCCGCGCGAAGCATCCGGGCCGACAACCTCAACGACGCTGCGTTCCTCCCAAATCGTCGACAGCCGCGCATTCGGATCGAGCAACGCTGCCGGGCCTCGATCGTCCTGTTGCAGTTTCAAAGCCGCGCCAGTCGTAACCTTTCCTCGCAGTTTGCTCGGCAGAAATGCGAGCTTCGAGTCGGGTGCCGTTGCAACCTTGCGTGCGGGCGTCGCTTCTGGAACAGACTCCAAGAATTCAATGACTCGTTCCAGGGCGGCACTTTCCCAACGGCAAGGCTTATTGTTGAGCGCGACACGCTCCACGAGATGCCATTTGCGGCCGTTGACTTGCCAGGGCATCTTCGCGTCCCGGCCGAGTTCTGCGAGCGTGACGTCTCCCGCTCTTTTCTTGCGCACGCCATCGGCATCGAAGACGGCTCGCTCACCACGTGTACCCGTGGCGAGGATCGGGGCGAGTGCCGCGGCTGTGTGCGAATTTTGGGACAACGTCTCTCGGCCATCGGCGGTCGATCTTTGTCCCGAGAATTGCGCAACCACATCTTCCGGTGTTCCCTCCGCGATGATCCAACCGCCACCGTCTCCCGCTTCCGGGCCAAGGTCGATCAGCCAGTCGGCCGTCTTGATGACGTCGAGATTGTGTTCGATAACGACGACGGTGTTCCCCTTCTCAACCAGGCTGTTGAGCACTTTCAGCAGTTTGTCGATGTCGTCGAAGTGCAGACCGGTGGTCGGCTCATCGAGGATGTACAACGTTTTGCCGGTCTGCGGCCGAGCGAGTTCCGCCGCCAGCTTCACTCGCTGTGCCTCGCCGCCCGACAACGTCGGTGCGGATTGGCCGAGCGTCAGGTAATCCAGTCCGACCGCACACAGCGTTGCCAGCGGCCCGCGAATGCGCGGGATGTTCTCGAACAGTTCGAGTGCCTGACCAATTGGCATCTCGAGCACGTCGGCGATCGACTGACCTCGATACCTCGCCGTCAGAGTCTCGGCGTTGTACCGCTTGCCACGACACTGATCGCATTCGATCCAGACGTCGGGCAGGAAGTGCATCTCGATCAGCTTCTGTCCGTTTCCTTCGCAGAGTTCGCAGCGTCCGCCGGCGCGATTGAAGCTGAAGCGGCCCGCTCGCCAGCCGCGCACTTTTGATTCGGGCAACTGTGCGAACAGCTCACGAATCTCGTCAAATACGCCGGTGAACGTGCCGGGGTTCGACTTCGGCGTGTTCCCGATCGGTTGCTGATCGACCAGGATCAACTTGTCGATGTGCTGCAACCCGCGCAGTTCATCGTGCGGGCCAGGTGTCTCGTTCAACCGATGCAGCTTCCGCGCGACCGCCTTTGCGAGCGTCTCTTGAATCAACGAACTCTTCCCCGATCCGCTGACGCCGGTGACAACCGTCAGCGTGCCGAGCGGGATACGCAGATGCACGTTTCGCAAGTTGCGATGCCGCGCGCCGACGACTTCAAGCCAGCCTTTGGTGTGTGAAGGTGTGAGAGCGTGAGAGTCCGAGGGTGATGCTGACTTGGAGCGTTTGCGTATCCGCGATTGCTCTTCTTTTCTCTGACTCTTTCTTCCTCCATCACGCTGCATCCGCCGTGTCATCGGAATCGGAATCTCCCTCCGTCCCGACAAGAACTGCCCGGTCAGCGAATTCTCCTCGCGGCCGAGCTGCTTCGGTGATCCCTCGGCCGTCACGGTGCCGCCGAGCCGGCCCGCTCCCGGTCCGAAGTCGTACAGGCGATCCGCCGCGCCGAGCACTTCACGATCGTGCTCGACCAAGATCAGCGTGTTGCCAAGGTCTCGCAGTTTCTTCAGGGCCGTCAGCAAGCGTCCATTGTCGCGTGGATGCAGCCCAATCGTCGGTTCGTCGAGGACATACATCACGCCGGTCAAGGCTCGGCCGATCTGCCCCGCCAGCCGGATGCGCTGGCACTCGCCGCCGGAGAGCGTCGGCAACGTTCGGGCGAGACTCAGATAATTCAAGCCAACATCGACCAAGAACGATAATCGATGTGTCGCCTCGGTCAGCAAGTCCCCGGCGATTTTCTTGTCGCTGCCGGTCAGCTGGAGCGTCTTCAAAAATTTCAACGCCTCATCGAGCGGCAATTCGCAAAGCTGCGGCAACGTGAACCCGCGCAGCCGCACGTTCGCCGAATCATCACGCAGCCGGCTCCCGTCACACACCGAGCACGCCACTTCCCCCGTCATGCCGAACAGCCGATGCCGGTAAGAGTGCGACGCGCGACCGGCCTCTTCGATCGCCGGATAAAGCCCCTTGTACTGGAAGCTGAAATTGGGAGTTTGCAATCCCGTCATCTCCACCCACCGCTCTCCCGTCCCGTGCAGCACTAGCCGCTTATGACGCGGGTCGAGCCGCTCGAAGGGCACATCCAGCGGGATTCCAAATTGCTGCGCCAGTGCCGTCAGCATGGCTCGGAACAGCGGGCTGCTTGCAACCTCCGGCCAAGCGGTGACCGCGCCGTCGGCCAGCGACTTTTTCGGCTCGTTGATGAGCGAGGCGAGGTCAGTCCCTTGTTGGACTCCGAGTCCCTCGCAACTTGGGCACCAACCGAGCGGGCTGTTGAAACTGAAGTTGTGCGGCGTCAGTTGTTCAAAACCACGACCACACTGCTGACAGGCAAAGTGCAGCGAGTAGTTGTCGACTCGCCAGTGTACTTCCGAAACATTCTCGTCGACGTGCGCGACTCGGATGAATCCACGGCCGAGATCGAAGGCCTGCTCCACGGAACTCGCCAGGCGGCTGCGCGAATGACTGGCCGTGACCCGATCCACGACCACTTCGATGAGATGCTTGCTCTTGCGATCAATCTTTGGCACGTCCTCCAGCCGGAAAGTCTTGCCGTTGATCCGCACACGAGCGAAACCACGAGTCCGCAACGACTCCCACAACCGCTCATGCTTGCCGCACACGAGCGAAACCACGAGTCCGCAACGACTCCCACAACCGCTCATGCTTATCGCCGACTTTGACATCCTGCGGCGCGAGGATGAGCAGAGCATTTGTAGGGTGGGACGAGCTCGCTTCGAGCTCCGGTCCACCGACATTCTGTGAATTGGCGGGCCGGCGCTGTGCTGATCGTGCCCGTTGTCTTTGCCTCCCGGCTAAGATCGAATCAATGACCTCGTCGGTCGATTGCGTCGTGACGGCGATCCCGCACTTTGGGCAATGCAACTCACCGAGCCGGCACCACAGGATTCGCAGGTAGTCATAGATTTCCGTGACCGTGCCGACCGTCGAGCGGGGCGTGTTGCCGGTTGTCTTCTGCTCAATCGCAATCGCAGGGGAGAGGCCGTGAATGTGCTCGACCTTCGGCTTCGGCATCTGACCGAGGAACTGCCGCGCGTAGCTTGACAACGATTCGACATACCGCCGCTGTCCCTCGGCGTAGAGCGTGTCCATGGCCAGTGAACTCTTGCCGCTACCGCTCGGCCCGCAGAAAACGTTCATCTGATCGCGCGGGATTGTGACATCGATATGCTGGAGGTTGTGCTGAGCGGCACCACGCACGGTGATAAAGGGGTGAGAGGGTGAGGGGACGGAAACGACAGGGTGAGGGGGTGACAAGGTAAGCGGGTGAGACTGCCGTACGCTCTTCTTCACCTTGTCACCGTGTGACCTTGTCACCGTGTCATGCCCCAGCACCGCTCGCAGCGCCCGCCCCGTGTGCGATTCCTCGCACGCCGCGATCTCCTCCGGCGTGCCGCAGCAGACGATGCGGCCGCCGCCGGAACCACCTTCGGGGCCGAGGTCGATGACCCAGTCGGCGGTCTTGATGACGTCGAGGTTGTGCTCGACGACCAGTACCGTGTTACCGTTGTTGACGAAGCCATGCAGCACGTCGAGCAGTCGATGAACGTCGGCGAAGTGCAGGCCGGTCGTCGGTTCGTCGAGAAGATAAACCGTGCGGCCCGTCGAACGCTTGCCGAGTTCGCGAGCCAGCTTAATCCGCTGCGCCTCGCCACCCGAAAGCGTCGGCGATGGCTGGCCGAGTTTCAAATAATCCAGCCCGACATCGTGCAGCGTTTGCAGCAGTTTCGTAATCGGTGCGATGTTCGCGAAGTGTTCCAGAGCCTGCTGTACGTCGAGTTCGAGGACGTCTGCGATGCTCTTCTCCTTGAACTTCACCTCCAGCGTCTCGTGATTAAAGCGATGCCCGCCGCAAACCGCGCATGTCACCCACATGTCGGCGAGAAAATCCATCTCGAGCTTGTTGCTGCCGTTCCCCTCGCAAGCTTCGCAACGCCCACCGCTGACGTTGAAGCTGAATCGCCCCGGCTTGTATCCGCGCCGCTTCGAGTCCGGCAGTTGCGTGAACAAATCACGGATCAGATCGAAGACTTTCACGTACGTCGCCGGGTTCGATCGAGGCGTCCGACCGATGGGCGACTGATCGATGTCGATTGCCTTATCAAGATGCTCAAGGCCGGTAATCTCGCGGTGCGATCCCGGCGTGCCAGTCCCCTTGTTGAGATCGCGGTTGAGAACCTGCCAAAGGATGTCATTGACCAGCGAACTCTTCCCCGACCCGCTAACGCCGGTGACGCAGACGAACGCTTCGAGCGGAATCGTGACATCGACGTCGCGCAAGTTGTGGTGATTCGCGCCGAAGATGCGGATTTGCTTGGGGTGTGAGGGAGTGACAAGGTGAGGGGGTGACCCGGTGAGGGAGGGAGCTGGCAACGACGCGCGGCCGCGTTGTGCCTTCTTCGCCTTGTCACCTTGCCGCCTTGTCACCGTGTCAATCCGCCGCGTCGGCGGCACTTCGATGGACAGCTCGCCCGACAGGTACTTCGCGGTCAAACTCTCTTTCGCGTGGCGGATTTGCTCGAACGAGCCTTCGGCGACGACTCGGCCACCGCGCACACCGGGGCCGGGGCCGAAGTCGATGATGTAGTCAGCCGCACGCATCGTCTCTTCATCGTGCTCGACGACGATGACCGTGTTCCCTTGGTCGCGCAGCTCACACAGGCTTTCGAGCAGCATCTCGTTGTCACGCGGATGCAACCCAATCGATGGCTCGTCGAGAATGTAAACGACGCCGACCAACCCGCAGCCGATCTGCCCAGCCAGCCGAATGCGTTGAGTCTCGCCACCGGACAACGTCGGTGCCGCTCGATCGAGCGTGAGATAATCTAACCCGCACCGCAGCAAGAAACCGAGCCGCCCGCGAATCTCCTTGAGCACTTCCGTCGCGATCACCTGCTCGATCGCGTTGAGTTCCAGTTCCTCGAAAAACTGAGCTGCCTCACGAATGCTGAGGGCGCAGACCTCCTGAAGAGCAAGGGTCGAGTGACGAGAGTCGAGAGTCGAGAGTTGTGAAGTGACATTCGAGTTGTTCGTCGCTTGTTTCTCATCTCTCGTCGCGTGACTCTTCGAGGTCACTGTCACGCATCGCGCCTGCGGACAAAGCCTCGTTCCTCCGCACGACGTGCAAACCGAGAACTCCATGTATTTCTCGAGCTGCTTGCGCCGCGCGGGATTGCGAGTCTTGCTGTAGTTCTTGAGCAGTTCCGGCAGCAGTCCCTCAAAAGTGCCGCCATGTTTCCAGACGCCGCCGTTGTACTTCCAATGAAAGACGATGTGCCGCGAGCCGGTGCCGTACAGCAGCGACTTCCGAATTTCGTCCGACAGCTCGGCCCACGGAGTCTTGAGCACGGATCCTTTCGGCAGACCGAGATCGTGCTCCAGCGTTTCGGCGACGCCGTCGTAGATGTGCCGCCGCCACTTGCCAACGTCCTTCAGCGGACCGAGTAGTTCGATGGCTCCATTCCACAGCGACAGCGAATCATCCGGGATTAGCCGATCTAACTGAAACTCGAATCGCTCGCCGAGTCCGTTGCAGTCGAGGCACATCCCCTGCGGACTGTTGAAACTGAATAGCTGCGGCGACGGCGGCTCGTAGCTCAGTCCGCAATGCGTGCAGGCGTAATGGGCGGAGTAGAGGGAGTCGAATTCGGTATTCGGAACAGGGATTTCTGAATGATCTTCATCGCTTTGGATTCCCCCTTCCGGTCTCCCCGTTCCGCCTTCATTCATCACGATCAACCTGCCATCGGCCAGCTTCAACGCCGACTCGACCGCTTCCGCCAGGCGGGATCGTGACGACTTGCCCGCTTCCAACCGGTCGACGACGACATCGATCGTGTGCTTCATCTGTTTGTCGAGCCGCAGGTCGGCGCTGAGCTGCACGATCCGGCCGTCAACGCGAGCACGGACGAAGCCACGCTTCAGCAGGTCGTCGAAGAGATCGCGGTACTCACCCTTTTGTTGCTGAATCATCGGCGCAAGCAGCAGGAACCGCGTGCCGGCTTTCAGTTGGGCGATGCTGTCAATGATCTGCTCCGGCGATTGAGCAGTGATCGGTCGGCGGCATTGAACGCAGTGACCTTGACCGACTCGCGCAAACAGCACGCGGAGGTAATCGTAAATCTCAGTGATCGTACCAACGGTCGAACGCGGGTTGCGGCCAGAGGTCTTCTGCTGGATCGAGATCGACGGCGCGAGGCCGGTGATCGAGTCGACATCCGGCTTCTGCATCTGGCCGAGAAATTGCCGCGCGTAGCTCGACAGCGATTCGACATAGCGGCGTTGTCCTTCAGCGTAGAGTGTGTCGAACGCCAGCGAACTTTTGCCTGAGCCACTGACTCCGGTCATGACGATCAGCTTGTTCTTGGGCAAGCGCAGATCGACGGCTCGCAGATTGTGCTCGCGAGCACCTCGAATGACGATTTCCGTGTCAGCCATAGGGGAACAACCATTGTCGCGCGGCGAATGAAACTCAAAGCCGTCGGCTATTGTGGTGTGGACGTCTCGCCGACACCCAAACCCGCGCCGAAATCGTCCTCGTCTGGCGGAGCTGGAGATTGTCGCGGCGGTTCAACAGCCAACGGAGTCGACTCCGGCGAGGTCAGCGGCTCAGTGGTCGCCGCATTTTGCCACTCCGACGTTGGATGGGATTCGCGAGGTCGTCGATCCGCGTAGTCGCCCGATCGTTCTGTGCGCGGCGGACGATTTCGAGACTTCGAGCTGCCGTAGCCACCCGGTCCACTTTCCGCATCCTCCATCAACGGCGAAGTCATCCGGGCAAATTCTTCACCCGCTTGGATGCGATCGAGCATGGACCGCAACTCCGGCCGCAAGTCGAGCCGTCCGGGACGCTGCCCCTCAGCCAGTTTCATCGGCACGCCGCCGCGCACGCAAGAGCAGCGCGGAGCGGTGATGTCCATCGTTAGCCGCGCACCCAATCCACACACAGGGCAGCTCCACGCACGGCGCACGTCGACGTCGATTCGTAATCCCGGACCTTTCATGAGTACTCCTCGTGGGGCGTACTCTCGCAAGCGGTCGGGCGATTCTCAAGCGCGACGCAACGTCGAAAAAACCGGCCTGTGCCGAGTAACCCAATGATGATCCACAGAGACTCGGTCATGGACGTCGATTTCTGAGTTCAAATCAAATGCGAATTCAACGATCTCAAGAGAGTGTTGATGGTCATCCGTTTGGCACGTGGGTGGCTTCTGACCATGGCGTTGGCCTGGCGGAGTCAACACACAGCCCGCAGGAACCGGGCTCAGGTGACGGTTGTTCTGCCAAGGAATTCACCGGCCGGCAGTCGTTGCTTCGAATATGACGATCACACCGACCTGTGGCGAAAATGCCACGTCAGCCGACACGGTACGGCAGCGGCTCCCCAGCTATTCCGGCTCGAAGATTCTCGATCGTCATCTCGATCATGCGACGCCGAGTCCGATCCGACGCGCTTCCCAGATGCGGCGTGAGTACCAAGTTTTGCAGTGTGAGCAATGGATGATCGCGCGGCAGTGGTTCCGGCTGCGTGACGTCGATACCCGCTCCGGCGATGCGGCCAGTTCTGAGGGCCGCGTACAAGGCGTCGGTATCGACGACTGCTCCGCGAGACATGTTGATGAGCATGGCGGACGGCTTCATCAACGCGAACTGCGCCGTCGAGATCAGATTGTTGGTTTCTGCTGTCAGCGGGCAGTTCAGCGCGACGAAATCGCTCTCGGCCAGCAGATCCTCGAGTGTGCGGTACTCGGCGGAAAATTCGGCTTCCGCAATCGGATCGCGGCGGCGATTGTGATACAGGACATGCATGTCGAACGCCTTTGCTCGCCGAGCCACCTGCTTGCCGATCCGGCCGAGTCCCACGATCCCTAGCGTAGCTCCGTGAACTTCTTTGCCGATCAGCAGTGACGGCTCGTAGACGGTGAATGCCGCACTGCGGGCGTATCGGTCTCCGATCACAACGTTTCGCGCGGTCGCCAGAATCAAGGCGAATGTCATGTCCGCAGTTGATCCATCCAAACATCCGGGAGTGTTGCCGACAGGAATGTTTCGATCTGCCGCCGCCTTAAGATCGATGTGATCAACGCCAACTCCGTGATTACTGACAATCTTTAATTTCGGAGCGAGATCGAGCAACGGCCCATCCACGCCCGGATGCCCGTAAGTGATGAACGCCTCGGCGCGTCGCAATGAATCCGATTCGGCCGATGTCTCCCACGGCAGAATCTCAAAGTCATCACCCAACAATTCGAGGAACAACGGCGGAAGTTTGTCAGCCATGACAGGCGTGCGACTCATGCGATGAACTCCGGGTAAAAGAAAATCGAGTTACGCCTCCGACAGATCAACTGCAAGCGACTTGTAGGCCGTCAGCAATCGCCGGAACGACCGCGAGCGATCCGACTCGGCCAAGCTCGCGGACGTTGGCAGCCACTCATTCATCATGATCGATTCTGCCGTCGTGGTCCGCAATATACACGAGATCTCGTCACACGCAGGCGGTCAATGAATCCAATGGCAATAAAGAACGTCGCCGAAACGTCGTACACTTTCAGGATCGGAAACGCCTCGGAATCGTTGTCAAGGTATCCATCATCAAAGGCCAGCATCACAAATCGGCCGCGATGTTGACCCAATGCGTGTTCCCAATCGGACAGACTGTTCACGTCAAAGTTGTTCGTCACCAACGCGACTTGCTTTTCGAAGTCCGCAAGCGACGCGCTCCACAACTCGTGGTCGTACGGCGAATCGCCGAAATTGCCAATTCGGTGATAATTCAAGGTCGACGCAGAGCTTCAAGTTCACATGCTCCGCAGCATGCGAACTTCGCCAGTCACGTCCAACGTGCGAGCCCGCAGTTCACGCTTGGAAATTCTCGCGGCCCAAAGCACGACATTCGAATCGCATCCGCCTGCAATTGACGGGATAGCCTTGTGAACTTTGACAGCAGTAATTCGTTGAAGGCTGGCTGGGCAAGCATGTTGGTGATGTGAACGGAATTCGCGGCGCGATACGACACCGCGTACCCCAACAGCACCCGTTCCGACCGAGTGCGAAGATTTCGTGTTTGAGGTCCGGGTACTACGAGAACCACCATGTCAGATTGTCTGCCGTTCGCTCGCCAAGCACCCGGAGTCGATTCGCCGCACTGTTCGAGAGCTGATCAAATCGCTTTTCGCAGTTTCAGAACGGATTCGATCGGGAATGCGGCTCCGGTATTGCTGAAGTAACGCAACTGTGACAGTTCGTATTTTGTCAAATCCGTTTGCAGCAGGATCGCCATGACCGTCGGTACGATTCCGAAGCCGGTGACCTCGTCGATCACGCCAACGGCAATGACGTTTCGCAGATGTGGAATCTCCGCCTACATCGCTTCGTAACCTCTCAGCCACTTGCTCTGCGCGATGAGGCACGACGCTCGCGAGTTGTTGAGCCGATAAGTTCGTTTGTCTGGCTTCGTAGTCGGGTTCGCCATGACGAACACCGCCCCGGCCCTGAGCACCCTCTAGACGCCCAACGCCCCTCGATACCGTTGTCGAGAGACCAGCACCTCTGGCGTGAAAAAACTTTTTCAATTTTCTGGTCAACTCAAACCGTAGCAGATGCGAGAAGAATGGATGGCCGACCGTCTGCGGGTTCACTCCAAAGAACGCTGGCAGCTCTGCGGTGGGCTGCGATTGAATGTTTTTCATGTACGGGTACAGCCGCTGGAGTAACATCGGCCATACGCAACCAATCCGGCCGTCGTGACCAGAACCGCCTCAGAGTCGCCTCTTTGAAGATGCCGTAGCCGCCAAATACCTCGTCCGCCCGTTCACCGGTCAGCACGATCTTGATACCTGACTCCCACGCCAGTTGTGATGACAGAAACATCTGAGCCGGAGCCGTTCGCAGGATCGGAGTCTCGGTGTGTCGGATAACTTACGAGAAGATTCGGCCGATGTCGTGGTGCGAACAACGCCCCGTGTGATGCTCGGTTCCTAGTCGTCGCACGACCTCTTGCTGGAAGGCGTTCTCATCGAATTCCGGAATCGTGAACTCGACCGAGAAGCTGTAGAGCTTTTTGCGATTGAGTTGCTTCGACAGTGCGGCTGTGATCGACGAAACGCAACCGCAATCCACAGGAGTCCCTCAACAATCCTGCACAGTCGTCGACAGAACTCAAGTCAGCGCGGAAGGTAATTTGTGGTCGATTTGGAGTGGCTCGTGCGGCTTGTGTCCAACGCTGTCGGCTGGACTGAGCCGCAACAAGCGAAGTACGAGTTCACGAGAGCCACGAGTCACGGCAGTTTCAGGTCAAAGACGTGATAGCCCCACGCCGGCAGATCCAAGAACAGCCCTCGCGCGACCAAATCTGCTCCGTCCCGATCGTAAACTGCGTCGCTCAGGCAGTCGTGCAGGCGCCAAATTCCATGACCAACGTCGGCCTCGGGCCAGCGGACAAAGCACTGACTCTGGCTCGGCGCGTAGTTCACGGCGACGAGCAATCGTTCGCCACCGGCACCGTGCCATTCGCAGATGACGAAGTTGTCGCAGGAGGTGTTGCCGTCCCAGGCCGGAACGCGTTCGAGCGGTCGCCAGGATCCATTGCGAACAGAGTCCTTTCGCAGTACGGCCAGCATGCGTTGATAAAACAGTTGCAAGTGTTCGTCCTCGGCTTCCGCGGGTGCGCGAACCAGATGCGGCGAGATGCGTTTTCGTCGGCCCTCGAACTGACCCTGATGGAAGAACCGCAGGCCGGGCGACAGAAACGTGATGACTGCGGCCGCTTCGTGAACGGCTCGCGAGAACGTAGCGGCTGCTCGCGGTTCGTCATGATTCTCCAGGAAGCGAGCCAGCTTGTCCTGGTAATCCAGTCCGGCCCAGAAATGCTCGCGGACTGGGCGTGCGTGCTGCTCACGCAACCGATCGTACAGTCGCTTGTCGTAGCAAAAGTCGAAGCCCTGATGCTGCAACTCCCACTCGAGATCCCAATAGACCTCGGCCATGAACAGGAATTGCGGATGCTCGTGCCGCACGGACTCGGTTGCCTTAGGCCAGAAGGGTTCCGCTCGGATTCCCCATGTCCGCTCGAACACGCTGGGCAAGACGAGCATCGCCATGTCGCAACGGACGCCGTCGCATTGCCCGGCGATGCGTTTCAGCTCACCGATCATCGCCTCTTGCAAATCAGGGTTGCCGTAGTTGAGCTGAATTGTGTCAGGCCAGCCGTCAAAGTACGGGTCGCGGCCGTGCGCCAGCAACATTGATCCGTTCTGTGTTGGCAGTCGGTAAAAGTTCTGAGGTGCACGAGCCAAATCCACTTCGCTGCCAGACACGAAGTAGTCCGGATGCTCGTTGACCCACGGATGATCCGGTGCCATGTGGTTCGGAACGAAGTCGAGCATCAGCTTCAGCCCGCGCTGCTGCATTCGTTGTCGCAACCGCGCAAGCGCCGGAGCACCTCCCAGATCGCGATGGACCGTGTAGCTCTGAATGGCGAAACCCGAACCGCCGATGTCGTCGTCGGAGAGGTCCGAAAGCGTCTCTTCGAACTCGCGCCGCCAATCAGGATTCGCACGCGAGATTCCCTGCGCAGCCGGACCGGCCTGCCAGACGCTCAGCAGCCAAATCCAGTCGAAGCCTTGCCGCGCGAAATCATCTAATGCGGCATCCGAAATATCATCCAACGTCGCTCGGCGGTCGCGCGAATGCGACAGGTCGGTCAGCCACACTCGGGTGTTGATCTGATACAGGGACGGATAGCGCGTCTTTGACATCGAACGACATCCGGCTGCCACTGACAGAAAATTGCTTGACTTGCTGAGACTTGCATCGAAGGGATGCGAACGGCGCTTCGCCCAGTTCGCTTTGCATTTCACAAGACCAACGGGCGCATCTTGCAGGCGAGTACTGATTTGGTACGAACTGGCGATTCGGCGGCAGTCTCAGCGTGCCGAACAATTGACCACAAATCACAGAAGTTATTTCCGAAACATCGCGTCGTTCGGGTTGCCCCGCGACAGCAAGTAGGCCAGCAGGTCGCGGACTTCGTTTTCGTTGAGCGTCTTCAGCAAGTCTTTCGGCATCAATGAGACCTTTGACGGTTCGTTGCTTTCGATGTCGCTCTTCTTGATGACGGCGACCTTGGTGGCGTTTTCTGGGTCGGTGACGACGGTGATCGTCTCTTTCGATTCGCTCACGATGCGGCCGGTGATGACTTTGCCCTCTTTGGTTTCGATGGTGGAGGCTTTGTATTGGTCGGAGATGACTTTGCTGGGATCGACGATGGCGTCGGTGAGGTCTTTCAGGTTGAAGCGGCCGGCGAGTTGGGTGAGATCGGGGCCGGTGGCTCCGCCGTCGCCGCCGAAGCGGTGGCAGATCACGCAGCGGGCGGCCTTGTACATCTTCTCGCCGTTCTTGAAGTCGCGGGCTTTGAGGCCGTCGCCGCCGGCCAGCGCGAGGACTTCGTCCACGCTGTATTCCTTGCCGGGGCCTTTCGATTTCGGGAGTTCGGGGATGACGTAGGGTTTGCGGACTCCGCTGGCTTCGATGGCGAG